>DASXGT010000047.1:0-12450 GCA_036488895.1 Bryobacteraceae bacterium | reverse complement strand
ATGTGTCCGCGATACTTGCGGCTGCTGCCGTAGGTATCCACTTCAAATTCCACTTTTTGCCCGACGCGCATTTTCTTGAGCTGCGTCTCTTTGAAATTCGCCGTGATCCAAATATTTTCGAGCGGAACCAGCGCCATCACTTGTTGACCGGGCGAGACCTGCAATCCAATTTGCGCCGTTCTGCGGCTGACCACGCCGTCCACCGGAGCTTTGATCAAGGTGTAATCCATGTTCAACTTCGCCTGGTCCAGATTCGCCTGGCTTTGCTTTACCTGGGCTTCCGCCTGTTTGTGCCGCGCTTCGCTGACGGCCTGCTGTTTAGGCCGGAGTTCTTCGCTTTGCCGCTGGGTAGCCGTGGCGGTAGCGAGCTTGGCCTTGGCTTGAGCCACATCGGAAATGGCTTGATCGAGCTGGTGCTGCGCCGCCACCGCGTCCGCTTTTGCCGACTCCACATCGGCGGCGCCACTCTGCTCGGCCGCCACGGCCGCATCGTAGTCCTGTTTCGAAATCTCGTCTTTATCCACGAGTTCCTTGAGCCGCACCAAATCCTTCTGGGCCTTCACCAAATCTGCCTGCTTGCCCGCCAGATCGGAATTCGCGGAGTTCAGCCTGGCGCGCGCCGTGTCTACGCCCTGCTGCGCCGAGGCGACCGCCGCCTGCGCTTCTATGGTTTGCGATGAGCTGGTGGTTACCAGCGTGCGGGTATTGATGTTGGTAAGCGGGACATTCACGCCCGTTTCCAGGGTATTAGCCATCGCGCTGGCCAACGCCGCTTGGGCCTGCGCCAGGCTTACCTGATAATCCGCGGGATCTAAACGGACCAGCGGCTGCCCGGCTTTAACGGCCTCGTTGTCCCTCACCAAAATTTCGACGACCGTCCCGGTGATACGCGCGCTGATAGGCACGATATCGCCGTCCACTTGCGCGTCGTCGGTCGATTCACGCGCCGAATAGTAGGCGGAAATGGGGATCGCAGCTACCACCGCCACAACTAGCAGCGCCAGCAAAACAAACCGGACCGTACGCGTGCGGCCTGGCTGCGATTTTTTCAGGGATTCGGCATCTTCGCCAGGTTCCCGCGACACCTCATGCTTTTCCTCAACGTCCGCCATTTTCCACTCCCGCTATTCCAGCCCTTGACAAATTATCCACCGACTCCAATTCCCAGGCATGATGCTCCCAGATGCTGGCGCGCGCTTTTTTCAAAAGATGCAAAAGCGTGTCCTTCTCATCCTCCGATAGACCGTGCAACATACTCTTTACTTTGCCGCAATGCACGGGAATAAACTCATCGAGCAGCGCCTCGGCCTCTGAGGTGATCCGGGCGTAGCGCGCGCGCCGGTCTTCCGGGTCAACGGAGCGCGTCACATAGCCCTTCTCTTCCAAATGATCGATAAGTCCCGTAATATTCGCCCGGCTGACCAGCAGCAGCTCACCCAGCTCATGCAATTGCATACCGCGCGCGGGGCCATAGCGCAATATCATCAGGATATTGACCGAGGACTTGGACAGCCCATATTCCGCCATATACCGGCCCGTCGCCTGATGCAGAAGGTCATAGGTGTATAGCAAGCTCAGCATGGTCTCCATGGACGCAAAATCAAAACCGGCGTACTGGCCGCCATACTGGCGCAACCGGTCGTGATAAAACGTCTCGCGGGGATCCTCATTCACTCCCGTTCGATTCCAAAGGAAATAGTAAAGTTCCTAATTATTTTGCCGAAAAAAGGCGCGACGAGGGCAGGCGGAATACCCGCCCCGCCGGCTATTCCGGTTTGCGCTTGCGCGGACGCCGGTTGGCGGTTGAACCCGCTGGGGCGCGCTTTCTTGTCGCAGTCTTCTTGGGCTTAGGCGGCGGCGGATTGGGCTCGAAGATGGTGGGCTGGCCTTCCACAATCGGCTGCGGCTCGTCTTCCTCTTCTTCGTTAATCGTCTCGGGCGGAGCTTCCGGCAATGCAGGCGGGTAGAACTCCGCGCCCAACTGCACCATCAGGCCGCGTTCTTCGTCAGGCTCGGCGCGCACTACGGTTTTGTCTTGCGCATAATTCAGCAGTTCGGAGAACTGCTGAAATCCGAACTTCGCCAAATTGAAATCGGGATGTTCGGCTGACATCCACTGTTCCAGCTCTTCGGCGGTAGCGCCGCCTTCTTCGAGCTCCATGCGGTGCGTTTCCAGAACATCGCGCAGCGCGGGTAGCGCTTCATCCGGACGGGCGGCTACCTTTTCGGGGCCATGACCGCCGCCGCGGCGTTCAATAATGTAACGGCCGCCGGAGCCGCTGACGTTGATGTATTCGGCCTTTTTGAGTTTCTCGACAAAGTCGGAGAAGCTGCCGGCGCCGTAAGCGCGCTCGCTGAAGGCCGGATCGAGCTGCAGCATGGTGCTCTTCAAAAGACCAAGCTGCGGTTGAACGGCGCGGCGCTCCAACACCTGCAGAGCGCGCTCCACCAGAGGCATGGCCTGGGTGAGGTCAAGCGGGGCCGGGCGGACGCCGCGCTCGCGCTTGTCCTTGGAACGGTCCATCCGCTCTTGCCGGTCGGGCCGGTCGGCGCGCTCGGGCCGATCCATGCGTTCACGACGATCGGGCATGGGCGAGGCCACAATGCTGGCACCGTCTTCGAGCAGCGATTCGTAGCTGACGAACTCGTGACAGTTCTGTTGCAGAATCGTGCTGGTGAAGGCCTTTCCGCCCACCACGAACACGGTTTTGCCGTATTCCTTGAGCTTGTTCACGAGTGGAATAAAATCGCTATCGCCGCTGACAATGGCAAATGCGTTGACATGGGCATGGGTAAACGCCATTTCCAGCGCATCCAGCGCCAGATTGATATCAGCGCCATTCTTGTCGCCGCGCGGCGAGGGAATGCGCTGCACCATTTGTACGGCGTTCTCGGCCATCTGCCGGGTTGCGCCTTCCTGGCGTCCCCAATTGGCGTAGGCGAACTTTGCTACTAAATCGCCGCGTTCTTTCAAAGCTCCGAGCGGGAGCGAAACATCGAATTCTCGCCGGAGGGTCGACTTAACGCCTATTTCTATGTTGTCATAATCGACGAACACGGCGATGTTCAGTCTGTCTTGCATCAATTTCCTTTTCTGTCCGTTGCGCTGTTCAATCATGAGGTGCAATACGGATCTTTCTGGACAGCCTTAACTCAGGCTTACCTGTTTTACCGATTCGCGGATGAAGCGGGTAATTCGCTCAAGCGACGCGCCGGGTTGGAATACTTCCGCAACCCCGAGCTTCTTGAGTTCGGCGGCGTCATCATCCGGGATGATTCCACCTGCGATGACCAGCACGCCGGTCATTTCTTTTTCGCGCAGCAATTCCATCACGCGCGGCACAATGGCATTGTGCGCACCCGAGAGAATTGACAACCCGATCACCTGAACATCTTCCTGCAAAGCGGCATTCACGATCATCTCCGGCGTTTGCCGCAGACCGGTGTAGATTACTTCCATACCCGCGTCGCGCAGTGCTCGTGCAATCACTTTTGCGCCGCGATCGTGTCCATCGAGGCCAGGCTTGGCCACGAGTACACGGATGGGTATGTTCATATCACACTGTCCAAATTATAGAACGCAGGGTGATTGGGTTTTGCGGGGCGGGGTTCTGAGGGGGCCGCGGGATAGATTTCTCAAGCTTTGCTCACCAGACTTCGTTGCCTCTCGGCTTCCCCCAACCGGTTTCGCCATGGCGGTTTTGCGGTGTGATTCCCGCGACGAGATCTTCCAGCGCTGGCTGAGTCCGCGCGGCGCGCACAACAATAACGCCAGGCATCGTTACTTCGAAAACAACTGCGTCTCCTTCGCGCAGATTTGCTTTCTGCAAGACGGACTTAGGAATCCGGATAGCCCGGGCATTTCCCCACTTCGCCACTGCGGTAACCGATGCCATGCTGCTTTTTTCTCGTTTCTAGTTTATACACTTGTATCTACTCATTCGGCGCGCAAAGCGTCCATGGGATCGACGGAAGCGGCGCGGCGGGCGGGTAGATAGGCGGCGGCCAGAGCGGCGGCGAGAAAAAGAATTACCACCGCCGCGACGACTGGCGGGTCCACGGCGCGAACGCCGTACAGCAGTTTTTGAATCAAGCGGGCGGCAAACATGCTGACGATCAGACCGGCAGCCAAGCCGCCGAGAACCGCCGATCCGCCTTCGCTGAAGATCAGCGCGTAGATCTGGCGGCGCGTGGCGCCCAGGGCGATTCGGACGCCGATTTCCTGGCGGCGGCTCACCATGGCGTAGTTCAGAACTCCGTAAATCCCGAGCATCGCCAGCAGGAGCGCAGCGGCCGCAAACGCCAGCAAGACGAATGTCTGGAAGCGCTCGGCCGCGAGCGAATCACTTAATTGGGAATCGAGTGTCTTAACGCGCGTAATAGTGATATCTGACGCCTGGCTCCAGATGGTCTGCCACATTGCCGCCACTAACAGATCGGCGGATTGTTTCCCCCGCACCAGGAATAACGGATCGTAGGGCGGCCCGTCTGTGTAATGTAGATAAGCCGTATTGGTGGCCGTTGCCTTGAGCGAAGTGGTGCGGGCGTCAGCCACTACCCCAATGACGGTGAAAATTCCGTTCTCCCTCTTTACCTGCCGGCCGATCGGATCGCCCTTTGCCCATAGGACCCGCGCTTCGTTTTGCGAAAGAATGATGCTGTGCAGATTGCGGTCACGCTCTTCGAAGAATCTTCCGGCTATCAGCTTTTCTTGAAGAGTCTCAAAATATCCGGGACTGACCCACCGTATGTTGACGAACAATTTTTTTGGACGCGGCGCATCTGTCGGGTCAAGCCATTCAATCGATGATTCTCCTTCCAGCGGCATGGTGCTGACTAGCGCGGCCGACTCCGTTCCGGGGATGGTTTGCAGTTCATGCAAAATGGCATCGTCGAATGCGATACGAGTTGCCGCCGAATTGTACGTTTTGCGAGGAAGACTAATTCCAGCAATTGCCACGTGCGCGGATTCGAATCCTTTTTCCTGGTGCAGCAGATGAAGCAAGCTTTTCGAGAAGAGGCCGGTCACCAGCAACAGCACCGTGCAGCCGAAAACCTGCAAGCCGATGAGCCACACACGCAGATTGCGGCTCTGCCTTCCGCCAATCGTCCGGCCGTTGTTTTGCTGAAGAGCGGCCTGCGGATCGGCATGCATGAGCCGGAGCGCGGGCGCCATACCGAATAGAACGCACGAACCTAACGTGACGGCCAGCGAAAAGCCTAGCACCGCGGTGTTGAGATGAACTTCCGATAAGCGCGGAAGGTCAACCAGAGAGTAGCGCCGAAGCAGGCTCAATGCACCCATCGCGAGTACAATTCCAGACAAGCCACCCGTTCCGGCCAACAGCAAGTTTTCGGCAAACGCACCCATGAGCAACCGCAACTTCGATGCGCCCAAGGCGCTTCGCAACGCTGCCTCCCGTTGCCGGACAACTGCGCGTCCGAGTTGCGCATTCGCCAGATTCAGACAAGCAATGAGCGTCAGACCGGTGACAGCAGCCATTAATAGCCATAAGGCAATTTTGGAATCGCCCACCACGGCTACCTGCATTGGCTGCACGAACGCTTGCAGCGAGCCGGGAGTGTGGTCACCATAATTCGCGGGTATTTGCGCGAGAATCCGGGTTTCCAGGGAAGCGAGCTGCGCGTTGGCTTGCCCGATGCTGACGTTTGACTTCAAGCGTCCGATAGCGGTCCAGTTGCCGTAGTCCGAATGCCAGTCATAGTCATTCGGATTAATCACAGCGGGCAGGAAAAGCGAGGGTTCCGCGACTTTGCTGATTCCTTGTTTCGACTTGAAGGAACGAAGAGAATTCTCATTCGGAAAACGGAAATTCTCAGGCAAAACCCCGACGATCTGGCGAGATGTTTCCGTTACGCGGATGGTTTTTCCAATGACGTTCGGATCACCGTGAAACAAACTTTGCCAGAGCGAGTAAGTCAGAACGGCGACGTTGTCACGGCCCTTAACGCCATCTTCCGGGCGAAAGGTGCGTCCGAGAAAGGGCTCTACCTGCAGGACATCGAACAGGTTTGGAGCGGAGGCGACAGAGCCCACCACGCGTGGATGTTCGGCGCCGAGCGCCACTCCCCGTGCTCCTTGCTGCAGGAGAGTCAACCCCGCAAACGCCGTGGCGCGTTTCCGCCAAAGATCAACATGCTTGGGATTGGGGCCCATAGGATCATTTGACAAAAACTGGACGCGCTCCCAGGCGACCACAAGCTCGCCGCTGTTGCGATAGCTCATCGGCTTGAGGATCACGGAATCAACCAGCGTGAAGACAGCCGTGCTGGCGCCGATTCCGAGCGTGAGCGTCAAAAGCGCGGTCACCGTGAACCCCGGAGTTTTCAGCAGCAGACGGCAGGCGAAGCGCAGATCTTTCGCGAATTGCTCAAGGCCGTTCCAGCCCCAAGCTTCGCGGCTATTCTCCCGCTGGAGCGTCACGTTTCCGAATTGCTTGCGGACCTTTGAGCGAGCTTCTTCCGCGCTCATTCCCTGCTCCACCAGGTCTTCGATTTTTTCCTCGACATGCGCAGTCATCTCGGCGGCGAGATCGCGATCTACTCGCTTGCGTTCGAACCAGCGCCGTATTGGGTTCATGATTTTATTCGGAGCGTAAAGCGTCCATGGGATCGACGGAAGCGGCGCGGCGGGCGGGCAGATAGGCGGCGGCCAGAGCGGCAGCGAGAAATAGCATCAGGACTGCCACGATGACGGATGAATCCACGGCGCGGACGCCGTACAGCAGTTTTTGGATCAAGCGGGCGGCAAACATGCTGACGATCAGACCGGCAGCCAAGCCGCCGAGAACCGCTGATCCGCCTTCGCTGAAAATCAGCGCGTAGATCTGGCGGCTGGTAGCGCCCAGGGCGATTCGGACGCCGATTTCCTGGCGGCGGCTCACCATGGCGTAGTTCAGAACGCCATAGATTCCGAGCATCGCCAGCAGGAGCGCAGCGGCGGCAAACGTCAGCAACACGAATGTTTGGAAGCGTTCGGCCGCGAGCGAATCGGTCAATTGGGAATCGAGTGTCTTGACGCGCGCCACGGTAACGTCCCCCTGGCTCCAGATCGCCTGCCGCATGCCCGATAGCAACAGCTCCGCGGATTGTTTTCCGCGCACGAGAAAAAATGGATCGTAGGGTGGCATATCCGCGTAATGAAGATAAGCAGTGTTGGCGGGCGCTGACTTGACTGAATTGGTGCGGGCATCGGCCACTACTCCGATAACCGTGAACTTCCGGTTCTCCGTCTTGACCTCACCGCCAACAGCGCCACCTTCCGGCCACAAAGAGCGCGCTTCTCCTTCGGAGAGAACAATGCTGTTTAGATTGCCGTCATGCTCTTCGAAGAATCTCCCGGCAACCAGCTTTTCGCGAATAGTCTCAAAATATCCCGGACTGACCCAACGTATATTGACAAGCGGCGTTTTTTGATTTGGCGAGTCTGTCCGGTGGAGTCCGTCAATCCACGTCTCTCCTTCGAGCGGCATGGCGCTCACCAGGGCGGCCGACTCGACTCCGGGGAGGGCTCGCAGTCGGCGTAAAACGGCATCGTCAAACGCGATGCGATTTCCCGGCGACTTGTATGGTTTGCCTGCAAGATCAGTTGCAGCAACCGCCACGTGCGCGGTTTCGAATCCTTTTTTCTGGTGCAGTAGATGAAGCAGGCTTTTTGAGAAGAGGCCGGTTACCAACAAAAGCACGGTGCACCCGAAGACTTGCATGCCGATGAGCCAGACACGCAGACGATGACCCTGCCGGCTGCCGATGGTCCGGCCGTTATTCTGTTGGAGCGCCGCCTGCGGATCGGCATGCATGAGCTTGAGCGCGGGCAGCATGCCGAATAGAACGCAAGAACCCAGGGTAAGGATCACCGAAAAGGCCAACACTGTCAGATTGAGATGCACTTCCGATAAGCGCGGAAGGTCTACCGGAGAGTAGCGTCGAAGTAGGTTTAATGCGCCGATGGCGAGGACAATTCCGCCCAATCCGCCGGTCCCGGCCAGCAGCAAATTCTCGGCAAACGCGCAGGTGAGTAAGCGCCATTTTGATGCGCCCAGCGCACTTCTCAGCGCGGCCTCCCGTTGCCGGACGGCTGCACGCCCGAGTTGAGCGTTGGCCAGATTCACGCAAGCAATGAGCATGAGACCGGTGACGGCAGCCATCAACAGCCATAATCCAGTTTTCGAATCGCCCACCACGGTTTCCTGCATTGGTTGCACGTACGCCTGAAGTGCGCCTGGCCGGGGATCGAGGTCACGGTCGCCCGCGGGTATTTGTGCCAGAACCTGCGTTTCAATGGAGGCAAGTTGCGCGTCAGCTTGCCCGAGGCTGACGCCCGGCTTCAGGCGTCCCAGAGCGATCCAATTACCGTACTCGCCATTCCAGGCAAACTTGTCTAGATTTATGACAGCGGGCAGGAAAAGCGCGGGCTCGGGGACGCTGCTGATTGTTTGTTTCGAGTTGAAGGAACGAAGAGCATTTGCATTCGGGAAGCGGAAATTCTCAGGCAGAACCCCAATGATTTGGCAAGGTGTTTCAGCTACGCGGAGAGTTTTGCCGATGACGTTCGGATCACCCTGGAATAAACTTTGCCAGAGGGAATACGTCATAACGGCGACATTGTTACGACCCGCGATGCCCTCCTCCGGACGAAACGTGCGTCCGAGGAGCGGCTCTACCTGCAGGACGCCAAATAGGTTTGGAGTGGAAACGACAGCACCCACCACGCGCGGATGTTCGGCGCCAAACGCCACGCCTCGTGCTCCTTGCTGCAGGAGGGTCAACCCGGCAAACGCCGTGGCGCGTTTCCGCCAAAGATCCGCATGCCGGGGATTAGGACCCACTTGATCACCTGATAAAGCCCGGACGCGCTCCCAGGCAACCACAAGCTCGCCGCTATTGCGATAGCTCATCGGCTTGAGGATCACCGAATCAACAAGCGTGAAGACAGCCGTACTGGCCCCGATGCCGAGCATGAGCGTCAACAGCGCGGTAACCGTGAACCCCGGAGTTTTCGCCAGCAAACGGCAGGCGAAGCGCAGATCTTTCGCGAATTGCTCAAGGCCGTTCCAGCCCCAGGCTTCACGGCTATTCTCCCGCTGGAGCGTCACGTTTCCAAATTGCTTGCGGACCGTGGAGCGGGCTTCTTCCTCGCTCACTCCCTGCTCCACCAGGTCTTCGATCTTTTCCTCGGCATGCGCCGTCATCTCGGCCGCGAGATCGCGATCTACTCGCTTGCGTTCGAACCAGCGCCGTATTGGATTCATGATTCAACGGGCCTCAGTACCCGTCCAATGCCAACCAGCAGGCGGTCAAATCCGGCTATTTCCCGTTGCAGTTGTTTGCGGCCCGCGGGCGTGATTTTGTAGGTGCGGACCTTTCGGTTTCGCGCCGAGATGCCCCACTCGGCTGCCACCCAACCTTCGCGAAGCAGCCGTTGCAAGGCCGGATAAAGAGAGCCTTCTTCTACTTGCAGCACGTCCCCGGAAATTTGCTGGATGGATTGCGCAATCGCATAACCGTGCAGCGCATCCCGTTTTAGAGTTTGCAGGACAAGCATTTCAAGAGTGCCCGGCAGGAGGTCCCGTTGTTCGTTTCCACGCTTCATGGTTAGTAAAGACTATCTATACTTAGATAATCTATGCCAACGAATTTTGTCAATGTTTTTTATTGAGCCGCAACCAGGCGCGTCCGGGAAGACTGAAGCACGCGAGACACGGCGGACAGCAGTTCGTCGGGATAGACCGGCTTAGAAACATAGGCATCCATGCCGGCCGCGAGACACGCATCGCGGTCTTGCGTCATGGCGCCGGCCGTCAGGGCGATGACCGGAACGTGCAAGCCTGTAGTTCTTTCCCGCAGGCGGATTTGGCGGGTGGCTTCGATTCCATCCATTTCGGGCATGTGAACGTCCATCAAAATCACATCGAAGATCTGTTCGAAGGAGATGTCCACGGCTTGCTTGCCATCGCTGACGGCCGTAACCGCATGTCCGGCTTTTTCGAGCTGGCGAACTAGTAGAAGCCGGTTCACCACGTTATCCTCGGCAATTAAAACATGCAGGATACTTTCGCACCCCGCAGGCGCCGGCGCCGCCTCAATGACCTCACTGCGCTGCCGACAGCCGGTAGCCGTTTCGAAGCTAGCCGTGAAACGGAAGGTGCTCCCGCGCCCTACGGCGCTTTCCAGCCACATCTTGCCGCCCATGAGCCACGCCAATTTGCTGCTGATGGCCAAACCAAGACCGGTTCCCCCGAAAATCCGGCTGGTTGTGTTCTCCGCTTGCTCAAATTCGTGGAAGACCAGCAAGTGCTTTTCCGGTGGAATGCCGATTCCCGTGTCCGCCACGGAAAATTCGAAAGGCAAGTGGCCGGCCAAGCAATCGCCGCATTGCACTGAAACCGTGACGGAGCCACGCGTCGTGAACTTGATCGCATTGCCGACAAGATTCAGAATGATCTGGCGCAATCGCAACGGATCGCCGGAAACGAAATCCGGCACACTGTCACCCACGCTCAACGCGAGCTCAAGCCCCTTCTCCCGCGCGTTATTTCGAAACAAGCGAATGCATTCTTTCAGGCACTCGCGAATCGAAAAATCGGAAACCTGCAACTCCATCTTGTCGGCCTCGATTTTCGACAAATCCAGCACGTCATTCAGCAGCAGCTGCAGCGACTTACCGGACGCAATAATGATGTCGAGGTATTCCTTTTGACTCGGATCGGGGTGGTCGGCCGCCGCTAGATTAGCCGCCATCAGTACCCCGCCCAAGGGTGTGCGGATCTCGTGGCTGATGTTGGCTAAAAACGTGCTTTTTGCCCGATTCGCCGCTTCCGCTACTTCCTTCATCCTCCTCAGGTCCGCTTCAGCCGCTAGCCGTTCTTGAATGTCCTGGTAAATTCCATAAGATCCCCAAATTCGCCCCTCAATGAGGAGCGGCACTCCGTAAGCCTCCACATCGACGAGCGTTGAGTCTTTACGCATACGCCGAGTTGTTCTAAATACGGTCTCGCCTGCCTCGAGGGCACGGAAGTGATCCTCCGCCTCTTCGGCTAATTCCGGAGGCAAGATACAGTCGTTAATCTGCCGTCCAATGACTTCGGCCGAGCTAAAGAGAAAGAGCCTTTCGAAGGCCGGATTGCACATCACGATTTTTCTCTGCGAGTCCATCACGGCAATGGCCAGCGGGTTGTTCTCCACCAGCGCGCTCAGCTGGGTGGTGCGCTCCTGGAGCATTTTGACGGTTTCTTTCAGCTCCGTAATTTCAATGATGGTGCCCTCGATGATCGCGTTTTGATCGTCTTCAAGCAGGCTCGCATTAATCAGCGCCCAGATTTCGCTTCCGTCTTTACGCCGCAGGTGAAGCTCCGAGCTGGCGCTTTTGCCGTGCTCCGTGACCAGTCCTATGACAGCCGCGGATAATCCGGGACCATCGCCGGATTCGCAATGCTGAAGATCATCGCGATCTAAATAACCGAGCATTCGCGCGCAAGCCGCGTTGCAATCGATAAACCGGCCGTCTACGGTCATGCGATACACGCCCGCAAGATTACGCTCGAACAGCTGCCGGTAACGATGTTCGAGCGCAGCCTCACTCTCAAGACGGCTGCGTATAATGTGCGTCTGCTGCCTGATCTTTCGCCGCAAAACCTCGAGCCAGGAAATAATCGCCAGGATGACGATGCTCAAGCCGCTTACCAACCAAAGCGCATTCCGGAACGTAAGCCACGAAGGCCGGGACATGACACGGATATCGGCGGGGTTGCGCAAGAGCAGCCGGATGGCGCCCGGACTGCCTTTATAGTCCCTTCCAGTGGTACAGATCCCCACCAGCCGCAGACCGCTGCCGGGCTGGATGCCTTGCAGCCGGCCCACTGCCCGCGCATCTTCCAATTGGGATTGCATCACGGCGCCGTGGTTCTCGGTGATCAGGATTTGCTCATTCGGGGTGAGCATGCGGTCCATTAGCTGCGCGTCGATTTGCACCAGGTCGCCTTCATGCTTGCCGTCGGCTAATTGCTCGATTTTGACGGGTTCGGGAAGCGGCGGCGCAGTGTGACCGATTACACGAAAGAGCGCTTGCTGGAGTATAGGCGCATATTCGCCAATGAGAGGGAAGCCCACCACGTCGACCACGTCTCCGACCTGCAGCCCGATCGTCTGGCTGGATTCGACGCGCGTGCTGCCGTCCCGTCCCTTGATATAGGCATATTGGCCGGAACGCTGTAGGCTGACAATACCCTGGATTCTGACCCGGTGGCCGGCCGCGCCCACCACTCCAAAACGCAGAATGCTGCTGATGGATTGAACCGGAATCATAAAGGGATTGGCTGTTCCGGGCGTAATCGTCCGAATATTGTCCAGCGAAGGAATAAACAGATTGATGCCCCGGACCTGGTTCTTTTCGCTGAATGCGGCCCCGCAAACACCCCGGACACGGACCTC
>DASXGT010000257.1:0-22778 GCA_036488895.1 Bryobacteraceae bacterium | reverse complement strand
TTCGAGCGCGCGGACGGCGTTTGTTTTCACGCGAGGCTACTCTTGCGGAAGTGTCCAGGCGAAGAGAACGCCGCCGGCGGGAACGACCAGATATTGTTTCCCATTGAGTTCATAGGTCATGGGCGCGCTTTGAATACGAGCGCCCAATGGCACGTGCCAGATGGTTTTGCCGGTTTTCGGATCGAGCGCCAGCAGGTTGTCCGAGTTGTCGGCGGCGAAGAGGAGTTTGCCGGCAGTGGAAAGCAATCCGGCCACTCCCTCGCCTTCGCCAATCTCGTGCTTCCAACGGATGTCGCCAGTTTGGTAATCGATGGCTTCAATGACAGACGTGGACCAGAGGCCACGGTCGCGGCCGGCCCAGCCTTCGGGTTTGCCGTCGGCGGTCATATAGAAGATGCTGAAGAGGCGGCGGGCACTGACGTAGAACAGCCTTGTCTCGGGATTAAAGGATGGGGCCATCCAGTTTGCGGCTCCATCGGAACTTGGGGAGACGAGCGTACCGTCCGGCTTCGGCTCCTTGGCGGGATTGAGAATGGGCCGCCCTTTCGCATCGATTCCAGTGGACCAGTTCGTCTCGATGAACGGCTTGGTGAGCATGTGCTCGCCGGTGGTGCGGTCGAGAACGAAAAAGAAGCCATTGCGGCTGGCTTGCGCGAGCAGCTTGCGGTGGACGCCGTTGAACTGGTCGTCGAAAATAATCGGGGTTTGGTTCGCATCCCAATCGTGCGTGTCGTGCGGCGAGGGTTGGAAATGCCAGTTTAGTTTTCCGGTGTCGGGATTCAGCGAAACAATGGAGCAGGTGTAGAGATTGTCGCCTTTGCGGATGTCGCCGTTCAAAACGGGGTTGGGGTTTCCGATTCCCCAGTAAAGCTGGTTTAATTCGGGATCATAGGTGCCGGTCATCCAGGTCATGCCGCCGCCGTGCGAGATGGCATCCGTGCCTTGCGGCCAGGTTTCCGCGCCGGGTTCGCCGACGCCGGGCTCGGTATTCCATTTCCATTGCTGCTTGCCGGTTTCGGGGTCCACGGATACAAGGAAGCCGGGGATGTCGGTCACGTCGCCGCCCACTCCGGCGATTACGTGATTCCGGACGATCAGGGGCGCCATGGTGCCGAAATAGCCGAGCTTGCCGTCGGCCAGTTCGATATCCCAGCGCAGTTTTCCATTCTTAGCATCGAGCGAGATTAGATGACAATCGGGTGTTTCAAAAAAGAGCCAATCCTTATACATGCCCACGCCGCGCTGGCCGATGTGGTCGCCGGTGGATTCGCGGAAGTAGTGCCAAACCATCTTGCCCGTACGCGCGTCGGCGGCCCAGACGTTATCAGGCGTCGTGAAATAGAGAACGCCGTTAACCGAGAGCGGCATGGATTTGATGCCAGCGGATTGCGGCTGCAGGACCCAGGCCAGGGTCAAGTGGTTGACATTGCTCTGATCGATCTGCGCCAGGCGGCTGTAGCGCGCGCCGGTGTAATCGCCATTGAAGGTGGGCCAATCTTTATTGATTCCCAAGTCAGCAGCCGCCCAGATGTTTGCGCTGAATAGCAGTAGGCAGAGCAGTTTTTGCATTATTTCAGCGTCTCCAGGTAGGCGAAGAGGTTATGGACGTCAGCGTCAGAATACTTGGTGGTGAGCTCGCGATGCTTTTCCAGCGGATCATGCAGAGCGACCTTTACGCGATCGCGCGGCCAGGAACGATACTGGCCATCTTGACATTCGATGCCGATGTTGAACTCGTCGTCATTCACGACTTTGCCTTGGAATTGCTCGCCTTTTCCGGTGGTGACGGTTGCGGTGACGACGATGTTTTTCCCTAATGGATAAACAAAACGCTGCTGCAAGTCAACGGGCGTGAACTTTTTGGCGATGCCGGCAAGATCACCCGTCGGTGAATGACATTGGGAGCATTCGCCTACGCCATTGAAGAAGCGTTTTCCCGCGTCGGCATTACCGGTCAGTAGTTTGGCCAGAGGATAATCACCGGGCACTTTGGTGCTGTGGAGCGCGGCCTCGGCCTGGTGATGCAGGAAAGCGACGATGCCGAGCATTTGATCATCTTTCATGGAGGGGAAGGCGGGCATGCCTTTATCGGGGCGGCCAGTGCGGATGAACGGCGCGAGTAGGTTGCCATGGTCATCATGGCTGACGATGCCGGAGCGCACTAAATCGGGCGCGCGCGAACCCGTGGCATCGCTGCCGTGGCAGAATCCGCAGCTCGACTGGAAATAGGCGCGGCCACGCTGCACGATCTCGGCGTCATTTGCTGCTTCTTTTGGAGGGGTAGGCTGGTGTTGCCGTGCCTGGACGCAGAACGTGAAGCAAAGCGTAAAAATAAGAAGAAGGGGCGCAGATCGCATCGACATGGTCAGACGGCGGGAGTACTAGACGTGAGTAATTCCGTTGTCATGATTGTAACGAAACCCGTGCTATCCTGATGCCACGAAGCGTAGACCGGCTTCGTCCCCCCTTATAAAAGTGACTGTAAATTCTATTGCTTCACTGATTGACCAAACGCTGCTGAAGCCCGAAGCAACCGGGGCTGATATTGTCCGGCTTTGCGACGAAGCACGGAGATGCGGTTTCGCTTCAGTCTGTATTAATCCGGGCTGGGTCCCGCTTGCCAAGGAGCGGCTGGCGGATTCGATGGTCCGGGTGTGCACCGTTGTTGGCTTTCCGTTCGGCGCGAACCGATGCGAAACGAAACTGGCGGAAGCTCAACTTGCGCTCGCACAGAGTGCGGTGGAGCTGGATATGGTGCAAAATGTCGGCGCACTGCGCTCCGGCGAACTGGCGCTGGTACAGGACGAGATAGCCGCGCTGGCCGCGTTGGCCCATGCCGAAGGTGCGATCCTAAAAGTTATTTTGGAAACCTGCCTGCTTTCGGATGAACAAAAGACCACGGCCTGCCTGCTGGCGGTGGAAGCCAAGGCTGATTTTGTGAAGACATCGACGGGCTTTTCCACCGGCGGCGCGACCGAAGCGGACATCCGTTTGATGCGCGGCGCGGTGGGTCCATCGATAGGTGTAAAGGCCTCGGGCGGTATTCGCACGCTTGAAGTGTTACGGCGCATGGTGCTGGCCGGGGCGACGCGCATCGGAACCAGCTCGGGTCCGCAAATTTTACGCGAGTTCACAGAGGGTGTAGACTCGAATTCGCCGAAGCTCACAGACGCTTACTGATGGCCTCAAATCGAAAGACTCAGGTTCGCTTTCGCGAACGCGCGGAGTTGCTTGACTTCCTGCTCGAAGTCAGCACCGTCACCGGTGAAACGCTGGATCTTGACCGGCTGCTCGCCAATGTCGCCGAGATTGTGCAAGACGTAATTCCTTACGACCTTTTTGCCATTCTGCTTTATAACGAACGCAGCCGGAGCTTGCGGATGCGTTATGCGATTGGGCATCGGGACGAAGTGGTGAAGAGCATGTCGATTGGGCTGGGGGAAGGGTTGACCGGCTCGGCCGCCGGGACACGCAAGCCGATTCTGGCGCGCGATGTGCGCACGGATCCACGCTACTTAAATGCGCTGGACGCGGTGCGCGCCGAGTTGTCGGTGCCAATGTCGATTCGCGGCAAGCTGGTGGGCGTGATCGATCTGCAGTCGACACGTGTCAACGCATTTTCGGAAGAAGATCTGTCTTTGCTGGTGCTGATTGCCAGCCGGGTGGGCGTGACGATTGATAATGCGCGGTTGTACCGCCGGGTGGCGCAGCAGAACCGGACTTTGCGCGTGCTGGCGCATTTGTCGCAGGAGTTTAGCTCGATTCTGGAAATCGATGAACTGTTGACAAAGATTGCGGTGACGATTCGCGCGCTGATCAATTTTGACGCGTTTAGCATCTTTTTGGTGGTGGAAGAAAACAAGCTGCTGCGCTGCCGTTTCAGCCAGCGCTATGACGAGAAGGCCACGGTAGAAAATATCGTGTTCAGCGAGGGAATCACAGGGGCGGCGGCCACTTCACGGCAAGTGATCCGGGTGGGCGATGTTACCCAAGATTCACGCTACATTGAATCGCATTCGGACATCCGTTCGGAAGTGGCGGTGCCGTTGGTTTTGCAGGACCGGGTTGTGGGCGTGATGGATTTGGAGAGCGTGCGTCTGTCTTTTTTTACGGACGAGCACATCCGGGCGCTGACGCTGCTTGCGCCGCAAATCGCTACTTCGGTGGAAAATGCACGCCTCTACGAAGAACTGGCAAAACGCGAGAATGCCATGGATCAGGATTTGCAGGCTGCTTATAAGCTGCAGTCGGTCTTGATTCCGAGAACGGTTTCCGACATTGCCGGCATCGAAGCGGGAATTAAGAGCAGGCCGGCGCGCCAGATTAGTGGCGACCTCTATGACTTCTTTGAACATAGCGACGAATACACATTAATCGCTTTTGGGGATGTGAGCGGCAAAGGCGCCGCCGCCGCGCTGTATGGGGCTTTGATCAGCGGCCTGTTGCGGATTCTGGCGCCGCGCCGCCGCCGTCCGTCGGAGTTGATGAAAGCGTTGAACGAAGCGCTGCTGGAGCGCAAGGTAGACGCGCAGTATGCCACGCTTTCGCTGATCACTTGGGAATCGATTACGCGCACCTTCTCAGTAGTGAGCGCGGGGACGCTGCCGCCCATGCTTTGCCGCAAAGGCAAAATTATTGATATGCGGGCGGAAGGCGTGCCCATCGGTTTGCTTGAGGCGCAGGAATATGAAGAGGTCATTATTACGGCCGAGCCGAATGATTTGCTACTGCTTTATTCCGATGGCGTGGAAGATCAATTAGGGCCCGACGCAGCTTCACTGGATGAAGCGACCGCGATCTCGAACGACCTGGAAACGTATGGGCATGAGCGGCTGGAAAATTTGGTTCGCGCCAACTGCCGGACCCATGTGCACATCCAGCCCCAACGCTTGACGGAAAAAATATTTGAGGATATCGATCAGTTCCGCGGCAGTACGGCACTCACCGACGACCAGACGGTGGTCGCGTTGAGAGTTCTGTAAATTCCTTTTCAATCAACAATGCCAGATGCATTTCATTATTCCCGCGGAACGCTTTGCTGCGAAAACGCCGATCTGACTTTTATAGCTGCCACGCATGGCACGCCCGCTTACGTCTATTCCAAAGAAACGATAGTGAATCGCTGGAAAGCGTATGAAGATGCATTCGCGGGCTTGCCGCACCGCACATGTTTCGCGGTCAAGGCGAATTCGAATCTGGCTGTGCTGGCGACTTTGGCGAAGGCCGGCGCGGGCTTCGACATTGTTTCCGCGGGTGAACTTTATCGTGTACTGGCCGCAGGCGGAAAAGCCGCTTCGGTAGTATTTTCGGGCGTTGGTAAAACCTCCGATGAGATTCGCTTTGCGCTGGAGCAGGGCATTCATAGTTTCAATTGCGAATCGGAGGCGGAGATTGAGTTGATCTCGCAGATTGCAGTGGAGTCGAAACGGACTGCCTCGATTGCGATTCGCGTGAACCCGGATGTAGATGCTGTTACCCATCCTTATATCTCCACGGGCCTGCGCGAACATAAGTTTGGGGTGGACATCAACGCCGCTGAAGGGATTTACCAGCGCGCCGCCAAGCTGCCCGGGATTTTGGCGGAAGGCGTGAGTTGCCACATTGGGTCACAGCTTTTGGAAATTTTTCCGCTGCTCGAAGCGGCTGGAAAAACCATCGCGCTGGCGCAGCGTTTACGGGCTTTGGGACTGCCGATTCGTTTTCTGGATATGGGCGGCGGGCTGGGCGTGCCCTACAGGCTAGGTGAACGTGGGGCCAGCGTGGAGGCGTTCGCCGCCAGTCTTCGAGAGAAATTGCAAGGGCTTGACCTGACGCTGATGCTGGAGCCGGGACGATCGATTGTGGCTGAGGCGGGTATTTTGCTTACTCGTGTTTTGCTGGTGAAGCAGAATGGCGAGAAGACGTTTGTGATTGTTGACGGCGCGATGAATGACTTGATCCGGCCAGCTTTGTACCAAGCGCATCATGAGATCTGTCCGGTGACGCAGGCCGCTGACGATGCGGCGGCGATCAGTGCCGATGTGGTGGGTCCGGTTTGCGAGACTGGAGATTTCTTTGCGCGCGGACGGGAGTTGCCGGCAGTGAAAGCAGGAGATCTGCTGGCGATTCGCACGGCGGGGGCATATGGCTTTGTGTTGGCTTCTAACTACAATTCGCGGCCGCGTTGTTGCGAGTTACTGGTTGACGGAGAGCGGGTGCAGGTGGCGCGGCGGCGGGAAACGTTTGAAGATTTGATTCGCGGCGAATTAATTCCCGCTTAAGTCGAACTTCCGGTAGTTTGGGTTCGTCATATCATGAGCAGACCCATGGACTCGCCTATTGAAGTACAGAATCTCCGTAAGTCTTATAGCGATTTTGAAGCTGTCCGGGGCATCGACCTTGAAGTAAAGGCCGGCGAAGTCTATGGCTTGCTCGGGCCGAACGGCGCGGGAAAGACCACTACTCTGGAGATTCTGGAAGGCCTGCGGCCGCGCACGAGCGGCAGAGTTTCCGTGCTAGGCCTCGATCCAGCCACGCAGAGCAGGGAGATTAAAGACCGCATTGGCGTCTGTCTGCAGGCGACGAATTTGCCGGACAAGATCAAAGTGCATGAGGCGTTGGATCTGTTTGACGCTTTCTACACGAAGCATACCGACCGGGACAAACTCCTCAAACGCCTGCAGCTTTGGGATAAGAAAGACGCGTTTTACATGTCGCTTTCGGGTGGCCAGAAGCAACGTGTAGCGCTGGCGTTGGCGCTGCTAAATGATCCGACACTATTGTTTCTGGATGAGCCGACAACGGGGCTTGACCCGCAAGTCAGGCAAGAGATTCATGGCGTGATTCAGGAGTTGAAGGAAGACCGCAGGTCTATCTTGATTACTACTCACTACATAGAGGAAGCCGAGCGTTTATGCGATCGCGTGGCCATTATCGACGCGGGAAAAATCATAGAGAGCGGTACGCCGCGAGAAATTCAGCAGCGCGTACTGGGGCATACGGTGGTGGAAGTCACCACCAATGAGGCCATGGCGCTTGACCAGTTACCGGAGGCGTTGCGCGATGAAAAGTATAGCGTTCGGGATGACGGCCGCACGTTTTCCATGCAAAGCGAGACGCCGGCGGCCTTGATTGTGGAGTTAGTGAAGTGGATTGACGGGTGCGGTTTACGTCTGCTGGACATTCATATGAAACGGCCCACGCTTGAAGACGTGTTTATCGAACTTACCGGAAGAAAGCTGCGGGAGTAATGAGACCTTACATCGCGCAAATTAGAAACAACCTTCGGCTGATGGGCCGCGACCGTTCGGTTCTGATGTTCAGCTATATGTTTCCGCTGATCTTCTTTTTTGTATTTGCGCAGGCCTTTCACGCGTCGGCCAGCCCGGGCGCCATGTCGCAAGTGATCGCGATGGTGCTGATTATCGGCGTATTGGGCAACGGTTTCTTCGGCGCCGGCATGCGCACCGTGCAAGATCGCGAAACGAATGTGCTGCGGCGCTTCAAGGTGACGCCCACGAATGCCGCTCCCATCATCGTAGCGTCTATGGTGTCGGGGTTGGTTGGGTATTTGCCCATTGTGTTTCTGTTCTTATTTTTTGGGAAGGTAATTTATCATGCGCCGATTCCCACGAGCTTGTTTTCATTGATCATTTTCATTTCGGTGGGGCTGCTGGCATTCCGGGCGATGGGCATGATTGTGGCGTCGGTGGTGAACTCCGCGCAAGAGGGTCAGATCGTGATCCAAATCCTGTATCTTCCGATGTTGTTTCTGAGCGGCGCCACATTTCCCATCGGCATGATGCCGGAGTGGGTGCAGGGCGTTGCGCAATTCTTGCCCGCGACCTATCTGTTCCAAGGCATTGAGTCAATCATGATTGGCGGCGAGAATGTGTTGAAAAACATAGTGGCGATGTTGGCTTTGATCACCGCCATGTTGGTGGCACTCTTCGTGGGTGTCAAGCTGTTTCGCTGGGAAAAAGAAGAGAAGATTGCCACTAGCGCCAAACTTTGGATTTTAGTCGTGCTGGCGCCGTTCCTGTTGATGGGCGTATACCAGATACGTACGAAGCAGAATATCGAAAAGGCGAAGCTGCTGCAGCATGCCGCAAACCGCAAACGCTCCATTCTGTTGCAGCACGTCAAAATTTTTGTGGGCAACGGCGCCGTGATCGCAAATGGCGCTGTGCTGATTCAGAACGGGAAGATCGGACGGGTATTTGAGACGCCACCCGCCGAGACTGAGTCTTTGCATGCGGAAGTGATCGATGAATCCGGCAAAACCTTGATGCCTGGGTTGATCGACATGCATGTGCATATTGGCGCGCCGGGCGGTGTCTATGCCGATGCAGTGAAATATGCCGACCCTAAGGCCGGTGAGCGGCGGCTGGCAGCGTATTTATTCAGTGGCGTAACGGCGGTGCGGAGCACGGGCGACCTGCTGAACGAGGTCTTGGATTTAAGAAAAGAAATGAACTCCGGCAAATACGATGGCGCGGAATTCTTTTCTTGCGGTCCTATTTTTACGGCCGAGGGCGGACATCCGGAAGAGTTATTAGAGAAGTGGCCAGAAAGCATGCGGAAGTCCGCGCGCGAACAGTTCATGCGGTTTCCGAAGTCCGGCGCGGAGGCACGCGGTCAAGTGGATGCGCTAGCGTCCGCGAAGGTGGATTGCGTGAAAGCGGTGTTAGAGGCGGGCAACAAATATTGGGGCCCGTTCCACAAACTCGATACGGGAATTTACAATGCTGTTATGTCCGAGGCCGCTAAAGATCATTTATCTTCGGCGACGCACACCGGCAACGCCGTGGATGTAAAAACCGCGGTGGATGCAGGCAGTAGCACGATTGAACATGGATCGATTGCCGATTTGATTCCGGAGGAGACGTTTGCCGAGATGAAGAGCAAAGGCATCGCGTATGATCCGACGCTTTCGATTTATGAAGGCTTTGCGGCCATGCGCGCCGGCAATGCAGAATTGCTACAGCGTTCGCTGCTACAGCAAGCTGCTCCAGCCGATTTGTTGAGCGCTACGCGGGACCTGCTAAAAAAGCAGAAAGGGGCTAGCGATGTGGGCGAATATAACCTTATGCTGACGCGCGCGGGCCAAAATCTTATGGCTGCCCGAAAGGCTGGAGTGACCTTGATCACCGGCACGGACGCGGGTAATATGCTGGTGATTCATGGGCCCACGGTGCAGCACGAATTGGAGCTGTGGGTGAAAGCGGGTATTCCACCGACGGAAGCTCTGCAGGCGGCGACGTACAATGCGGCCAAACTGCTGCGGGCGGCGGACCGGATTGGTTCGATACGCGCCGGCTTGGATGCGACGTTCGTGGTGTTGGATGGAGATCCGTTGCAGGATATCTCAAATACCGAGCACATTAACGCGGTTTATTTACAGGGCAATCATCTGGATCGTTCCGATTTACTTGAGCAGTTTAAACCTTGAAACAACAACGCATATTGAAGACCTTGGACCGCGTGATTTCAAAGGCGGCCCTTGGTTCGCGGACGGAGGGGCGGAGTTGGATAGGCGCGGGACGTGTCAAAGTGATTGGCAAGGTGATTCTGACGCCTGACCATTGGGTGGACGTTTCGCGCGACCAGGTGTTAGACGGCGAGCCGCTTACGAGCAATTTGTGGGCGCTGTAGACGGACCAACAGCTTGAGCAACTGGTATAGGGCGTGGAACTGAATGATGGTCCCACGCTTCCGGCGCATACGCGATTCGGCTAAGTTTACTTTTTGGCAGTTGGTCATTATGGAGGGCCGCAATCGCCAAGTGCGGCGCATGATTGAGGGTCTAGACGCAAAGGTGCTCAAGCTGGTGCGCGTGCGCCTGGGGCCGCTAATGCTGGAAGGTTTGCGTGTAGGCGAGTGGCGCGACCTCACTGCGGCCGAGGTGGCGCAGTTGCGCAAAGGCGCGTCTATTAAAGGAAGGTCTTGAACTCCATCACATCGCCGTCTTGCACCACGTAATCCTTGCCCTCGGTGCGCAGTTTTGCGGTCTCTCTGGCCCGCGCGAAGGAACCAGCTGCGATCAGATCGGTAAATGAAATGCATTCGGCGGAGATGAAGCTTTTTTCGAAATCGGAGTGAATGACACCGGCGGCCTGCGGGCATTTGTCGCCGGCGTGAATGGTCCAGGCGCGTGTTTCCTTCTCACCCGTGGTGAGATATGTGCGCAATCCCAGCAGATGGTATGCCTCTCGTATGAGATTGCTCGCGCCGGTATCGGTCACGCCCAAGCCTTCCAGGTATTCCTTCCGCTCTTCTTCTGAAAGGGTGACCAGTTCCGATTCAATTTCGGCTGAAACCACAACCGCGCTGGTGTCATGATGTTCCTTCACATAAGCCCGGACCTGCTGCACGAATTTATTAGTATCGGCCGTGGCCAAATCGCCTTCGGCGACGTTGCAGGCGAACAGAGTCGGCTTGTTTGTTAGGAGAAAAAATCCCTTCGCCAAGGCTTTTTCTTCCGGCGTGAGATCGAGCGTTACAGCGGTTTTGCCGGTGTTCAGATGATTCTCTAGCTTTTCGCACAACTCCACTTCGGCAAGCGCTTTTTTATCACCGCTGCGGGCGGCTTTTTGCTGCTTGGTTTTGCGTTTTTCCACGGATTCGAGATCGGCGAGCACCAGTTCGGTATTGATGATGTCGATATCGCGGACGGGGTCCACGGAATCCATCACATGCTCGATATTGGTGTCTTCAAAGCAGCGAACCACTTGTATCAGCGCGTCCACTTCGCGAATATGACCGAGGAATTGGTTGCCGAGTCCTTCACCTTTGCTGGCGCCTTTCACGAGGCCAGCGATATCGACAAATTCGAAGACCGCCGGTATGATTTTCTGCGATCCACTGAGTTTCGCGAGGGCGTCGAGGCGCGGGTCAGGGACAGTCACAACGCCGGTATTGGGCTCGATTGTGCAAAATCTATAGTTGGCGGCCATGGCTTTTCTGGTTTGCGTGACCGCGTTAAACAGGGTGCTTTTTCCAACGTTGGGCAGCCCGATGATTCCAGCTTGTAACATTCTTTTCTATCTTCGCGTATGCCACCCAATAGGCTCAGTGCAATGATGAAACTGTGGATTTTGCCGAAGAACTGGAACGGGTGCTGCCGCCGGACGTTCCACATCGCGATCGCCTGATTGAAAAGGCGACGCAACATTTGCAGTTGATTGTTGCGGCCAATGAGTACATGAATTTGACGCGCATTACCAGCCCGCGCGAGGCGGCGATTAAACATATTTTTGATTGCGTGGCGCCATGGCGCTATTTTTTGGGCGCGAAGAGTGTTCTAGACGCGGGTACAGGCGCGGGCTTTCCCGGTATTCCACTTTCCATTGTGCTGCCAGGGGCGACTTTTATCTTGGCCGAATCCACGCAAAAGAAGGCGCGCTTTGTGGAATCGGTGGTGGAGGCGCTGGGGCTGGAAAACGTTGAAGTGAGAAGCGAACGGGCTGAGCAAATCGCCGATGAAGACCGGCCGTCCATTATCACGGCGCGCGCGGTGGCTCCGTTTCATAAGATTGAGGATCTGTTCGCGAAGTCCATGAGGCGTGGCAGCAAACTGATTCTGTATAAGGGGCCGGAAGTGGAGGCTGAATTGGCCGAGGCAACCCACTATCGTGTTCAGGCCCACGCGCTGTGCCGCTATGAGCTGCCGGAAGAGATGGGGGCGCGCACGCTGATTGGCGTGCGCGCTTGAACCTAGTTTCCAATCCTAGAACAGAAGTTTCAGCGCAAATTGAATCTGGCGATTGTTGCTGCCGATTTTGGTCGAGGTAATGCTACCGAAGTTAGACGTGCCAAAGGTCGAATTTGGATTACTGAACGGCGGCGTGTTGAAGATGTTAAAAAACTCCGACCGGAATTGCAGACCGGCCCGTTCGCCTAAACGGAATGTCTTAAACAACGAGAAGTCCACGTTGTAAAGGCCTGGGCCGTATTGCAAATTTCTTCCAGCGTTGCCATAGGTATTCGCGACCGGCAGAGCGAACGCCGCGGTCCCGATGCAGTTCGTCAGGTGGCTGTCACCGCAATTTGAGGTGAGCGGGCCAATGAGATTGGGCCGCTCGTTATTTCTTCCTGTGTTGGCCGGATCGCCCGAGACGATCACGTTAAACGGAAATCCCGATTGCAGCGTAACGATGCCGTTGGTTTGCCAGCCCCCGAAACTCTGCCGGACGAGCGCGTTGCCGTTAGTGGCAAAGAACGGCAACGCATAAGTGAGACTCGTGATGAAGCGGTGCCGTACGTCCCAATTCGAGTTTCCATAGTCGCCTTTCCAGTTGTAAGGGTTCATGGGCGCTCCGCCGCCGTTGGAATCCGTGCCCGCATCTAACGCGTGCGACCAGGTATAAGAAGCAAGCATGGTCAGGCCGTGGCTGAGACGTTGGCGAAGCAAGACGGTCAGCCCGTTGTAACTGGAGTCCTCGTCATTCTGAATCTGCCGGATGTCGCCAAATAGTGGATTCGGGCGGCGGGTGGAGACAGAAGCCGCGGAACCCGGCGCAGGCGTATTGATGTAGTAGCTGCGATCCAAGTGCACGCTCTCGGAGCCGAGATAGGAGATGTCCAACGCGGCGCCGTTCCATACGCCACGCTGTAGGCCGGCGCTCCATTGGTTCATATATTCTGTAGGCAGATTGGGATTGGGTGTGTAAATGGTTGTGTTCGAAAGCGGCGACGTTTTGCCGACTCCCGCGGGCGTTGGATTATTGAATGTAAGCGGAAGCGCGGCGGTCGCATTGAAAGTGGTCACGCTGCCGAAGGGCGGGTTCACGCTAAGAAAAGTGAAGCTATTCGTTTGGTTGGGATTGTAATAAATTCCGTAACCGGCACGGAATACCGTGTTCTCCGTCAGCCGGTAAGCGAACCCGACCCGGGGCGCAAAGTCCTTATGATTCGGGTTGATGAAGGAAAAGCCGGGCTGCGGCGGGTTTGCGGGAATGAGCGCGGTCTGCGCGGCATTCAAAATGGTGGCAAAGCCGTTAGCCGTATAAGGAACAGTTGGCAGTTCATAACGCAAGCCCCAATTCACGGTTAATTTCTTCGAAACCTGCCAATTGTCCACAAGAAAGAATCCATCGCGCCATTCCGCGACTTTGTTGTTGATCTGCGGTCCCGGCGACTGGTCGCTCTGCGGATAACCCGCGATAAAATCTGCCGCCGCATTGCCGGTGCCTAGAGTGGTAGAGGCGGCAAAAGTGAACAGTCCATTCGCATTGTTCACGGCGGCTCGCGCGGTAATCAACTTTCTTAGTTCCGCGCCAAAGATAAAAGTGTGAGTGCCGTGTGTCCAGGTCAGCGAATCTGTTCCCTGCCAAGTGGTGTCCTGCTGAATCCAGTTGGTAGCGGCATTGCCGAGCCCGATGTAGGATGTGATGTTGATTACGGGAAGCCCAGGATCGTTGAACAGAACGTCGCCGTTAAATCCAGGAATACCTAAATTTGCGCCGGCGTTTTTCAGATTGTTCACATAGAAATAGTTCAGAGCGTCGGTAGCGAGATTTTGGTGTCCCACCCGGATATCATTCACGAGCGTAGGACTGAATGTCTGCGTGTAACCGACTACCCAGTTACGAGTAGCAACGGGGATTGTAGTCCCGTTAAAAGGATTCGCGGCGCCCGTCAAAAAATCTTCGTTCTGCCAAGCGTACCGGAAGAACACCCGGATCTTTTCGCCGATATTTTGATCAATCCTACCGAGGGCCTGATTATAACGATCGTTGTTTGGGAAAGCGGCGGAGTAGTTGTTCGTGATACCCGCCAAGTTAGGAAGCGGATAATAGGCCAGCGCATTTTGCGCCTGGGGCGAAAGCTGGCTGGCGCTAAGACGATTGCCGGGAATGGGAGCCCGGGTCACAGGGTTCACAAGGGCCGTCGGCAATTGCGAGAAGTCGCCCTGACGCATCTGCGGCGTTAGAACCGTGTTCAGCGAATTCGCTTGGCTTACCAACCGCAAACCTTCATAGGTAAACATGAAGAATGTCTTGTTTCGACCGTTATAGAGTTTCGGTACGAACACTGGACCAGCCAGCTCAAAGCCGAATTGATTCTGGCGCAGCGGTGTCTTTACGCTGGCGAAGAAATTTCGCGCATCGAGTTTGTCATTGCGAAAGAATTCGTAGACCGAGCCATGCAAGTCGTTCGTTCCGGTCTTCGAGATTAAATTCACGTGGGCACCTAGGTAAGCGCCGTATTGCGCCGTGTAAGTGCCGGTTTGCGCCTCCAGCCCCTGGACCGCGTCGACTGACGGATGGAATGAAGCGATGCTGATCAGGTTATTCATGATGGAAATACCATCGAGTGAAAGGCTGTTTTGGATTTCACGCGTGCCGGCAGCGATGAAGTCTTCACCAGGCGGCACTCCGTTGGCGGCTTTCAGTCCCGGCTGCAAGCCTGGCACGGTGGCGGCCAACTTAAGCGCATCGCGGCCATTTAGCGGCAAGTCGGCTATCGACTTTTGCTCCACATATTCCTTGACGCTGGCGTCATCGGTGGAGATGGGCGGGTTGGTGGCGGTGACCTCTACATTTTGCGATAACTGCCCGACGACAAGAGAAAAATCATTACGGACGGTTTGGTTAGCAGCCACTACGATGCCTGTTTTAGTCGTGGTCTGAAAGCCGCTTTGCTTTATAGTGATCTTGTAGTTTCCGGCCTTGACGAACTCAAAGCGGTAGTCGCCGGCGGCCGCAGTTACGGTGGAGTAGGAGTCGTTGGTATCGACGTTGACGGCGACTACCGAAACGCCAGCCATTGCGGCTCCAGCGCTATCAGTTACAGATCCCACTAGGGCGGTAATATCGGCCAATTGCGAAAAAGCACATTCGCCGAAACAGAAAACAAGTAGCGAAGCGACTAGCAATTTATTCATAGTTGGACCCCATTTCATTTAGCTAGATTCTTGTCTACGAAGACGGATCTACGGCGAGTAATACATTGAAGACAGCGTATGCACGGAAGATCTACCTAGACCCTTCTTCCGTTGGAGGAATTAATTAGATGATGCTACAAAGAGGGGTTCTAGTGCAAATCAATAACAACTTGGTTTAGGCGCGTGGCGCGCGTAGGGCTTCGTAAACCAGTACCAGCCATCCCGCGATAAACGCGATGCCGCCGAGCGGAGTAACCGCGCCCAATATGCGCTGGCCGCTTAATGCGAGCGTGTACAAGCTGCCGGAGAAAAGGATAATGCCCACCAGCAGGAGCCAAGCGGCGCGTGTTTGTCCGGCGATTCCTATGGCTCCGGTGCGGGCCAGCAGGGCGATCAGCAGTATGCCGATGGCGTGCAAGAAGTGGTAGAAGACGGCTTTTTCGTATACTCCGAGCGAGTATGCGTCGAGGCGGTCTTTCAGTGCGTGCGCGCCGAAAGCCCCCATCATTACGGCCAAACTCATCAATGCTGCCCCAACCGCTGTCCAGTTCATCACCTTCCTTTGTAACAGTTTGACCCTGGAAACGCTAAGTTAGAAGAAGGTGTCTACTCAAATAAATGTAAGCGGGGCTCCCGCGGCGGCTTCTACCGGCGCGCGGGAGAAAACGCTTTTTTCGATTCTGGCGGCCATTAGTTTCTGCCATTTACTGAACGACATGGTGCAATCGCTGATTCCGGCGATTTATCCAATTCTTAAGAGTTCGTTCCATCTCGACTTCGGCCAGATTGGCCTCATCACGCTTACGTATCAACTCACAGCGTCACTTTTGCAACCCCTGGTGGGCTTGTATACGGATCGGCGGCCTTACCCCTATTCGCTGCCGATTGGCATGGCGTTTTCACTCACAGGCCTATTGTTGCTGGCAATGGCTCCCAGCTTTGGCATGCTGCTGTTTGCGGCGGCGATGGTGGGGATGGGCTCGTCTGTTTTCCATCCAGAGTCTTCACGCGTGGCGCGCATGGCGTCGGGCGGACAGCACGGGCTCGCGCAATCGTTATTTCAAGTAGGGGGAAATGCAGGCAGTTCGCTGGGGCCGCTGGCGGCGGCGTTCATCGTGTTGCCGAGAGGGCAGGGAAGCATTGCGTGGTTTTCGTTGGCCACATTGTTGGGGATTTTTGTGCTGACCAACGTAGGGGCATGGTACAAGAAGCAGGCCCGGCGCGTGAAGGCCAAGGTTGCGTCCACGGCCCCTACTCTGGACCGCAAGAAGATCATTTGGGCGCTGCTGGTGTTGGTCGCCCTGGTTTTTTCGAAGTACTTCTACCTGGCGAGCCTTTCGAGCTATTACACGTTTTTCCTCATCAGCAAATTCGGTCTCTCGGTCCGAAGCGCGCAGATGCATCTGTTCCTATTTCTTGCCGCCGTGGCCGCGGGAACCATTATTGGCGGTCCGGTGGGCGACCGGTTCGGCCGGCGGCTGGTGATCTGGTGCTCGATTTTAGGCGTCCTGCCATTTACGTTGGTGCTGCCGATTGCTAATCTTTTCTGGACAGAAGTGCTGAGTGTGGTGATTGGCGTGGTTTTGGCTTCAGCGTTTTCGGCGATTCTGGTGTACGCGCAAGAGTTGGTGCCGGGCAGGGTGGGGATGATTTCCGGCATCTTCTTCGGCTTCGCATTTGGGATGGGCGGGATTGGAGCGGCGGTGCTGGGGCAAATCGCGGATGCGACGAGTATTGAATTCGTTTACCGAGTGTGTTCGTTTCTGCCGCTGATCGGTTTGCTGACGGCGTTCCTGCCGGATTCGAAAAAACATGCCGTTGCCGTGGCCGGATAGGATAGCTTCGTGAAAAGACTGGCGTGGCTTGTTTGGCTGGTAGCGGCGCTACCGCTGGCAGGCCCTGCCCGTTCAGGGCACTCCCGGCAGTCCTATTCGAGCCAGTCCTGGCGCACCGATAACGGCCTTCCGCAGAACACGGTGCATGCCATTTTGCAGACGCGCGATGGTTATCTTTGGCTGGCGACGGAAGGCGGCCTGGTGCGCTTCGACGGTCTCACGTTTTTGGTTCACGATTCGCAGAATACGCCGGAATTGAGGAACAATGATATTTGCTGCCTGCTGGAGGATCGTGAACGGGCATTGTGGATTGGCACGGCAGACGGGCTGGTGCGCTTTAGCGGCGGCAAGTTTTCCACCTTCACGACGGATCAGGGCTTGCCGGGCAACGGCATTTGGTCTTTGTATCAAGATCACTCCGGCAGGTTTTGGGCGGTTACTTCGGAAGGGCTGGCTTCTTATGGCGCCGGACGCTTTCAGCCGGAGCCTGGAACAAATGGCGTTAATGCAATTGTGGAAGATACAGCGGGATCGCTTTGGGCCGGTACGCAAGACGGTCTGAAGCGCTTACACAGAGCCGGGGAAACCATCCCTACGGGCAGCGTGCAAACGCTGCTGGCGGACGCAAGAGACGGCATTTGGATTGGTACGCCAGGGGGTTTGGTGTATGCCAAAGCGGGGCGCGTAGAGCGCACCTACACGAAGCGGGATGGGTTGCCGGGCAACCGGATTTCCGCATTGTTCCAAGACCGGAAAGGGGTTGTGTGGATCAGCACGGACGGCGGTTTGGCGCGCGCGACCCAAGATAAGATCGAGCGTTTCACAACTGGGGATTTGCCGGCGGCAGGCGGTGTTCTCTCCATTTATCAGGACCGCGAGCGCAATTTGTGGCTGGGCACCGAAGCGGATGGGCTGCAAGTGCTGCGCGACCAGAAGTTTGCTACTTACACCACGCAGGACCAGCTTTCGAGCGATTTGACGCGCTGCGTTTTTCAAGACAAGCGCGGAACGATTTGGGTAGGGACAGACGATGGCTTGAATCGCTTCCAGAACAAAACATTTTCGAACGTGACGACCAAGGATGGTCTGTCCAGCAACGTGATTCTAGCTTTGGCGGAAGACGCCGCCGGCGATCTTCTGGTGGGAACGCCGGATGGGCTGAACGTGCTGCGGGATGGCAAGGTGAAGACCTACACCTCGGCTGACGGGCTGGCAGATGATTTTGTACGGTCGCTGTATTTGGACAACGACGGTTCCGTGTGGATCGGCACCAGGCGCGGATTGTCACATTGGGAGAGTGGCAGCTTCAGAACCTACACGCAGGCAGATGGGCTGGGGAACGATTTTGTGGGCGCTCTGCTGCGAGACCGTGGGGGAAGCCTTTGGATTGGAACACTGCATGGGCTGACGCGTTTAAAAAATGGCAAGTTCCAGACCTATACAGTCAGCGACGGGCTTTCCAGCGATACGATAACGGCGCTGCATGAAGACCGGGAAGGCGTGTTGTGGATTGGAACGCAGGATGGTGGTCTCAATCGTTTGGCAGGCGGCCGTATCTCGCGTTACCGGACCGATCTGCCGGCCGTAATCAGCGGCATTCTGGAAGATGCGGAGGGGGGCCTTTGGATGGCATCGCAAACGGGTATTTTCCGGATGGCTAAAAATCGTTCGAACGCCACGCCAGTGCAATATGGAGTGGCCGATGGTTTAGTGGTGAGTGAATGCAGCGAAGGCGGGCACCCCTCCGTTTGGAAGAATCAGGACGGCTCGCTTTGGTTCGCGACCGTAAAAGGCATTGCCACCATTGATCCCCGGCATGCCCAGTTAAATTTGCTAGCACCGCCAGTGGTGATTGAGCAGGTGCTGATAGACGGCCAGGCCTTTCTTCCCGCTCCGCAAATGGACGTGCCTCCTGGACGTTCGCGGCTATCTTTCGAGTATGCCGGCCTGAGTTTCATTACGCCGCAAAAGGTTAAATTCAAGTATCGTTTAGACGGATTTGACCGGGATTGGGTGGATGCGGGAACGCGCCGGACTGCGTACTACACCAATATTTCGCCGGGACGTTACCGCTTTCGCGTGCTGGCCAGTAACGCCGACGGCGTATGGAATGACGTTGGCGCGGTACAAAGTCTTTGGCTGATGCCGCATTTTTATCAAACTTACTGGTTCTACATGTTGTTATTGATGACGGCAGCGCTGTTGGCGTACGTGTTCTATCACTGGCGGTTAAAGCAAGTGGAGGTGCAGTTCGATGCCGTGCTGGGGGAGCGTAACCGGATCGCGCGCGAAATTCACGATACGCTGGCGCAAGGCTTCGTGGCTGTATCCATTCAACTGGAAGTGATATCGCGCCTGTTGCCCGGCTCTGTGGAGGCGGCGGAGGGAATGCTGGGGCAAACCCGCACGCTGGTGCAAAGCAGCCTCGCGGAAGCGCGGCGGTCAATCTGGAAGCTTCGATCAGAAGGTCCGGAGAAAGGCGATTTGGCTTCAAAGTTAACGAAAATGGTTGCGCAAGTCACGGCGCTAACAAAGATGAAGATACGATTCCAAGTGGCGGGCCCATATCATAAATTGCCGGAACGAGTGGAGAGCGAGTTGATAAAAATTGGCCAGGAAGCAGTTACCAACGTGGTTCGACACGCCGGTGCGAAGAACATTGAGATCGGCTTGATTTACGACGCGAAGAAGCTCACCATGACAATTTCCGACAACGGCCGCGGTTTCGAAGGTGCGGTAAAAGCGGCGGGACCCGAAGGCCATTTCGGATTGCAGGGCATGCGTGAGCGGGCGGCGCAGATTGGCGCTGAGCTTACCGTGACGAGCACGCCCGGCCAGGGCACACGAATCTCAGTGGAAACGGAAACGGCATGAGCGGGCAGATTCGCATCCTGGTAGTGGAAGACCACCACATTGTCCGGCAAGGGTTGGTGGCGCTGCTGAAAACCGTGCCCGATCTGATGGTGGTGGCGGAGGCAGCCGGCGGCGAACAGGGCATCGATGCTTTCCGTGAGCATCAGCCGGATGTAACGTTGATGGATCTGCGCTTACCTGATATCGGCGGGGCCGAAGCGGTGCGGCAAATCCGGCGGGAGTTTCCAGATGCGCGCATTATTGTGCTGACGACATTTGATGGAGACGAAGACATTTACCGCGCCCTGCAGGCAGGGGCACGCGGGTATATGCTCAAGGGAATGTTTGGTGACGAGTTGATGGACGCCATTCGCGCGGTTCATGCCGGGAAGGCTTGCATTCCTCCGCTGGTGGCGGAGCGTCTGGCGGGGCGCGTCGGCGGTTACGATTTGACCGCGCGCGAGCTGGACGTTTTGCGGTTGATTGTGGCGGGCAAGAGTAATAAGGAGATTGGCTCCGGGCTCACGATTTCCGAAGCTACCGTAAAGACGCATATCAATAGTATTCTGGGGAAGCTAGGCGTGAGCGACAGGACGCAAGCTGCCACTACGGCTATCCAACGCGGCATTGTTCATTTGGAAGGAGTCCAGTGATGAAATATTTTGCGTTGTTGTTTCTGGCGGTTTGGGGCGCGTCCGCCGCTCATACCGACGAGAAGACGGCGATCTGGCACTCGGCTACCGAGAGTGAACTGAGAGAGTGGATTCCAGCCCGCGCACCGGTTGAACGAGAGCACATTGAGACGGAATTTCGTACGGCTTCCGGCATTAAGGACCTGAAGGGGAAGTACATTGCCGGCGTGGTGTTGATTACCGCGGGGTATGCCGCGGAGGGGAAGTATTCGAATTTCTTTCTGACGCAAACACATATCAAGGTTGGCGACATCTCACTGAGGCCGGGTGAATACGTTTTCGGATGGCGGCGAAAAGACGACGATTCGCTTGCCGTGAAATTTTACGACGCGCAATCGGGAAAATGCCTGGGAGACGTTGAGGCGAAACGAACCAGCCGCGGCGGCAGAATTGAATCATTCCGGATCTCGCCGCCCGCCGAACAAGCGGTGATTCAGGTGGGGCGCTTTGCGATGGCTTATCACTTGGAATAAGGCGTGGCGGGGTACGGCACGATTGGTTCCGGGTTGGCGGCGCCGTCGGCTCGAGGGTCGGAGCCGGCGTAGTTTGTTCCGGTTTTGGAGTCGTGCAGAATGGCTTGGCCGCGGCCCATCTCTAACGTGAAGTCGCGCCGTATGCGGACCTCGTGGCCCCATTCGGAAAGTTGTTGCAAGGTTTTGAGCGGCACGCGGTCTTCAATGGAGACGTCGCATCCATGAGCAGAAGTTTTCGTCCAACGCGCGGTTTCGAGCGCTTCCTGTACGTTCATCCCGTAATCGACTACGTCAGAGACGAACTGCGCGTGTGCGAGCGGCTGGTTGGGGCCACCCATAATGCCGAAGCCGATGTGTGTATCGCCGCGTTCCATGAAGGCGGGAATGATGGTGTGGAAGGGCCGCTTACCGCCGGCGAGAACGTTTGGGTGATTGGGTTCGAGCGTGAAACCGAAGCCGCGATTTTGCAGAATGAATCCCATGCCATCAACGGCCACGCCGGAGCCGAACGCATGGGATACGCTTTGAATCCAGCTCACCATGTTGCCATCGCGATCCACGACGGTCAGATAGGTAGTATCGCCGTTTACCGGTTGGCCTGGCGCGACGTCGCAATTTGCTTTGTGCGGGTCAATCAGCGCGGCGCGCTTGCGGGCGTAGTCCTTCGAGAGCAGGTTCTGGACAGGCACTTTTGAAAAGTGCGGATCGGCGTCATAGCGATAAAGATCTGAATAGGCCAGCTTCATGGCTTCGATGCGCTTGTGCATTTCGGCTGGGTCCAGGGGAGAGCCCGGCTTTGCAGGAGCGGTCTCCATGATGTTTAACATCTCCAGTGCGGCCATGCCTTGGCCGTTGGGCGGCAGCTCGTATATCTTCCAGCCGCGATAATCCGTTGAGATGGGCGTTACCCATTCCGAAGAGAATCCGGCTAGATCTTCAGCTGTCATGGTTCCGCCCTGGCGGCGCGAGGTGCTAAGGATTGCCTGGGCGATTTCGCCTTTGTAATAGGCGTCGCGGCCCTTCTCCGCAATCAAGCGAAAGGCCTTCGCCATTCCGGGATTGCGGAAAAGCTGGCCGACTTGCGGCGGCTTTCCGCCGGGGAGAAAGACTCGGGATGACTCTTCGCCGGGTTGAAGTTTTTCAAGACTCACCGGATCATTCCAGGAGCCTTGTATGATCTCGGTCACCGGAAAGCCTTTTTCCGCATACAGGATGGCTGATTGAAACAGGTCTTTCCACGGCAGCTTTCCGTAGCGTTGATGCATGCGCGCCCAACCGTCCACCGCGCCGGGCACGGTTACGCTATGAATGCCTTTGGAGGGCATGGCCGTGTAGCCGGTTTTATGGAGAAACTCCGGCGTGAGCGCGCGCGGCGCCGGGCCGGAGGCATTCAGACCGGTCAGCTTACCCGTCTGGGAATCCCAATACAGGCAGAACAGATCGCCGCCAAGGCCATCCATCATTGGTTCCGTGACGGCGAGCACCGCATTCGCGGCGATGGCTGCATCGACTGCTGAGCCGCCGCGCGCCAGAATTTGCGTGCCGGCCTGCGAGGCCAAGGCTTGACTGGTGGCCACTATCCCTTGCTGCGTGATCACCATGGAGCGCGCGTAGTTGCGGCCCTGGGCGCGCAAGAAAACGGTTGAGTACCCGCAGAGTAAAACCAAAAATAGAGTAGTGCGTTTCAGCGGCATAGTTAGTTAGCAGGTAAGGTAAAGCCAAAGAGGCTGTCGTCGGCTGCGAGAACAACGTATTGGCGGCCATCGAGCTCGTAGGTAATAGGACCATTATTCATCACGCCGCCCAGATTCGCGTGCCAGAGCGTGCGTCCTGTAACGGGATCAAGCGCCAGCGCGTTTCCCGAGTTGTCGCCGCTGAAGAGTAAGCTGCCTTCCGTGCTTAGAATGCTCATAAAGGCGCTGCCAGGACCGATGTCATGACTCCAGCGTATTTTGCCCGTTTTGTAATCAATGGCCTCAATGAATTCGGCTGCCCAAACCTTGTCATCACGGCCGCCGTAGCCTTCCGGCTTGGGGTCCGTGTCGGTCAAGAAGAAGAC
>DASXGT010000256.1:0-14438 GCA_036488895.1 Bryobacteraceae bacterium | reverse complement strand
AACGATGCGTGACAGCAGGCAAATCTTGCACGCGCTCGGATTCGGGCAACAGATCGCTCTTGTTCAGCACTAAAACCTGTGGCGTGGCCTCGGCGCCAATCTCGGCCAGCACTTTCAGCACGTGCGCGGTTTGCTCGGCGGCCAACGGCGAGCTGATATCCACCACATGCAGCAAGAGCGCGGCGGCCGTGACCTCCTCCAGCGTGGCGCGGAACGCGTCCACTAGCGTCGTGGGCAAGTTTCGAATAAATCCGACCGTATCGCTGACCAGAATGCGCCGCTGCGAAGGCAACCGGATCTGCCGGACAATCGGATCTAGCGTGGCGAACATTTTCGAATCGGCCAAAACACCGGCCCCGGTGAGGCGGTTGAATAATGTGGATTTTCCAGCGTTGGTGTACCCGACCAAGCTCACCGTGGAGAGCGGGACAGCTTGCCGTTGCGAGCGCTGCACCCCGCGATTAGCGCGCACCCGTTCGATTTCCGATTTCAGCTTCGCGATGCGGCTGCCAATACGCCGCCGGTCCGTTTCCAGTTTGGTCTCACCAGGGCCGCGTGTACCGATGCCGCCGCCGAGCCGGGACATCTGCACGCCTCGCCCGGTAAGTCGTGGAAGCAGGTAGTTCAATTGCGCCAGCTCCACTTGTAACTGACCTTCACTGGTGCGCGCCCGGCTGGCGAAGATATCCAAAATAAGCTGCGTCCGGTCCAGCACCTTGATATGCAATTGGTGCTCCAGATTGCGCAATTGCGTGGGCGTCAGCTCATGGTCAAAGATGACCAAGTCAATCTTTTCGGCGTCGACCAAGGTTTTCAGTTCAACCACCTTGCCCGAGCCGAGAAGCGTAGCCGCATCTAGCGCCGGACGCGTCTGACTAAAGCGTCCGATGATCTCGCCGCCGGCGCTTTGCGCCAGAGTGGCCAGCTCTTCCAGCGATTCTTCCAGGGAAGTTTGGGTTAAATTGGCTTGCTTGTCGATCGTGCCGGGTGTATGAGGAGGCCGGCCGCTTAGTTCCACGCCGACAATCAGCGTCCGTTCGGCGGGCCGCAGCACTATGAGTCGCTTTCCTCGGAGTCTGGGCCGGACAGTGGAACGCCGGGTGCGCTGCCTCCCACCGCTGCGCCATGTGCCGCGCCTGCATACATTGACCTCGCAATCACTACGGTAGAAATCGCATGCTTGAAAATAAGCTGCTCCTGATTATTGGTTTCAAGAACAACCGAGTATTTGTCAAAGCTTTTAATGCGTCCCGAAAGCTTAACTCCACTCATCAAATAAATTGTGAGGAAGGTCTTATCCTTCCGAGCGCCATTTAAAAAGGTTTCCTGAATATTCTGCGCAGGCTTATCCACGTCCATCCTCATTGGTTTGAAGTGTAATCGCGCCGTGAGTGTTTATCAAAATACCAACCGTGAGTACCTGCGACTGATCTGAATAAACGAATCATTCTAATCTATAGTACTTTGTTTGTAACACTTAAAGCGCCTGTTACAACCAATTATGCGCTATCGAGAGATTCGGGTTCCAATACGGCTGATCCACCCGTGGATTTCTTTTCCCAGTACTTACGCACCCAGGCTTCCCAACTCTTGCCAACCGCGGTGTCGCGTCCGCTAAATGTTAAAGCAGCGATTTCGGAATAAGGGATGCTGACGCGCGGACTGCCGTTGGCCGGTAACAGGCGCACCAGCGAATCGGCTAACGTCTTTCCACTACGGCGATCGTAGAGATAGCCTTCAACGCTGCTTCCATCTTTGCGCGTAATGGTGATGTCGCCGCGATATTCGAAGGCTTTTTCCAAGGCGGATCGCAAGTCTGCTTCATCCGCGACGGAAGGAACCCAGCCTTGCAGTTGTTCGTGGCCAAAACCCGGAGCCACTTCCAATTCATCCGGATTAAGCTGGGTATCGCTCAAGCTTGTCCGTTCTCCGGAGACTTAATCTGGACCAGCGGGTTAAAGGAATGTACCGGCTTCACCGGTTCGTTAAGCAATGCCAGCGCGTCCCGGTCTTCATAGCGGTCAAACAGAAACCCGCGCGCCATGGAAAACAGGCCTTTCAGCGAACCGAAACCGTAATCTACTGACGATGCTTCGTAACCGCTATGCACCATGCAGTTGGCGCATTTGGGATTACCCGATTCCGTGCCGTAGTTGTGCCACTCGGTTTCCGCGGTCAATTCGGCAAAGCTATCCGCGTAGCCGTCCTGCAGCAAATAGCAAGGTTTTTGCCATCCGAAAACATTGTAAGTAGGCATGCCCCAAGGCGTGCAGGCGAAAGTCCGCTTGCCCATCAAAAACTCGCCGAACAGCGGCGACATATTGAATTTCCAGGAAGCCTTGCGATTGGAAAGAATGGCGCGGAACAGCCGCCGGGTGCGCGCTCTACCTAGAAAATGCGATTGGTCCGGTGCTTTGTCGTAGGAATAGCCCGGAGAAATCATCATGCCTTCCACGCCTAGCCCCATCATCTCGTCGAAGAAGTTGCGGACGCTGCTGGGGTCGGCGCCGTCAAAGAGCGTGGTGTTCGTAGTGACCCGGAAACCAGCCGCAAGTGCGGCCTTGATTCCACGAACCGCAGTGTCATAGCCGCCCTCTCGGCAAACGGAAAAATCGTGATGCTCACGCTCGCCATCCATGTGTACCGAAAAGCTCAAGTACTTGCTCGGCGTAAAGAGGTGTAATTTTTCTTCCAGCAGCAGCGCGTTCGTGCACAGGTAAATGTACTTCTTGCGCTCCACCAGCCCCTTCACGATTTCGCCGATTTGCGGATGCATCAGCGGTTCGCCGCCGGGGATGGAAACCGTGGGCGCGCCGCATTCTTCCACTGCCCGGAAGCACTCTTCCGGGGTCAAGTTGCGCTTCAGAACATGCGCGGGATACTGAATCTTGCCGCAGCCGGCGCAGGCGAGGTTACAGCGGAACAGCGGCTCCAACATCAGCACCAGGGGATAACGCTTTCGCCCCGCCAGCTTCTGACGTAAGACATAAGAAACGTTGGTGCAAATCTCGGAAGCAGAGACACTCATAAAGGATGAACGAAGCGAATAAACAGCGATGTTACAGAAGTTGCTGTTCCCAGAATAGCAAGCCTCCAGTGGCTGTTAGTGCTTCATCTGCTGATTACGCATCCGGCTTTCCGGTCGCACGGCAATCCCTGCGGGCACCCAGGAACAAAAAATTCCTTCTTCTTTTCCCTCGCAAATGCTGGGATTCTCCCGCAAGCGTTTCGTGAATGCGTTCAAAGCGTCCAGGCGCTTTGCTGCCACGATGGCCATGTTGTGATCCGCCTGGCTAACCCGCACTAGATAAACGAGCCGAATGTGTTCACGGCGTTGCGGAAGTGCGAACGGCAGCGTGGGCGCATGCGCTTCCGGAACGGTTTTGCCGTCGCGCGTCGCCTCAGCCGAAACAAAGGCAAGCCGCACGCCGCTGGCGCTTTTGCCTTTGGCAACGTAATGGGAAACCTCGTAGCCGAGCAAGTCCTCCGCCGACATGCTGATCGTGTTGCCGTTCGTTTGCTGTGCCGTCACCGCGGGGCGAAAGCCTCCGGACTTCAGCAGCGGAACTACAATGCGCAGCTTCCACTCAGGTTCCAAGTCCATATAGTCGTCCGGCTTCGCAATGTTCGAGGCGACCGGCACGGAAACATTCTTGCGCGAGCATCCGCCGGTTGCGATCAGCACAGCCGTCAGCACAAGCAGCATCCGGGTATTCGTCATTGCAGCTTGAAGTTTATTTCCACTTGTGCGTTGACGGCTACCGGCGCGCCTCCGCGGATAGCGGGACGGAAGCGCCATTGCCGAACGGCCGCGATGGCATTAGCGTCGAGATCTTGCTGTAGGCTTCGGGCGACGCGTATGTCACTGGGGATTCCGTCCGTGCCGATCGTCAGCGCCAGAAGTGTTGTGCCCTGTAGCTTCTCTTTTCTGGCCGAATCGGAATACTCCGGTTCAACTTTTTTTAAAAGCGTGGGTGTTGAAACATCGCCGCCAATTTTGTAAACCTTCTCAGGTCCGCTTTGGTAAACCTTCTGCGATCCGCGCGTGTTGAGCGAAGTGCAGCCGGCCAACACAAGTAGTAGGAAGCCAACCGCCGCCTTGCCGGCTTTCGAATTGGCAGGGCGGCTTTGCGGCTGTTGCAGGATATGCGCGAAGCGTGCGCGGAGCTGCGCGGCGTTACCTCTTCCCGACATCCCGCTGGCAAGTAGGAAACGTGACGGTAGATTCCGCGTCATCTCCAGCAAAACTCCGGCGTAAGCCGCTGCTGGAATACCGCGGAGCAGAGCATCGTCATCACATGCCAGTTCCTCTTCGCGCCGCAGCGTCTCATATAAGACCCAAACCAGCGGATGGAACCAGAACACGGCAACAGCGATTTGCGCCGCGCAGTTCCAGAGCCAATCACGCCGGCGAATATGCGCCAGTTCGTGCAGCAAAACCGTTTGTCTCGACAGAGCATCCCAATGGATCGCCTCCTGCGGCAAGAGGATCACAGGTTCTCGAAACCCGAAAGTGACCGGCGAGTTCAGGCGGCCTAAGGAAAGCTGGATGAAATGCGGATTGAGGCCCAGCTTATCGGAAGCATCCGCTAAATCGGATTGCCAATCCGCGTCTATAAACGCCTTGCCTCGCTTGAGCACGACTCGCAGCAAAACGAACCCAAGTCCAACGCGCGCCAGGACAAACGCACCGCCCGCTATCCAAAGACCTAGCGTTAGCGTTTGCCAACCGGGAGAATCTGCGTGAGGGCCGGCACTGCCGCCGCCGCTCGAAACAGCGTGAAGCCATAGAGGAACTGCGCTTTCCGGAAGCCACGCCGGCATCTCCAGCATGAGTACGGGCAGCGACAGCAGCGCGCCGAAAAAGCCCGTGCAAACCAAGTGACGCGTACCAGCGGACGAGCGCCGCAAGAAAAACAAGCACAAGAGCGCGGCGGCCGCCAGCACGGTTGCTTTGGCGGCGAGCGCGGCTAGAAATGGGAGAGACATATTCATTTCACCTCTTTTCGGGCTTTTTCGAGCATCTGAGCCAATTCATTCAACTCATCTTTGGACAGTGAGAAAGCTTTTCGGTCCAGAAAGGCGGCAGCCGCAAGCTTGGCCGACCCATCGAAAAACGTTCTGACCACACGCTCCAGCGCCGATTGGCGCGCCTCTTCGGCCTGTATGGTCGGCACATAAACGTAGCGCAGATTCTCCTCCACGTGCCGCACATGCCCTTTGCGCTCCAGCACGCGCAGGATGGTCCGGACCGTGGAGTAACTGGGCTGGTCGGCGAGCCGCTCCAGAATCTCCGCCCCGGTAGCCCGGCCGGCCGCATACAGGATGTCCATAATCTGACGTTCGCGGCGGCTCAATTGTTGCTCCGCAGCGGACATTTTTGACTTACTAACTTTGCTAAGCATTAAGCACCTTGTGTATCGCTAATTTCATCTCCGGGCATCAGCACAAGTTTCTGTATGTCGCCGCTAGCCGGATCGAATTGCACCGGAATAAGCCGTCCTCGGAAGATTCTCCGCACCCGGAGGTTTCGGGGGACTGTAGGTCCGCGGCCTAACGGGATCACATTGGCAACGGTTACCCCAGGAGGAACATAGATCTGCTTGGCGTTTACACGGATGGCGAATTCCGGATTGATCGCGATATCCGGATCGGGCGTAAAGCAAATCACCCCCGGCGCAAATACCGACATGCATGAATTCCCCGGTAAAGTTTGAAGCTGATGGGTGGCAATTTGGAGACTCGGCCCGTCATCGGCGCTTAATACTGTAGCCAGTCGGCTGCCGGATGATTGCAGCGCTCGAAACACGAGTCGATAAAGTTTGAACGATTCCGGAAAAACAAGCGGTGGCGCGGAACTCGCTTGTGCCGGAGAGATACGGACGGGGCCACCCTTCGGTCCGGGAGTGATCTCATAGTAAGTAATTTGGCGGCCGCTGATGCTCTTGCGGTCAACGCTTGAATAAGTCGGGCTCGTTACCTTGAGGTGGAAGTCACTCGTCAAGTCGATAAATCCGGAAGTCGCGTAGTCGCCGAAACGGATATAGAACGAAAGTGCCACGGGAAAGGGGAAGCGTTCGGTGATCGACTGCTTGATTCGCTGCCCGTTATCCAGGCATCCAGCCGCCTCGCGATTAATCAAAGCCTCTTGGAATTTTTCAAGATGCTGCTGGGCGTCAAGGTATACGCGCGGCGCGGTTTCTTCCGCTCTTTCATTGCCAGGCGCAGCGAAATATTGTTCCGGTTTGAGCTGAACATCAGCCGCCTTTCCACGCCAGCGGATGCTGATCAAATCGCTATCATTAATATCGCAGTGGCCTACAGCGCTGCTTCGTGCATTGTTGAGCTTGATCCGCAAAGCGGCAACCGTTCCTCTGGCCGCGGCCGGTCTGACAGGCGGAACCAAAACAGCCGTGGGACCTTCCCCCTGAAGCCGGTATCGGTGCGCGCAACTGCCCAGCAGCAAGGCAGAGGCAATGGCTAGAATAACCAGTTGCGCATTATTAAGCACCATGCGTATAAATTAACATATAGGCCCAGCGCTCGTACGCACAGAGGCATCGCACGCCAATCCTGGACATTGCACCCGCAATAACTCAAAAGAGTCCAAGTCTTCGGCCAGCGTATGGGTGGTCACACTTCAGAAGCAACCAGGGATTTATACTCACTTGCTTTCTGGTTTCTTTTCCGCGAGGCTGAACGCTATGCCATTCGATCGTCGTGGGTTTCTAAAATCGCTGAGTGTCGGTGTCCCAGGTGCGGCTTTCACTGAAAGTCTCGCTCGCGCAATTCAAATGCCCGCTAACCTCGGCCGCGACGGCCAGAATCAAATGGGCAGGCTTGCGCCCTCCGGATCAGGACAACAATCGAACTGGAGATGGTGCAGAAAATGTCAGGGCCTCGCGTATGCGGGTGGCCGAAGAATCGGACGTTGCCCCGCTGGAGGTGATCACGACCACGGTGGGAGCGGCAACTACGCCTTAAGCTCAAACATCCAGCCTATCGCTGGGAGACAGCAGGGCAACTGGCGTTGGTGCAACAGGTGCCAATGCCTCACGTTCGCGGGTGCCCGAAGACCGGGAGGCTGCGCGGGCGGAGGTGCTCATGACCACGCGGGAAGCGGCGACTACGTGCTAACCACAAACGTTCGACGTATTCGCGGGGGACAGCAAGACAATTGGCTTTGGTGCAACAAGTGCCAGTGCCTCACGTTTGCGGGCACGGAGCGTCTCGGGCGCTGCCAAAATGGCGGTAGTCATGACCACGCTGGAAGCGGCAACTATGTTCTCGACATGCAGGCAGGGTAGTCGCCCGCCCGGACAAAGCTATGTCCGAGGTTATAACGCGTTGCGCTGACCGGATGTGGTAGTTTGGCCTTTCGGATTCATGACTACCCCAAAAGATGTTCGTTCATTTGTGGCCGGGCTGCATGGTGTGTTCGGCTTCCCGGTGACGCCGTTCCGCAAGGACCTTTCGCTCGATCTGGAAGCGCTGGAGCGCAACGTGGATGAAATGGCCGCCTATCCGTTTTGCGCATTGGTAGCCGCGGGCGGCACTGGCGAATTGTATTCGTTATCGCCCGAAGAAGTAGAGCAGGTAATTGCTGTCAGCGTGAAAGCCGCAAAAGGGCGCATGCCAATCGTCGCCGGTACCGGATTGAATGCGGTGCTGGGTGCGGAAATGGCGCGGCGTGCGCAAAAGGCCGGAGCCGATTGCATTTTGGCCTTGCCGCCCTATTACGTCGCGGCGCCGGAAGAAGGATTGTTTGCCTACTACGCCGCCATTGGCGCGGCCACGGATTTGCCTCTTATGGTCTACAGCCGCGATTGGGCCGTGTTTACTCCGGACATGGTGGCGCGCTTGGCGGACCGCGTTCCCACTTTGGCCGCCTGGAAAGACGGCCAGGGCGATGTCCGCAAATATCTGCGCATCATGGAAAAGAATGGCGACCGCCTCGCCTGGTTCGGCGGCTTGGGCGACGATTGCGTGCCCGGCTATTTTGCCATTGGCGTGCAAGCCTACACATCCAGCATTTCCAATATCGCGCCCAAGCTTTCTTTGGCTTTGGCCGACGCCGGCCTGAAGGGCGATTTCGTCCGCTTGCGGGACTTGATGAATCGCTACGTGAACCCGTTATATGCCCTCCGCGAACGCGCCAAAGGCTATGAAGTAGCGGTCATGAAAGAAGCCATGCAAATACTGGGAATGCCGGCCGGTCCCGTCCGCCCGCCCCTAATGAACTGCCGCGCGAGCGACATCGCCGACCTGCGCGCGCTCATGCAGGTCTACCAAGACATGCGGTAGCTGCGTTCACGCAAGCCACTGCAAAATTAATGTAGAGCGAGAGGTGGTGGAAAATTATAGAACAAAGTACGTCATTCATGTTCTTCGGTTCGTTCGCTTCGTCACTGCTCTTTGACACAGGACGGCCAAGGAGCCGCGGCAACTCTCTCAGGCTGTTCTCTACCTGGAAGACCAAACATGGATGCATTGACGTAATCCTCTAGTTCAAAGGCAACCGGCCTTCTCGAAAGAGTGCAGCCTTATAGCTGCATTCAGGAGATCTGGTTCCAATTAATTCCAACGCCGTTTTTGGCCAATCTCACCATCGGGGACAAACCGTCCATCTGAATCGATCTGAGGCCTTTAAGCGGCAAGAATCTGGACAGTATTCGCATTACACTGACCTTATGTTAGTCGTGCGAGCAATTATGGCAGCAGTGGTTTTGGCTGGACTGACCTACGCACAGAATCACGTTTCGTTTCCGACCCTAGACGGATGGACGATCTACGCAGACCTTTACGGAACGGGCGATCGTTGCGTCGTACTAGCTCACGGAGGCCGATTCGAAAAGGGTAGTTGGGAGAAGCAGGCGCGTGCACTAGTGAACGCTGGATTTTGTGCTTTGGCCATTGACCTCCGCGGATTCGGTCTATCCAAGGAAGGACCGCAGGCCGCGCGTTCTGACTTCGGGTCGCCGCTCGACGTTTTGGCCGCAGTTCGTTACCTGCATGAGAACGGGGCAAAAACCGTTTCGGTCGTAGGGGCTAGCATGGGAGGCGACGCTGCGGAAGGAGCACTGGGTGAGGCAAAGCCCGGTGAAATCGATCGGGTTGTGCTACTGGCGCACGGGGCCTACGGCGCACCCGAAAAGATGAAGGGTCGCAAGCTGTTCATCGTGAGTCGCGATGACCTTGGCTCGGGCGGCACGCCGCAGTTAGCTAAGATTCGCGCGCAGTATGAAAAAGCGCCCGACCCAAAAGAACTGGTGATTCTCGAAGGTTCGGCACACGCCCAGTTCATTTTTCAGACTGATCAGGGGGAGCGGCTGATGCAGGAAATTCTCAGATTTCTATCGGCGCCTTAGGGTTGGACTCCGAAAGGGTATTGAGAGCTGCCACTTGGCCGCGTAGCGCGCATACCGTTGATCTGACCACATTCGCGGGCCCGAAGTCTGGTTCGGGGACGCGAACGCCGTTTAGGGATCACGTGCCCACCTCGCTGTAGTGGGAGTCGATCGCGTATTCGGTTTTCACGGCAACTTCCACCAGGGCCGAGAACGCTTGTATTTGACGAGCGGGATTGACTCGGGTTCAAGCAGTGTTGGATCAACGGGGCCTTCGAGCTGATAGCCGAATAACTCCTTCAGCGCTGCCTCTCCCAGCTCAAGCGGATGGAACGGGAAGGGGTAGCCATCTTCGCCATCCTCTATAGCCGGGTGTTGACCAGACCAAAATGGCTCTTCAAGCGGCAGCCGCCGCCCAATGTCTTCTAGAATCCCGCTGTCCGGAGATAGGCTGAGGGACCGAGTGAGCTCGCCGTTGATCCATTGCGAGGATGCAAACCAATCAACAACACTGTGCATCGCATGCAGGTACACCACGCCCTTGCCTCCGGCGGCTATGAATCGCGTCGAAAGCTTTGACGGGTAGTCGGTTCCAAACTCCTTTGCCGCCAGGATAGACACGCCCTTAAAGCAGCCCATATAGAGTTCATCGTCTGGTGGACACGTGTACGAGAGCTCCATCTCCAATGGGCTCAAGTTTTTCCCTCGAGAAAAGCCTGCGGCCAAGTTCGAACGTAGCGTCGCGATCGAGTTGTGAGGTGGCCTTTAATACGTCTCCGACGTTCTCGCTCGCATACACGAGCATCCAGGTCTTTGCGCCCACGATTCACCCCTTGTGTATGTTACGCGGCGATGGCCCGAAGTCCGCTTCGAGGACGCTGACGCCGTTTCCGGCCAATGTCCGAGTGCCCGACAATTCGGGCACAAAGTTGTCGGCGATGCCTAGGCCCTTGCAACCCCGCGAGACCTTTGCTTCATCGCCGCGTTTTCGAGATAGGCGACGCCATCGGGGGCCGAGATATTGATGAATTCGGCGGCGAAAGCGCGGCCGATATCATCCTGCTCGATCGTCCCAAACCGTCCCGGAATGAGACGGCCTAACCAAGCGACATAGAAGGGCGTGTGCGCATTGCCTCCGATAATCCCAGGACGGAGAATCGCAAGACGTTTGAAGCCGATACCTTGCACCGTTTCTTCTTTCAACCCCATGACTCGCACATAGCGAATCCTACTTTTCGCTGTGCTTCCCACTGCCGAGAGCAGCGCAAACCGAGCAATGCCTCCGGCATGGCACCCACGGGCAAAACCACCGACGACTCCGATTTCGAGGGCCTTCAATTCCTCCTCGCTCCACGCATTGCTGCCTTTACCGACGCCGACACAGGAAGCTCCATAGACGGGGTCGCCGAGCGCCGCGATGCTCCGTGCAAGGGTGGTCACTTCTCCGGGAAACTGCACTGCTGCCGTATCCAGGATCACCTGCCGTGAGCGATGGTTCGCGGTCAGAGGAATCGTCTTGCGATTGACCATCACGACTTCAGCGCAGGACGGCTCGGCAACCAACGCCCGCACCACGGCGGCTCCGACCTGTCCCGTGCCGCCGAGGATCAAGACGCGAAACGTCATATGTTGCTCAATGGTAATCCCGGCGGGTGCCGGACAATCCAGGAACTCAACGGACAACAGTCGTTAATAGCTCAGATGGCTTGCTTCATTTCAGCCACCCGAATGCCAGGCAATCTGCGTCTATTGCAGTGTCGATGATCGGTTTTGCAACTTCTAGCGCATCTTGGCCATTTGCGAACATCACGACGCCCGACTTTCTTGCTGGGTCGGCCATGACAAAAGCTTTGAAAACGCCGTTATCGCCCCAATGCCAGAGCATGACGCTCTTGTGTTTGCGCTGAATACCCCATCCTAAACCCCAGAATAGCGTCTTCGACAGCTCTTGAGGTTCCTGCTTAACGCAAATCCTGCAAGTCGGGTCGACCGCAATCTCAGGCGTTTCCATCTGACGGAGCAAGGAGGACGAAAGTCCTTTGCCATTCAGAACCGCGTCGACGAAAAGCGCATAATCTCTAGCGGTAGTGTGCAGGCTGGATGCTGCTCCCGCTTCCTTCGGCTTCTTCAGTTCCTCCGGTCGTCCTTTGGAGTCATATCCCGTAGCCATCAGGGAATCAAAGCTGGGTCTCCACACATAACCGCTGTTCGTCATCCCTAACGACTTGAAAACAACTTCTTCCATATAAACGTCCAGCGGCTTTCCGGTAATGAGCTCAACCACGTGTTGGAGATAGATATATCCCTCACCTGAGTAGCTGAAACGTTCTCCGGGGGTGAAATAGATGGGAAGCCCGTCGTCGCCCCGCCAATTCGGAAAGCCGGTTCGATGACTCAATACCAATCGAGCCGTGATCTTGCCTAGGCGTTCGTCTGGAACGTAGGGTTTTGCCAAATATGAGTTCAACGGAGCGTCGAGGTCGAGCTTTCCCTGGTCGACCAGTTTCAGCACGCCGTAAGCGAACACGGGTTTGCTCAGGGAAGCGGCTTCAAAGACCGTGTCCGTCCTGACGGGTTCTCCCGTCTTCTTGTCTTTCACCCCGAAACCATGAAGCCAGATCGTCTTCCCACCGCGAATCAATGCAATCGACATTCCAGGAACTCCTCCCTGTTGCATCAGACCTGGCACCTCGCTTTTCAGCCGCGAGATCACATCTCGCGCGGACCGAATCGAGGGAGCTTGTGCGTGTAACCCCAAGGTTCCTATAACCCCAGTAGCGACTGTCCCCAGTACAAGAACCACGCCTACGTCGTAAGAAAATCGCATTAATTCTGCCTCTTGGCAAAGCTCTGGCCGCTTCTCATGAACAGAGAAAGACAGTCTTCGATTCTGATATACGTGGGATCCGTAGTTTTGGTTAGGTGGTTGGTCCCTCAAAAATCGACTGGTGATTCCCGATTCCGTCTGGAATACACGGCACTCGGACGCATTCGGCTAGATGATTGATCTGTGGCGTGAGAGGCCACGGTCATGAAAAGGAAAAACCACTCTAAAAGAAAGAGCATCCCTGCGAAGTCGATCCTACGACTGCCTGATCTTGAACTTGCGAAGAACGCTGTCATTAACAGCCTTTCGTGCCCCGATGCCCAACGTGGCTATCGCCACGCAATCGATGAATTCGTTGAATGGTACTGCTCTGAGCCGCGGTTATCGTTCAGCAGGACCGTAGTGGTCCGATACCGAATGCACTTGGAATCGCGGCACCTTGCGCCAGGAACAATCAACCTTCGCCTTGGCGCCGTACGTCGCCTTGCCTACGAAGCAGCGGACTGTGGCCTTCTCAGCGCGGATTTGGCTGCGGGAATACGGCGCGTCAAAGGCGCTAAGAAGCTTGGGGTCAGACTGGGCAATTGGTTAACACCCGAGCAAGCCAAGTCGCTATGCCAGGCACCGGACCCCAAGCAACTCCGAGGTCAACGTGACCGCGCCTTGCTATCAATTCTTGTAGCGTGTGGCCTTCGGCGGCACGAGATCGCCGAACTAACGGTCGATCACATGCAACAACGCGAAGGGCATTGGGCAATCGTCGACTTGGTCGGCAAGGGCGGTCACGTTCGGACCATCCCAGTGCCGGATTGGGTTCACTGCGCGTTGAACGACTGGATGCAAGCTGCGTGCATTAAAGCCGGAAAGCTCTTCCGAAAGGTGAGCAGCGCCGGCAAACCCTGGGGCGAGGGAGTGACCGAGAAGCTGGTTTGGCACGTCGTTAAAGAATTCGCCAAGCGCATCGGCAACGATAAGCTCGCGCCTCACGACCTGCGGAGGACATGCGCTCGCTTATGTCGGCAGGCCGGAGGCGAACTTGAGCAGCTTCAGTTCCTTCTCGGCCATGTCTCGGTCCAAACGACAGAGCGCTACCTCGGCTGTGTGCAGCGAATTGCCGCCGCCGTAAACGACAAGATTGGAATCGAGCCAACATCTTAAGCTGGCGCGAGGCGTGGACGGGTGCCCGACAATCCGCTCGCGATCCGGCAAGCGTCACTGCAACGAAACACTACCCTGATTCTGCCAACTCACAAAGCGGCCTTTTAAGAAACGCCACTGAGCCTTCCGTCGCAGAGTAGCGTCTTTCGTACTCCACGAAGCCAAGACTGAGATAAGTATGGTGAGCAGCCGCCATAGTCTCAGGCTCGGTGTCCAAGCACGCTACCTGGTATCCTCTGGAGCGAGCACGATCGATACATGTACTCACCAGGCTGCTCCCGATTCCATGTGCTCGCTGCTCAGGGAGCACAAAGAGGCGTTTGATTTCGCACGTTCTTGGATTTGGCGGTGTAGGAACTGCCCGATATGCGATGCAGCCCACTACCTCCGACCGGCGTATCGCGAGCAAAACCTCTCCATTTCTAGTCGAATAGGCATCGGGCAATTCTAGAATTTCTTGATCGAGACAGTCAAATCGAAATCCGGGATGATTGCCACTGTTGCGTACAAACTCACCATAGGCATTGAACATTGCACGTGCTGATTGCACTAATATAAGCGGCGACGAATCTTCTAGAGGCACAATGCAAATCATTACAAGTAGAGTTTAAGCCCTCATGCTGGGTGGCGTAAGCCCGAACGACCATAACTCCTATAACAGCTGTCTAGTTTTAAAGTGTCCGGACGCAAAAGTCTTCCCGCGGCTTACTGGTTTACGCACTATCCGGAAGTTGACCGGATCGAAGCGGGAACGGGGCTGTCACTTGGCTCATTTTCCAGATAGCTAACGACACACAAAGCAAACCCGGAAACAATCGCTTCTGTGGCGCAAAGTTTCCGGACGATCGACCAATTGGCCCTTCTGTCGATGGTTAGTGCGGGCATTCGCGCGCGGCCTATGCTTTTGGAGCGTTCTCACGCGCTAGCAACAATGAATATCCGCCGAAACAGGAATGGAACGCCGGCCGCCTCTGACTTCGGATAAAACGCGTCTAGGCGAGATCGGTATTCATCGAGAAATTCCTGCCGTTGCCCGTCATCCTCGATGCGTTCCAGATATGGCCGCAGGCCCGTGCTTTTGTACCATTCCACGATCCCGTTAACAT
>DASXGT010000207.1:0-1946 GCA_036488895.1 Bryobacteraceae bacterium | reverse complement strand
TCCATTTCAGTGGCGTTGCAGGAAGAGGGATTGATACGCAACGTACGGGCGGTACCGGTTCCAATATCTTCGTTTAACGCGAGATGGGGATCGGCTCGATGGCTGGTTCCGGCGGCAGCCATGTTGTTAGTGGCTCTGGGGCTGTTCGTAAAGCAGCGATCGGATACTCGGCAAGCCTTGCAGCAGTCTGCCTTAGTTACTCCGGTTCCTGTGGTGAAGACTTCCGGTCTGAACGATGATGACCTGATCCAGGAAGTAGCGGACAACACTCCAGCCATGAGGGGCGAGTACGAAGAGAACCTGCGACGCGTGAACGAATCAATCCGCGAGGCGCAGAGTTTTGTGGACGAAAGCCCGAACGACGAGGATGCCCGCCGTTCGCTGATGGATGCGTATCATCAGAAATCCATGCTTTTTGAAATGGCGATGGAACGTTCGTTGCCATAAGAAATTTTCCAATAGTGCTCGGGGGCGGTCGCAGTTCGGGGGAGCCGGATATGTTGAAGAGACAGGCGGGGAAGCTGATGGCGGCGGGCTTGATCGCAACTGGCGCGCTGCTGGCGCAGGGCCAGGTCGCGGCGCAAAGCAAAAAAGATTATCACTTTGCGGTTGGTTCGAAGGCCGGGATTTCGATCATAAACCCGTATGGCTCCATTTCCGTGAAGCCGTCGTCGAACAACACGGTCATCGTGAATGCGATTTTGCACTCCGACAAGGTGGAAGTCGACAACAGTCAGAACGGAAACCGTGTAGACATTCAATCGCATCTTCTGCCGGGCGCCGACGCAGAATCTGGACGAGTGGATTATGAAGTTTTGGTTCCCGCCGATGCCAGCATCACGCTGCATTCCAGCACGGGATCGTTACGAGCAGAAAAATTGCATGGCGACGTCAGCCTGGAGGGTCCCGGGGCGGCAGTTGAACTGCGCGACATTTCCGACGCCCATGTACACGTGAAGACCATGAATGGCTCTGTAAATCTGGATAACATTCAGAACGGACATGTCGAGATTGACTCCTTGAGCGGCGAAGTGTTGCTCAAAGAGGTGAATGGACCCGTGGTGCAAGTGGTTTCCACCAGCGGCAGAATCACTTACATTGGCGATTTCGGCAAAAGCGGCGAGTATCGCCTGACCAGCCATAGCGGCGACATCGACGCCACTATTCCGGAATGGACGTCGGCTGACGTCAGCGCACGCTCGGTGCGCGGCGAAGTGCACGACGATATTCCTCTCCAACCCAAAACCCACAGCTACTTCCCGGTCGACAAGGGACGTGCCTTCGCAGGTACCATGGGCAAGATGGCGGTGTCCTCTACCGTCGTACTGCGTACCTTCAGTGGTAAAATCCACCTCAGAAAACGCTCCGAAAAACAATAACCAAAACGAACCGCAAACCGGATCGGCGCAAAACGCGTCCTAAAGGCCCAGCAAAAGCCACTGGGGTTGGTCTGCGCGGAAGCCAAATTGCGGCGGCCAGTAATCTTGAAGACGCGCGGGCCGTGGCCCTGATTGGCTTTATGGGCGCAGGCAAGAGTAGTGTAGGCCGGGCCTTAGGCGAGCGGCTAGGCTGGGCATTCGAGGATCTCGACGAGCGCATCGAACGGCGCGAGCGGCGGAAGATTTCTGAAATCTTTCGCGATTCAGGAGAATCGGGATTTCGACTGGCCGAGCATGCGGCGTTGAAGGAATTGCTCGGAGAGTTAAAGCCGGGAGCCGAGAAAATTGTAGCCCTTGGCGGCGGCGCATTTGTGCAGACGAACAACGCGAAGCTGATGCAAGCCTGCGGCGTGTCTACGGTGTATTTGGAAGCGGATGCGGCGGAATTATGGCGTCGTTGCCGGGAACAGGCCGAGCAGCAAGGATCTGAGCGTCCCTTACTCGGCAGCGCTGAAAGCTTTCGGAAGCTGTATGAAGAGCGGCGGAAGCATTATTTGAAGGCATCGT
>DASXGT010000183.1:0-4881 GCA_036488895.1 Bryobacteraceae bacterium | reverse complement strand
CAACGGCTACTCCTATATCAATGATCAAATCCTTCCGACGCACACGCTGGCGCAGGGCTTCCCTCCCCCGATGCCCGAGAGCTTGACGAATCCGACCACAGGCTTGATTGCCGTTGCCACGAATTACGGATCGACACGCGTGATGCAGTACAACTTTACGGTGCAGAAGGAGTTTTCGGGGAACGTGGTGAGCGCCGCCTATGTGGCGGCATTGACCCGTCACGGACTGCTTTCGCCCAATATCGATCAGCCGCTGCCCGGCCCTGGGAATGTGGATATACGGCGCCCTTACTATTCGCTGTTTCCTAACATCTCCACGATCTCCTATTTTATTTCCGCAAATAGCGCCAATTACCATTCGATGCAACTGGTTTTCGAACGACGCTTGAGCCATGGGCTTACCATTAACTCCAACTTCGTTTGGGCGCATGCGCTCACGGGCGGCGCGCCGGGACAGTTGATCAACAATTGGGCGTTGGAGCATGGCAGCACCGGCACCGATATTCGCCTGCGTTGGACATTTACGGCCAATTACCGGCTGCCGTTCGATAAAGTTCCCAATACATTCCTGAAGCATGTGATCGGCGGTTGGGATTTGAATGCAATCGCGGTAGTAGCCAGCGGCTTGCCGTTCACGGTGACAAATGCAACGCCGCGCGAAAACATATCCAGCGCGGCCACGCAGCCCGGCGGCGCAACGGTTTCCGATCGGCCCAACCGGCTTTCCGGCTGCGCGGGATATGCGACAAACCAGACGATCACCAGTTGGCTGAACGCGGCTTGCTTCGCGTCGCAGCCGCTGTATGCGGCCGGCAATTCGGGACCGAACATCCTTTACGGGCCGCCCAACCGGCATCTGGATCTTTCGCTATTTAAATCTATTCCGATTAAAGAAGCCGTGCAGGTGCAGTTCCGCGCCGAGGCCTACAATATTACTAATACGCCGAGCTTCTCAAATCCAGCGGCGGCGTTCGGCAGTTCGTCCTTTGGCGTGATTAGTTCAACGGTAGGCACGCCGCGGCAGCTCGGACTCGCTCTAAAGCTTTTATTCTAATGCCGCAGTTTATAGCAAGGAGACTTATAGACGTATGAAATTATTTTTGTTCGGATGCTTGATCGGCGCCGCCGCCCTTTATGGGCAGCAGCAGAAGCAAAGCGATGCCCAGCGCCGCGCGGAGCATGATGCCCTGGTAAAAGCGGAGGAGAGCGCCCATCCCACGTTGGCGATTGGCTCTCAGGCGCCAGACTTCAATTTGCCGGGCGTCGATGGACGTCGCCATAAACTGAGCGAATATAAGAACTATCCTACTCTGGCGATTATCTTCACTTGTGACCATTGCCCCACGGCGCAATTGTATGAAGGGCGCATCAAAAAACTGGTGGAGGACTACCGGCCCAAAGGTGTGGGATTTGTAGCGATTCAGCCGAATGCGCCCGCGGCCGCATCGGCGCGCGAGCTCAACTACACGGATGTGGATGACACGCTGGACGGCATGATCATTCGCGCCAAATACCGTCATTTCGATTTCCCGTATCTTTATGACGGCGCTACGCAGAGCACGGCCGAGGCCTATGGGCCGAAGGCTACGCCGCATGTTTTCATCTTCGACAAGGATCGCAAGCTGCAGTTTGAAGGCCGCATCGATAATAACCAGCGCGAGTCGTTGGTGAAGACACAAGATACGCGCGCGGCGCTGGATGCCATGCTCGCCGGTACTGCTGTAGCCGTGCAGAGGACTCCGGTCTTCGGCTGCGCTACAAAATGGAAAGACCAGGTTGAAATGAAGCAGCGCGAAACGAAGCTATTTCAAGAGCAGCCGGTAGAACTGGAAATGGCCACGCCTGAAGTGCTGAAGAAGCTGCGTTCAAACCCGACCGGCAAGACTCTGATGGTAAATTTTTGGGCCACCTGGTGCGGGCCGTGCGTCGAAGAGTTCCACGATATGATCGACACTTACCTTTGGTATCGCAGCCGCGATTTCGAGTTGGTAACGGTCTCCACGAATACGCCCGATGAGAAAAAGGATGTGCTTGAATTTTTGAAAAAAGAGCACTCCGGTGTCCGCAACTTACTTTTCTCCAGCGATGACACTTACGCTTTGCAAGCTGCGTTCGATCCGAAATGGGAATCCGGCGTGCCTTACACGATCGTGATTGCACCGGACGGGAAAGTGATTTATCGCGAAGACGGTGAAGTGCATATGCTGAAGCTGCGCCGGGCAATCCTCGCTACGCTCCCGGAAAAAGGCTATATCGGAAACGACGCGTATTGGGCTAGCGGCGGCAACTAAGTCAAGTTCTTTATCCATAAGCATGAACAAATATATATTCTTAACAGCGGCCGTTTTTGTGACGGCGGCCGCGGCCCAAGGACAGAGACCGGCTGCCAACCCGAACGCGGTCAAGAAAAGTAACATCACCGTTTACAACCTGAAGGACAAATCGGCAAAAGTCATTTACACCGCTGATCAATTGATTGAGGCGCCGAACTGGTCGCCAGATGGTAAAGAGCTGCTGGTGAACACCAAAGGAGATCTTTGGAAATTGCCGGTAGATTCGGCCAAGCCGGAATTGCAAAAAATTGACCTTGGCGCGATCACTAGATGCAACAACGACAAGGGGTTTTCTCCCGATGGAAAACTGATTGCCTTTTCGTCGAGCGTGACCGGACACGGATCACAGGTTTATGTTGTTTCCTCAAACGGCGGGACTCCCAAAATGGTTGTGCCGGAAACACCCAGCTATTTCCACGGTTTCTCGCCCGACGGGAAATGGCTGGCAGTGGTAGCGCAGCGCGACAAAAACTTCGATCTCTTTCGTGTTCCCACCGAGGGTGGAAATCAAGAACGCCTTACGTCCAGCCCAGGCTACGACGACGGAGCCGAATATTCGCCCGACGGGAAATGGATCTATTTCAATTCTGACCGCTCCGGCAGTTGGGATATCTGGCGGATGCCAGCCACTGGCGCGGGGGCAGATGATAAAGACGCGCAACAGGTGACCAATGATCAGGAAGAGGATTGGTTTCCGCATGTTTCACCCAACGGAAAATGGCTGCTGTTTGTCACGTTCCCGAAAGGCACTTCCGGGCATAATGACCATCTGAATGTAAAACTCCGGATGATTCCTTTGCCGGGGAAGAACATTAAGCACGGCTCGATTCAAACGTTGACCGAGTTCTTTGGGGGACAAGGAACGATTAACGTGAATTCGTGGGCGCCGGATTCCAGTAAGTTCGCCTTTGTTAGTTACGAGAAGTAAGTTGAGTGATGAGTCAGGGCAGACAGCAGCAATCAGGCGTCTGCCCTGGCATTTTTAACGATAAGCTACAAAGGAATTGAAGAAGAGCTTGAATGCCTGATAGCTTTGCGCCCGGTATTGTGGACGCATACCAAATAGAATGACGTGCCCGGATCCCACTTTGGCATCGACAATCGCCGCCTTACTGGCAATCAGGTTTGCTCCTAATAGCCAGCCGGAGGCTAGAACGTCGCTGCCGGGATAAGTGGCCACGACTGTTTGGTCGCTGGTAAACGCTGGACTTTGTTCACTCCAGATCGCGATATTTTCCGGAAGTCCCAGAGTCAGCGGGCTATCCAAATTCAACTTCACGTTCAATAGAGAGCCGGGCGAATAGAATCCGCCGGCGCTGCTAGCGCTCCGGCGTCCGGCGCCCTGAGGAGCCGCCCCGCCGCGAGATTCATCGCCGCCAGCCGAGGCCACGCGGCTTTCGAGTACATTCGTCGCGGATGCCCCTAAGCTCTCCGTGCAAAAGCCAGTGGAATGATTCAGGCAAACCACCGTCCCGCCATCGCTGGCGAACTGCTTCAGGGCGGCTATGCCGTTATCGCCCACTCCGCCGACATATTCCGCCGGCATGCTGCCTTCTCGATAACCGCGAGTAATGGTTGGGGCGGCCTGATCCGGAAACACGATGATATCAAAAGCCTGCTTCAGGCTGCCTTTTTGTAGATCAGCGTTGCTCACGTCCTTATAAGCGAAGCCGAACTTTTCCAGCAGCCAGCGAGTCCAACCCTCATCCATGGCTGGGTTATAACTGCGGTATAAAGCGACGCGCGGTTGAGCCAGTTTCTTCCAGCCGTCGCCTTTATCGGTATCTGAAAAATCACCGGATTTGATGTTGCGCCAGACGGGCTTATTGGCATTCCAAAGTTTGTTGGCGGTCTTCCAGCTATCCGTATCGGAAGCGCTGAAGGCCGTTGGGGCGGGTGCGTCAAAGGGGAACGTTTCTTTGGTCAAAGATTCGCTGACCGGGGTGGTGACGGTTTTAACGTCCACGCCGAACAGGAGCGGCAATGTTTCGGCGGTTGTATCGTACGGGCGCTGCGGAGGGCCGCCGGGATACATGCGCAGATCGGGATAGTTTTGCCGTTCGAGCAACGCCTTCGCCCAGCTACTGTACGGCTGCTGCATGAGGATCACGTGATCACCGTTTGGCGCCTTATTAATTTCCACCATGCCGAAATTCAGTAGTTCGAGCATATGGCGAGTAGCGCCCGGATCTCTTTGTTGCGCGGGAATCACGAAGGCGTAAGGGGTAGTGCGCGCAACCGCGCGTTGGCCGACCTTGTAGTAATTACGGGCCATATCCTCGCGCCGGATGGTCGCGTTGTACAAGACGGATTCGAATGCAACCATCTGGTAGTCGATGATGTCGCGTAAATGCCAAGTGCCGCCAGGCCACGGCTCCAGATGATTCCAGCTACTGACCTGCGCGTCATAGCCAAGCGGGTGAGTATCTAGCTGATCTTTCGTCAAGGTAATCGGCGTGGCCAATTTGGCGCTAGCGGATTCAGTCAAAATGCGCAGGCCGTCATGAAATGCCTGGTAATGGCGGCCAGGACTCCAGAAGTCATAAGC
>DASXGT010000136.1:0-6325 GCA_036488895.1 Bryobacteraceae bacterium | reverse complement strand
AACGGCTCGATGCGATCCTCTATACGCATTCGCACGCCGATCACATTCTGGGTTTGGATGACGTGCGGCCATTCAACTTTTTGCAAAAAACAGACATTCCCATTTACTCCTCGGCTGAGACGCTGCAAGCCATTCGCGACACGTTCTCCTATGTGTTCAGCGAAATGCCCACCGAATCCAGCCGACCCAGACTGCGACCGCATATCTTCGACGTCGATCCGTTTTGCGCGGCCGGCATCACCATCCATCCCATCCGCGTGGCGCACGGCAAGGGCACGGCGCACGGCTTTCGCTTTGGGGATTCCGCCTATTTGACCGACCATAGCGACATACCGGACGAGAGCCTGGAGAAACTGACCGGCCTGGATGTTTTGTTCTTGGATGCGCTGCGGCATAATCCCCATCCCACTCATTCCACGATTGAGAAATCTTTGCGAACAGTAGAGAAGCTACAACCGAAACAGGCGTTCTTTACGCACATGTCGCATGACGTTATGTATGCGCCCACGGCGGCGCGCTTGCCGGCCTCCGTGCAGTTAGCCTATGACGGTCTGGAAATTCCCATCCACCCTCCGCTTCCGCTAGAGGAATGCGCCGCCGTATGACGCAGCCGAACATGTCGCCGCACGTCTTTTTTTCGCTCGATTCCGCGCGCAACAGGTTCGGGCCCTGCGCGCTCACCATCGGCAATTTTGACGGCGTGCATCTGGGGCATAAGGCATTAATCGCGGCCGCCAAGCGCTACGCGAACAATATGCGGATCGCCACCGCGGTGCTGGCCTTTCATCCGCATCCTACTGTATTTGTCGCGCCCACGCGCGTTCCACAGTTGATTTGCAGTCTGGAAGAACGCATCCGCTTGCTCATGGCCGCCGGCGCCGACCGCGTGTTGATCATGCCGTTCAACAGTGAGTTGGCCCGTTTCACGCCCCAGCAGTTCGTTTCGCAAGTCTTGGTGGACGGTTTGCGCGTGAAAGGCATTTTTGTCGGCGACAATTTCCGCTTCGGTTATCAGCAATCCGGCACGCCCGCTACGCTGGAACAACTGGGCCGTCATTATGATTTTATTTCCCACTTTCTGCGGCCCGTCACGTTCCGCGGACAGGTGGTTTCCAGCTCGCTGATCCGGCGATATCTTTCGGAAGGCAGAGTCTCACTGGCCGGCCGCTTGCTGGGCCGCTGCTTTTCGTTAGAGGGGCCGGTGGTCTCTGGGCAGGGCATCGGCTCCACGCAAACTGTTCCCACGTTGAACCTGAAACCGCCTAACGGCCAATTAGTCCCGCGCGGCGTGTACGTCACCGAAACGGAAGAACCCTCCAGCGGACGGCGTTGGCAATCCATCACTAACGCGGGCGTTCGTCCCACCTTCGGCGGCGATGAATTGACCATCGAAACTTTCCTTTTGCAGCCGCTGGAGGGAAATTCGCCCGAATACATTCGTGTCTCCTTCCGGCGTTTCCTGCGTCCGGAGCAAACTTTCCCGGATGCAGACGCACTGAAAACGCAGATTCTCAAAGATGTGCAGCGCGCGAAGAGTTATTGGCAGCGCATACCTAGGCGGCAATAACTACGTTCTTGCGGCTGGGAATCTTATCGATTTCATCGGTATCCAAGGAGAGATGCGCCTTGGCCATTTGCGGTGGCAAGCGGCGTATCCATTGATTCAGTGAGAAGTCCGCGTAAGTGGCGCTCTTGAACAGTTCCAGAAAAACAAGATCTTCTTGCCCAATGTTTTCAATGAAATGGCCAGCCACCTTCGGCACAAAGCCCACGTCATTCGGGTTAAAGTTCATAGTGCGGGCGTTCCCTGATGAGGCGAACACCGTCATGCGCGCACTGCCGGATAAGTAATATTGCCATTCGGAGGCATTGGGGTGCCAGTGCAGTTCACGCAATCCGCCGGGCTTCACATGCACCAGCGCCGCTGAGATTGCTGTTGAGACGGGGAAATTAGTGGAATCTACAATGCGGGCGTCGCCTCCGGGTGTTTCCACGGTCGGTTTCATGGCTTTCATGCGGAACGTGAAGTCGATCTTCGACATCACTGCATCGCCGCCCACAGCCTTTTTGTCGTCTTCCAGCGGTCCGGGTACAGTGCCGGGGAAGATATAGCGTTCGTCATCGGGGAGTTTCTTGATCGCCGCTTCCCCCAGCTTGAAGTTTTTCGCCAGCACCTCGGGCGTTGTGTGTGCCACCCAGTCTGAGATAAGAAAGGTTTGATATTCGGAGAAAGTGCCTTCATCGAAAACCAGCAGAAATTCACAGCCATCGGACGCCAAACCCTGAATGGAATGCGGATAGCCGGCGGGGAAGAACCAGAGATCCCCTTCGGTGACGTCGCCGATAAAAATAGTTCCGTCTGGATTCAAGCAGGTCACGCGCGCATTGCCGCTGATCATGTAGGCCCACTCATTTGCAGTATGCCAGTGCAACTCGCGATAGCTGCCGGCCGTCAGGCGCATGTTAACGCCGGCTAAGTCCTTAGAGATGGGTAGATCTTTTTCGGTGGCCTGGCGCGTCCATCCGCCGTCCTGTACGCGGCGATGCGCCAGATCGAACGAATACCAGAAAGGAGGTACATCGCCTTTGTCTGTTGCGACGGGCATTTCGGAAGCAGGATTTTGGGCGGCAATGAGCTTGTTGGTTGGCCCCATATTGCTGGCCGAATGATCCTTTTCTCCCTTCAAAATCTCTGTTTTACTTTGGCCGAATGCCAGCGCGCCGCTGCTGAGCGCCGCCGCCGCGGCGCCTAAAAAAGAACGCCGGCTGTTGAATTCTTTTTCCATGTTTCTATGCCTCCTTGCTTCTCTAATTACTATTTGACCGGCTTTTCTCTAATCCGTCCAATCGTATGTTCAGTACACATTGATCGGAAAAACAAATCAGTGGCTTTTCCCTTTGGACAAAGCTAGTTCCACTAAACGGTCGGTAAGTATATTGCTCTGGTCCGCGCGCACGGCAAGTCCAATTTCTGAAACCGGCGCACTGCGCGGAAGTGCGCGCACCGTAAGTCCGCGCACCTGCCTGCGGACCAGTCCTTGCGGCGCAACCGCAATGCCTACGCCCGCCGCTACCAAAGCCAGCATGGTTTCCATTTCGCCTGTTTCCTGCACGACCGTTGGACTAAAGCCGGCGGAGGTGAACATCTGAATCCAGGAGTCATAGAATCCCGGAGCCCACTTTCGCCCGTAGGCGACAAACGGCTCGTGTTCCAGCGCGGCCAGGCGGAATGGCTTCTGATTCGCGAGGCGATGCCCGTTCGGCACAACCAGGACGAACGGCTCGCGATGAATGGGAGTGATGATCAAGCTCTTGCTGCTGGCCGGCAGGCGCAGAAAACCGGCATCCAGCTTCCGTTCTTCGAGCTGCGTGATCTGGTCGGTCGTCCGGATGTTCATCAGGTCCAGCGTGACCAGCGGGTAACGGCGGCGGAAGGCAAGCACCACCGACGGCACAATCTCCAGCGCCGCGGAGGCGACGAACCCAATGCGTAGATGCCCCACTTCGCCGGCTGCCGCGCGCTGCGCTCTGATTTCCGCATCGCTGACCATTTGCAAAATGGCGGCTGCGTCTTGCAGGAACGTCTCACCCGGAAGGGTCAGCCGGACGCTGCGCCGCGAACGCTCCAACAGCTTCACGCCGATTTCTGCTTCCAGCGTTTGGATTTGCGCGCTCAATGCCGGTTGCGAGATATGCAGTTTGCGTGCCGCTTTAATGAAGCTGAGCGCTTCCGCCACGGCGATGAACGAGCGCAGATGTTTGATTTCCACATCCTTTCGATATACTTGGGGGTTTGTAGGTTCCAGGGATAAAACATGCGCATTTCCGAAGGAAAAATCAAGCATATGAACGCCTTGTCAAATGACAAGGGCGTAATCGCCGCGGCCGCCATGGATCAGCGCGGGAGTTTGCGGAAGTCCATCGCTTCCGCCAAGGGCGTTCCGCAGGATCAGGTCACGGACGACATGATGGCCGAATTTAAGGTGGCCGTTTCGAAAGTATTGACTCCGCACGCCAGCGCCATTCTGTTGGACCCTGAGTTCGGCATCCCGGCCGCCAAAGCGCGCGCCGCGAACGCCGGCCTGTTGCTGGCTTACGAAGAGAGCGGCTATGACAACACCAAGCCCGGCCGTTTGCCTGACCTGCTTCCGCATCTCTCCGTAAAGCGCATCAAGGAATTGGGCGCGGACGCAGTAAAGATTTTGATTTATTACTCGCCGTTCGATAAGCCCGACGTGAACGACATCAAACACGCCTTCGTGGAACGCATCGGCGCCGAGTGCGAGTATTTTGAAATTCCCTTCTTTCTGGAATTCGTGGGTTATGACCCCGATGGCGGCGACGAGAAAGGCTTTGAGTACGCGAAGAAAAAGCCCGACGTAGTCATTGGCGCCATGAAAGAGTTTGGCAAGCCGCAATACAACGTGGATGTATTGAAAGCGGAAGTGCCCGTGAATGCTGAATTTGTGGAAGGTAGCAGCGTTTTCAAAGGGCAAGCCGCGCAGACCCGCAAGCAAGCTCTGGAACTGTACCGCAAAGCCGCGGAAGTCGCTGAAAAGCCTTTTATCTATCTCAGCGCCGGTGTTGGCAACGCGCAATTTGTGGAATCGTTGAATCTGGCCGGCGAGGCCGGCACCGATTACTCGGGCGTCCTTTGCGGTCGCGCTACCTGGAAAGAAGGCATTCCGGTGTATGCCAAGCAGGGCGCCAAGGCGTTGGAAGATTGGATGTCTGATCAGGGCGTCAAGAATATTGAGGCTGTCAATGCGGCGATCCGGTCCGCGAAGCCCTGGCAGCTGAAGGCGGGCGTGGTAACGGCCGCGGCGCGCTAGATCGCATGATTTTTGCTTCCATAGCTGAAGCGATTGAGGATTTCCGGCAGGGCAAGATCGTTGTCATCGTAGATGACGAGGACCGCGAGAATGAGGGGGATCTCACCATTGCGGCGGAAAAAACTACGCCGGAAGTCATCAATTTCATGGCCACGCACGGCCGCGGCTTGATTTGCCTGTCGCTTGATTCGGAAACCTGCGACCGGCTCGATTTGCAGCCCATGTCGCCCGTGAATACCGCGCGTTTCGGCACCGCGTTTTGCGAAGCAATCGATGCGGCGGAAGGCGTTTCCACCGGCATCTCCGCCTATGACCGCGCGCACACCATACAAGTTGCCATGGACCCGAAAACGCGCCCGCAGGATTTAGCGCGTCCCGGCCACGTGTTCCCTTTGCGCGCCCGTCCAGGCGGCGTGTTGGTGCGTTCCGGCCAGACCGAGGCGGCGGTGGATCTTGCGCGCTTGGCTGGATTAACTCCGGGCGGCGTCATTTGCGAAATCATGAATGAAGACGGCACCATGTCGCGCGTGCCACAACTGGTGGAGTTTTGCCAGCGCTTCAACTTGAAAATGATTTCGGTGGCCGACCTCATTCGTTACCGTATCCAGACGGAACGGTCGGTTAAACGCGATGCCGGCGGCACGATTCGCACTCCTTACGGTGAGTTCTCCACGCTTCGCTATGTCAGCGGCGTCAATGGAGAGGCACACTTGGCGCTGGTGCTAGGCGATATTGCGGGGAAGAGCGATGTGCTGGTACGCGTGCATACCCATTGCGTGTATGGTGACGTGTTCGATTCGCTGGATTGCGATTGCCATCGCTTGATTCCAGCCGCGCTCGAAGCCATTGCTAAAGCAGGTAGCGGCGTTTTTATTTATCTGCATCAAACCGGCCCGGGGTTGCACGCGGCCTGGCGTGAAGGGCAGCATGAACTCATCGGGCACGGCCGCAATCAATCGAGTTTCATTCCGTCTGATCATCATCAACCTTTGCAGCACGAAGCGGGATTGGGCGCGCAGATTCTTTCCGATCTGGGTCTGAGCAGCATTCTGTTGTTGACGAATCATCCCCGTAAAGTGGTGGGTCTCGAAGGGTTCGGTATTCAGATCACGGCGCAAGTGCCGTTCTCGGTTGGCGAGTAAACGCGAGTGTCCTCTTTTCCAGTACCCCGCTTTTATCCGATTTTGGATACCACCGTTCTGGCCGCGCGTGAATGGGACGTGGCCGCTGCGGCGTCATGCCTGCTGACCGCGGGCGTGAAAATCCTGCAATACCGCCATAAAGACGATTGGACTCAAGCAAATTTCGATGAGGCCAAGCAACTATCCATTCTTTGCGAAGCGGCAGGCATCTTATTCGTGATCAATGACCGCGCCGACTTTGCACAATTGCTGAACACTGCATTGCATATAGGTCAAGACGATCTGTCGCCTGTCGCGGCGCGCTTGGTCGTCGGTGATGCGGTCCTCGGATTTTCCACTCATAATGCCGAA
>DASXGT010000052.1:0-14310 GCA_036488895.1 Bryobacteraceae bacterium | reverse complement strand
CAGCGGGCAATGTCCGCGAATTGCCCCATATGCGCAATTCGCTTCGCTGTTCATCGGTCAACCTCAGCACAAACTGTTTCCGTCTCATAACTGTCTGACGGTTCTGCCCCCATAATGTTATCGCTGGGACAGCTTACTAGTGTGCTGAGCGATAAATACGTTGCATAAGTAAGCAGGCGGTTCGCACACTAGAGTATGCGTACGGGACGTCCCAGGAAACCGCTGGAAATCAGCGAAGAGGATCGCGGCAGACTGAGCCTGATTGCACGTCGGCCGAAGTCAAGTCAGGCGATGGCGTTGCGTGCCCGGATCATACTGAGTTGTGAACAGGGTATGAGCAACGCGGAGGTGGCGCGGAAGTTGCACATCACCGGCGCGACGGTCGGCAAGTGGCGGGAACGCTTTCGCGAGCTTGGGTTTGACGGCTTGCTGGATGAGCCGCGAGTGGGTGCACCGCGCAAGATCACGGATGAACAGATTGAAGAGGTTGTAACCAGGACCCTGGAATCGATTCCAGCCAATAGCACGCACTGGAGCACTCGTCTGATGGCCGATGAGACGGGGCTGTCGCAGAATGCCATCGCGTGCGGATCTGGCATGCTTTCGGACTGCAGCCGCATCGTGTGGAAAACTTCAAGTTTTCTAAAGATCCACACTTCGTGGAGAAAGTGCGGGACATCGTGGGCTTGTACTTAAATCCACCGGATCGCGCCATCGTGCTGTGTGTGGACGAGAAGAGCCAAGTACAGGCGCTGAATCGAACCGAACCGATTCTGCCGCTGGCGCCGGGCGTCCCCGCCCGGCAGTCGCACGATTATGAACGGCACGGGGTGACTTCATTATTTGCGGCTCTGGACGTAGCTTCCGGCGTCACCATGGGCAGGCTATCGACGGCATCGGCACCAGGAGTTCTTACGGTTTCTCAACGAGATCGACCTCAACCTTGCCGCCGGGTTTGACGTGCATCTGATCATGGACAACTACGGTACGCACAAAGTTGCCAAGTTCGCCGTTGGTTGGCACGGCATCCGCGCTATCAAGTTCATTTCACGCCCACCAGCGGAAGCTTGCTAAACCTGGTGGAGCGACTCTTCGCGGAAGTGACCGAGCGCTGTGTTCGCCGCGGCAGTCACACCGCCGTCCGTGTATTGGAAAAAGCGATGCTGGACTATTCGAACCAGCGTAACCAGCCACCCCAAGCCTTTTATCTGGACCGCCGACGCTGATTTGATTCTTGGAAAAGTCGAGCGACTTTGTAAGCGTATTTCTCGCTCAGGACACTAGAAAGACTGCGATCTTTCAACGGCGGGCCCGGTTAGAAATAAAACTTGGCTGCTACCTGAATTTGCCTGCCCGAGTTTAACGTGCTCGATACAGTGCCAAATTGGGCTGTTCCTAAGATCTGCCCCGGAAAGCCGAAGTTCGTATGGTTCAACAGATTGAAGAATTCGCCTCGCAGCTCAACGCGAGAGCGCTCGTGTATTTTCCAATTCTTCGCAACGGCTAAATCGTCGTCGATCAGAGAGTCTGACTCCAAAATGTTGCGCTCGCTCACCATCCGTTTCAGATGGCTTTGTCAGTAGGCTTCAGGATTTTCAGTTTCCTTCCTTCCTGCTTCAAGCTACGGGTCTTGGACTTTTACCCCGGTGGGGCTGACTCCCACTGTTCATGCCAGCCTTCGCTGGACGCACACTCTTTTATTCCCTACAACATGCCGGTTTAATCCCGGCGCGCTCCGTATCGCCGACCATACACCCGGAACGCCACGCGATCCATCCTCAACGGCAATCGGACCATTCACGTGCGCATACTCGCCGAAATCCCCTGCTGTGTGGACCACCTAATCGCGCGATCTTCTTTCGTCCGACGCTATTTGCTCAAATCGGAGTAGTGAAATCGGAGGACTGCTTTGGAACCGATGGAATTCTATGAAGAAAAGTGAAATCGAATCCCGTATCTTGAAGCACCTGGAACGTGGAGGGCGAATGCTAGAAGTATACCGATCTCACACCAACTCGGCGTCGGTTGTCCGCGCCTAGTTGCACTCCAGCAGCGAAACGACGCCAGAGCTGATGTTATAAAACACGGGAAGAACCAGCAGGCTGCCGTCTTTCACCAATCCGGAGATAGCAGGGGAAGCCTGGCGAAGCAAAGATGCCTGAATCTTGGCGTTTGCCTTGGTCGCTGACTCGAGGTCTGGTCCCGCGAGATCAACCGCGGGCTGGATGTGAGGATACAACGCGCTGATCTGCCCGGGAACTTCCTTCCCTTCAATCGTGGCTTCAACCGCACCGCAAGAACCATGTCCCATAACCAAGATCACCTTGACGCCCAAGACCGCCGCACCATATTCAAGGCTTGCGATGATTTCCGAACTCGCGACATTCCCAGCATCGCGCGCAACAAAGATATGACCGATGGTTTGATCGAAGATTAACTCGACGGGTACACGGGAATCGGAACAGGCCAACACTGCCGCATACGGCTGCTGCTTTTCACTGGTATGGTTTCTCAAAATAGCGAGGTCCAGCTCAAATGACGTCAGCTTTCCAGCCACGAAACGCTTGTTGCCCGCAACCAATTCCTGCAGCGCCATTTCGGGGGTAAGCGTGGTCTGGGCCAACGCTGATCCTGGAGTCAGGAATTCCATCCCCGCCGTAGTCACGAATCCGCTGACCGCGCTCCCCACCGCCATCTGGAGGAACTTTCGGCGCTTCGAAAACCTGAGCTGCGAGCCGCCGGGCGAAGAAGATTCAGTATCTGGTGATGCTTGGTTGAGCTGTGTAGCGGGGTTTTTCGAATCGAACTGAGCCACAATCGGAGTCTCCTATTAGCAATTGGTTTCAGGGATACGTTGCAACACACTCCGAGCTGTTCCTCGCGGGCATTCGACTGACAGATCCGCACGACAAGCTATGCTCAGAAAACTAGGGTGACTTCATCTTATGCTTATCCAACCGAATTGCGCACAGATCTGCTGTACGGTCCGTACTAGAGTCAGGTAGCAGTACTAGCGGTCGTCCTCAAAGGAACAACAGTAGCAGTGCGACGAATGTGCTTCCGTAGCGCCTACAACCACTTTTCGATCACTTAGGGCCTTTTCGGCCCCCACGGCCGACCCTTATCAAAGGATTCGAAGGAGTTCCGGCGCATTTATAGTTGACGTTAGTCAAAATCAATGACTCTCTCCTATTTCGACTCAGAGAGAACCCTCATCTGGCGCCGAGGTTGAATGAATTCATTGATCCGCCGTTTGACGACTTTCGGTCGACCCCGGATTCCAATCACTGGCTGAACGCCTCGGCTTTTCAACGGCTTGATTTGGGAACTAGAAAGGATCTCTGCCCCTTATGGGCGGCTGGCGCCTGGGTAACGGGACACCTGGAAACAATTCGCCCGTTGTGCTTGATATGTAGGCTTTCATCCCACTGGGAGTAAAGCTTGTTTTCCGGTCCCAACTTCCGAATTTCTGACCAACCGGACAGGATCGCCGCAGATAACCCGATTTCCGCCTAGCCTGTTCGCCAGGAAAGAAATGATAGGCTGTTTGTCGCATCGATGCGTACCATTATTCCGTTGCTTTTGTTCGCTTTTCAGTTGGGCGCAATCGTGTATGCGCGTTTCGTGCCCACCCGTTACTTCTGTTGGGCGCCCTTTGATACGCAGACCGACTACACGGCCGTTTCCACAGTGAATGGCCACGAACTTACGGCTGCCGAGTTCCGAAAACGTTACCGCCGACCGCAGCACGGCTATGATAATCGGGCTCCGTCGCATGTAATAGACATGTTGCAACAGGTAGAACAGAAGAGGGCTGCCTTGGGCGATAAGGCTTCCATCGTGATGAATTACCGCGTGAATGGAAAAGCTCCGCAAGTGTGGCGTTGGCCTCCTCAGCGGTCGCAGCCATAAACTTACAGTTAGCAGTCAACTGCAATCCGCGTGCGTAAAAAATAGATGACGCAATACGATGCCGTAGTTGTCGGCGCAGGCCCGAACGGATTGGCCGCAGCCATAGTGCTCGCCCGTGCCGGGCTTTCTGTGCTAGTGCGCGAAGCTAACTCGACAATCGGCGGCGGCGCACGGACGCTTGAGCTTACGCTGCCCGGTTACCTGCATGACGTCGGGTCAGCCGTCCACCCAATGGCTGCTGCCTCGCCTTTTTTTCGGTCGCTCCCCCTTTCCGAACATGGGCTCGAATGGATTCAGCCGCCGCTACCGCTCGTCCATCCATTCGATTCCTTACCTTCCGCACTGCTGGAACGTTCTGTCGCAGACACGGCCGCCAATCTAGGTTCAGATGGTGCAGCTTATGTCCGGCTATTCCGCTCTTTCGTCCAGCATTGGGACCAGCTCGCATCCGATGTGCTGGGCCCCAGCCTTCACCTGCCTTCGCATCCCATTCTGCTGGCGCGCTTCGGCATACGCGCCCTGTGCCCGGCGGATTTTCTAGCTAAAACGCTATTTCGCGGCCAACGAGCACGTGGTCTTTTTGCGGGTTTGGCGGCGCATTCCATTGTTCCATTAGAAAAGCCGGCGTCCTCCGCCATTGGCTTGGTGATGGCGCTTACCGGTCACGCGGTGGGTTGGCCTTTTCCGCGCGGCGGCGCGCAGCAAATTTCTTCCGCACTCGCTTCGTACTTGCAGTCGCTCGGTGGAGCGATCGAAACGAGTGCGCCAGTCACTCATTTGGATGAGCTACCGAAGGCGCGTGCCACACTGCTCGATCTCACGCCCAGCCAGGTTGTTCGAGTGGCAGCGAAGCGTCTCCCAGAAGGATACAAACGAGCCCTGACCCGCTATTCGTACGGGCCGGCAATCTTCAAGATGGATTGGGCGCTCGCTGGCCCAATTCCATGGACTGACCCCGCTTGCCGGCGCACTGCCACCTTGCACCTGGGGAGCACGCTCGAAGAAATCGGCGATTCCGAGCGGGACGCCTGGGAGGGCCGCTGTTCGGAAAAGCCATATGTATTACTGGCCCAGCAGAGCCTGTTCGATCCTTCGCGCGCTCCAGCGGGACGGCATACCGGCTGGGCTTATTGCCATGTACCGCACGGATCCACCCGCGATCGGAGCGCCATGATTGAAGCGCAAATAGAGCGTTACGCCCCCGGCTTTCGCGATCTCATTCTTGCCAGGCATTCGAGCAATGCAACCCAGTTGGAAACATCGAACGCGAATCTGGTCGGAGGCGACATCGCGGGCGGAGCCAATAATCTCTGGCAACTGTTGGCGCGCCCCGTGCTGGCCGTCGACCCGTATCGAACGCCCGTCAAAGGACTCTATCTTTGTTCTTCATCTACGCCGCCTGGCGGAGGTGTTCACGGGATGTGCGGGTACCACGCAGCGATGTCCGCTTTGAAACACACTTTCGGCCGGTAATGGCAATCTTGAAAAACCGATTTTAGTCTCATTTTGCACATTGTCCATTCTCATTTGATAGTTTATTCGGGGTGTCCGTCCAACAAAGCAGCCCACCGTGGAATCCGCTGCGCTGCAGCGGAACCGATCTGCCTACCAACCTGACCGTCTTAGTCAAAGTGCTGGCTCTGGTTCTGTTGATTGTGAATCACGTACGCATTTTGCCGGACCCGTGGTTGCCGTTCATACCCGGAATCGATGCCATCCCGCCGCTTCTCTTCCAACGAACCATCCAGGTGGTTTTTGTTGTTTCGGCGCTGGCCATCCTCTTCAACCGCCGGATCCGCTTGTTTTCGGTGTTGCTTGGCGCCACAATGCTGCTGGCTGTCGTGTCATCGAAAGCCTACTACGGCAATAACAAAGCATTCTGCGGCCTGATGCTTCTTCTGGCTGGTCTTTACAAACGCGGCACCCCAAATTTTCTGCAGTGGCAACTGGCCATCACGTATTTCGGCGCAGGGCTCAACAAGCTGCTCGACCCTGACTGGCATAGCGGCGTCTTTTTTGAGAACTGGGCCGTCAACCGGTTGCAGCAGCCTTGGTTCATCGCCGCGAATTCGGTTCTACCGCCGTTCGTAGCAGCCAAGCTCATGTGCTGGGTGACAATCGCTACCGAACTAGGAATTGTGCCCCTGCTGTTTATTCGCAAATATTTTCATTGGGCTGTCATCCTCAACCTGCTGTTTCAGTCAAGCTTACTGCTTTTTACCGGTACTACATTTACGCTTTTCTTCTACAGTATGGCGGCGGCTTCGTTCGCCTTCGTCACCTGGCCGGCAAGTCCGGTTTCTGCCGTATACCGGCGCGGTCACAGCTTTGCAAGACTCGCCGGGATTATTAAATCTCTTGACGTGGACAAAAGATTTGTCTGGACCGCCGCCGATGACACCAATGGCTGGCTCAACGTAAGCGCCGGCGATCAGGTTTACAGCGGATTTGGCGCGCTGCGTATGATCGTGCTTCTGAATCCGCTGACCTACTTCGTCATCGCGGCCGCTATTGCCGCCGCTGGCGACGTTTCCGGCTGGGCGGTGCTCTATCGAAGATTGATCGTGACCGCTTGCCTGGTTTTGTTGATGCCGCCGCTGGCGTGGCTTGCCGATACCCTAACCGGCGTCAAGGAAGTTAAGGGATACCCGCGCCTTCTAAAAAGGACCTAAAATGCTGAACCGTGTTTGTTTTTCAGTAGCTCTGATCGCTTTGCTTTCCGCGCCTGCCTTTGCTCAGTTCGAACTCGGCTCGGCCAGCGGCACAGTACATGACCAATCCGAACTGCCGATGGCGAACGCCACCGTTGAGGTTCGCAGCTTGTCGACTAATGCCGTGCGTCAAACCGTGACATCGGCGGCCGGTGAATTCGTCTTCCTGGCGCTGCCTCCCGGTCAGTATACGCTCAGCGCCAAACAACAGGGATTCAAGGAAAAAACGGAGGATTTCCAGCTTGCGGTCGGTCAACGGCTGTCGCTGAACATCAGCATGGAAGTCGGCTCGTCCACGCAAAGTGTGACTGTCAGCGCGGAGGCCGTGGCGCTTGAAACCGCGTCGTCAGATGTGAACAACGTTCGCACGAATCAGCAGGTAATCGACCTTCCGCTCAACAGCCGAAACTTCACTCAACTGGTTCAGCTAGCGCCGGGTGTCAACAATCACGGCAATTCCACAAATTCGAGTAATGGCGGCTACACCGGTGGAAGAGGGACCAGCGGCGCTGTGGTGAACGGCAATCCGAGCGATATCGGAATCTACCTCTTCGATGGCATCCAAAGCGTCGACGCCGATGCCAACGTTTTGATTTTCTACCCACCGGTAGATGCGATTCAGGAATTCAAAGTTCAGACCAGCGCCGCTCCGGCCGCTTATGGCGGCGGACCATCCATCATCAACGTGACCTTTCGCTCTGGCACCAATGACTTCCATGGCGCGCTTTACGAATTCGTTCGCAACTCGGCTTTTGACGCTAAAAATTATTTTGATAGCAAGGTCAATCCGATTCCACCTTTCCATCTCAATCAATTCGGCGCTAACCTGGGCGGCCCGGTGATGATCCCGCGGCTTTTTAACGGTAAGAACAAGCTTTTCTTTTTCGCCGATTACGAAGGGAAACGAGTCAGTCAGGCACAAACGTATATCTCAACGGTGCCCACGGAGGCATTCCGAACGGGCGATTTCTCCGCCCTGTTACCGAAAACAATTCTTCATGTGCCCGGCACCACTACGCCGCTACCGGGCAACCAGGTGCAACAGATTGACCGAACGCCGGCAAATCTGATCGCCTTATATCCGCTACCGAATATCGCCGGCGCAGGTACGGTGAACAACTATTTATATAACGGCGCACTGGTGAATAATATCGACCAGGGCGACGTGCGGATCGATTATCGGACCGCGTCATCGTCGATATTTGGACGTTATAGCAAGGAAGACCCAACCACTCTCAATCCCGGTTACCTGCCGCCACCGGCCACCGGCGGCGGCCCTGGCTATCCAGGAACAACTCTCGCGCCCGGAACGCAGGCGGTGCTTAGCTACGGCCGCTCATTAGGGCCAACGAAGTATTACGAAATTCGCGTCGGATTTTCGCGCCTGCTCGAGAACATCGTAGACATTGACACTCCCTATGGCGCACTGGCAGAGAAACTAGGCATTCCAAACGCAAATGCCGGCGGAGCTTCGGGGTTGACCAACTTCAGCATCTCCGGCACACAAGGCCTGGGCGATGGCAATGGAACTCTGCAAAAAGTGAACAACCTATGGGAGGTGGACCAGGCTTTCAGTCTGGTTAAGGGGAGCCACGAGATGAAATTCGGCTTTAATTGGATGAGCACTCGCTTTGGCTTTTACACACCGCCCCACCCGACCGGAACATTCAGCTTCAACGGTTCGTATACCGGCTACGGATTGGCCGACTTTCTCTATGGCCGGCCCTCGACTTCACAAATCGATATCACCAAATATTTCAGTCTGATCCGTTTCAGGCCGACGTTTTATCTGCAAGACAACTGGCGGCTGACTCCGAGGCTCACTTTAAACTTCGGTTTGCGCGACGAGATGGTGACGCCTTGGCGGGAGCGGCATAACCGTCTTGCCGGCTTCGATCCCACGGGAGGAGGAAGTCTCGTGCCGGTGGGAACTGCGCCATTTTCAGGCGATACCATCACAGACGGGCGTTACACCAACTTGGCGCCGCGCTTCGGCTTGGCATACAACCTGAATCCTAAAACGGTGCTGCGGGCCGGCTTCGGCATTTTCTATGCCTACGAAACCTATAACTCGAATCCGCAGGCCAAGAATGCGCCGTTCAATGGCTCACTGACGACAACCAACAGTACGGGCGCCGCCGGGTATGCCGCGGCACTTCCCATTTCTGCGGGCTTCCCCGCTGGCCGTCCTGATCTCTTCCCGGCAGCGGGGACTGTTTTTCAGGTTTTTCCCCGCGACTATCCGAATCCATCCGCCAACGAATGGAATTTGAATCTGCAGCGTCAGTTCAGCAATCACGAAGTGCTAACGGTCGCATATGTGGGGCAGAATGGCGTGCATATTTTAATTAGCCCGAATATCAATCAAGCAGTGCCGGGCCCTACGCCGGTGGCTTTGCGAAGACCGTATCCCACCTTGGGTGACGGCACATTGAACTGCACCTGTGCAAACTCCTCGTTCAACTCCATGCAGGTCACGTATCTGAATCGCTTGGCCTCCGGATTCGACGTACAGGCCGCGTATACGTTCGCTCACAGCATCGACAATTCGAGCGGTAATACGAACGCTGTGGGAATCCAAAACTCGACCAATCTGCAATGGTTCAGAGGTAATTCCGATTTCGACGTGCGCCACCAGTTTGTATTGAGCTGGTCCTATAAGCTGCCGTTCGGACACGGCAAGAAATTTGTGAGCAGCGCTCATGGAGGGATGCAGGCGCTGGTGGGTGGATGGCAACTCAACAGCATCGACACCTTCGCCACCGGGTCGCCCTTCACACCGGTGATGGTCAACAGTCAGCTCAATTCAGGGTCGACGGCGCAATGGCCCAATCGCACCGGCTCGGGGGCGCTCTCCAATCCCACGACCAATGCCTGGTTCAACGTTGCTGATTTCCAATCGCCCGGCAGCTATGTCTTTGGAAATTCGGGCCGCAACATCTTATTCGGTCCCGGCACAACGCAATTCGACCTTTCGCTGTTTAAGAACATTGCCTTCAACGAGAGTGGCAGCCGCCATTTGCAGTTCCGTGCCGAGGCATTCAACGCATTGAATACCCCCCAATTCAACAATCCAAACGCGCAGATCGGCAACACGGCCGCCGGAACCATCACGAGCGCGGGGGCGCCGTTGCTTTATCAACGGACTTCTCGACAGCTACAACTCGCCTTGAAATTGTATTTCTAGAGTTCGGTGCAAAGTATGGCGCATCCATTGGAAGCACACCAGGGCTTTGTTGCGAAGTTGGAGAAAAAGGCCATTCAGGCTAACAGCGTAGGCGATTGTCCAAGCCGGTTACGCGGCGACGCCGAACAATCCGGCGATAAAGTGAGCTTGGCCGATCACATTACGCTTTGCCAACCATCTCACTCTGCCCTTCCGGATCATGTGTACCGTTTCGACTCCCTGCAACGTCCGCCAGGCGCTCTGAAAAGAGCCATAGCCTTTTGCCAGCCAGACGCGTTTCTTCACGGTCCTATGGTCCTGTTCGATCACGTTGTTGAGATATTTGCATTGGCGTAAAATGACCCGGCCGGGAATTACGCCATCCACTTTCAGCACTGCCAGCGCGGCTGGATAGGCAGGATTTTTGTCCACATTCACCACTCGTGGCATCCCATTGCCCGATGCGTCAATCGCCTTGCGCAGAAAGCGTTTGGCTCCGGCCGTATCGCGTTTGGCAGTGAGCAGGAAATCGATTGTTTGCCCAGTCGAATCGACAGCTCGATATAGATACTTATCCTCGCCTTTTACCTTTATATAAGTTTCATCGATCCGATAGCTCTTGTTGGTCGGCTTCAGATGGGATCGACAGCGTTTGTTCAGCTCCGGCGCGTACACCTGAACCCAGCGCCAGATGCAACTGGCATCCACCTCGACATCTCGTTCGGCCGCTAATTCGGCGACGTGCTCGTACGACAGCGGGTATCGGAGATACAAGCGTACGCATAAGATGATCAATTCTCCCGGGTGCTGCCGCCCTTTAAACAGATTGTTCGAGATGATCGGCATCGATTTTGCCCTACCCGCAGGCAGTTGAAAAGTTCGCAACGGAACCCTCTCTAGAGGCTTCACCGTTGCTTTGAATTAAACTTGCGCTCTACTCGTGGCTGCTCTTCGCATTGGGGTCAGGGGCCGGGGTTGGGATGCGTGGGAGCATCTCTGCGCGAGTGGCCGCGTTGTAGACAAACCACGCTTCGATCATCGAACTCTGCATCACATCGGCCTTCTGCACGCGGTCATAGGTATCCGCGTTGGAGTGGTGGGTACGGGTACCGTACTCCAACCCATCCTGCTGGAAACCGATCCCGTTCAGGCCGATCCACGAAAAGGCGGTCGAGTCCGTGCCACCGGGGCTCGCGGTGGGTCTGAACTGTTCCCCAGAAACAGCAACAATATGCTGGTCCTTGATGGGCTCAATCCAGGACTTGAAGATCGCCGCCATCTGCGGACTACCACCCGCCGAGACTCCACGGAAGCGGCCCGAGCCACCGTCGTCGTTAAAGTACACATCCAGCTTGTCGTACTCCGGGGTCTTCACCATGTTGGTGCGTTGAGCGAAGTGCTGCTGCACGTAGGCCGTTGAGCCGTAGACGCCCTCCTCTTCGCCGCCCCACAGGGCAACGCGAACCGTACGCGCCATGGGCTTGTGCAGCGTAGCCAAAATGCGCACCGCCTCCATCGCCACTGAGGATCCCGTGCCGTTATCCGTGGCGCCGGTGCCGCCCTGCCAGCTGTCAAAGTGACCGCCGAGCATGACGACTTCGTCCGGTTTGTTGGTCCCCGGAATCTCGCCGATGACATTGAATGCGTTCTGGTCTTCCTTCTGATAGTCCACAGCGATATCGAAGTTCAGCTTCGGCTTAATACCGTGCTGCACCAGGCGGACGAGGCGGTTATACTGCTCGGCCCCAATGGCGACGATCGGAGGCGGAATGGGATCCTTGGGATTTTCCGACCCACCATAGGTGGAAAAGATCGTACCGCCGTCTCCGTTATAACCCGGCGTGATGGAAATGGCTACGCCCTCTTCCTTCAGGAAGGCGTTGACCTCGTTGCGCAGGACCCCGTTCTTTTCATTGGCCAGGGCAAGCGACGTCGGCGTGTACTCCCACTCGCCTTCACCGGGACGCCCCCGCCCGCTGGGGTCGCGATTGGCTGCGGCGCCGGCTGCTGCTCCGCGCCCGCCGCCACCGCCCCCGCGCGCACCGCCGCGTGCCAGAAATTCCTCATCCGTTGGGGAAGGCTGCGCGTCCGCCCGCGTGTGGAGCGTGAGTGGAGCCGGGTCAAACATCAGCAGCGCCTTGCCCTTCAACTTGCCATGATATTTGGCGAAATCTGCTTTCGAGTGGATGGGTGCCCACACCGGCTCGACCGTGATCGGGCCGTTCGTCCCAGGCGTCCATGCGAGTGGGAACCCGGTAAACGCAGCATAGACCGGAGTCTCCATCGCGGCGTAGAAATGCTTGATCTGCCACCCATAGCCGAAGGGCCACTTTTCCAGGTGGACGTTCTGAAGCCCCCACTCTTTCATCTGCTTCATAGCCCATTCGGCGGCGAGCTTGTGATTGCTGCTGTTGGTGACGCGCGGACCATACACCTCGGACATCCAGAAGAGGTTTTCCATCACTTGCGAGTGCTCGAAGGCCTCCGTTTTGATCTGGGACAGGGCGTCCAGATCGACTTTGTCGCCTCCTGTTTCCTGCGCGAAGGAAGCCGGGATGAGGAAGAGGGCCGTGACCATGGCGGCAGCCTGCCTGAAGCGGAGTAGATTCATGGAGGTTCTCGCTTTCATGAGGATTCCGGCGAAGTGGAACGCGCATTCCGGGGGGAATACGCGGCATTCCGGGAATAAGAGGTCATTCTCGCACGCTGACTGTCCAGAAGTCTCCGTCGAGGACGCGAACGCCGTTACACGTGAGCGATCCTGACGGTCGGACAGCAGCGAAACGAATAGCCTATAGTCGTCTCACGATTCATTCTTGCTTGCTTGTGACCTGGAATTTTAACGCGCCGCTCACTAACCTTCGTCAGGTGGATTTGCATCGGCGAGGGACCCCTTTGGCGAGGCCTCAGCTCCAAGGGGCTCACGGAACGGTTCCACACAAATGCGCTCGTAGCACACTTCCAGGACCGTCAGGTATTCTGTTCCGCCCGGCGCTTGGAGAACAACGCTATCGCCCGGTGCCGACTTCAGCAACGCGCGCCCCAGAGGCGACGCCCAACTGATGTGGTTGCGATTGAGATCGACCTCGTCGGTGCCCACGATACTCACCACGCGCTCCGCTCCCGCAGGATTGGCATAGCGCACGGTCGCGCCGAAGAATGCCCTTGTCGCCGCTTGGCCCGCTCTCGGAGTTTCCGGGTCCACTACTTCCGCGGCTTCGATTCGCGTCGTGAGAAAGCGAATCCGCCCATCGATCTGCCGCAGCCGCCGCTTGCCGTACTGATAGTCGGCGTTCTCACTGCGATCGCCGTTACTGGCAGCCCACTTCACCACCTCCGTCACGGCCGGGCGTTCCCTGGTAAGCAGAAACCGGTGCTCATCTTTGAGGCGCTGCAGCCCGCTCGGCGTTATGTAGTTCTTGCCTCGCGTCGCGGGCGCATCCTCTTTTGGTTTTCTCGTAAACCCTTTTCGCATCTAGTAGTCTCCAGCGCAATCGCGTCGGTGCCACAACGCTCTCACGAAATGGACTGCGCCATGCTTTATACTTGCTCGGATTCATTCTGCCCTGAAATTGTGAATGATCTCCGTCTCCCCGCGATTGGATCTCGCACATAGGAAGCCGCACGAGAATTAGAGGTCCCCAATGAACGGGCATTGAAAACACTACAGGTTATTCGCGTTCATCCGAGTTCATTTTGATGCAATGAGAATCCGGACGGCAAAGCTGCCTCAAGATGATTTGTTCTCCGGTGATGGGGTGGTGGAATTTCAGATAGTGGGCGTGCAGGAAATAGCCTCCATCGCCGGGGAGGCCGGGGAGATTTTCAAGAGGCTGGACGGTTAAGCCGTACAGAGGATCGCCTACCAGGGGATGGCCGATGGATGCCAGATGGATTCTGATTTGATGAGGGCGGCCCGAATTTAGGCTTACCTCAAATGTTGTGGTGCTGGTGGTGCGTGAGATCACCTTTGCCAATGACTTTGACGGTTTGCCACTTGGGTTGGCGGCCCACACGGAACCGATGAGCGGGTGCGGTACGAGGCCGATGGGTGTGAGGATTTCGTAGACGTCGTGCTGTGCAATGTTTTGAGCCAGCGCCCGGTAGATTTTTTGAATTTTTGGTGTGTTCCAGTTTGCGGATAGATTCGAGGCCGCCTGCGGTGTTTTGGCGAAGAGGACGATGCCGGTGGTGGCTCGGCCCAACCGGTGGACAGGGTTTGCGTTGGGGGTTCGCTTTTGCACCAGGCGCAGAAGTGTATTTTCCATGAAGCCGCCGCCGGGGACGGTGGGCAGCCCGCTGGGTTTGTTGACGGCCAACAGATAGGGGTCCTCAAACAGGACTTCGAAGTGCTGAGGAGAGTCTGGTTCGATCCAGGGTGGACGGTTCCAGACCAGGGTTTGCCCTGCAGTGACCGATTCGCTCCCGGTCGCCGTGACGCCGTTCAGAGTGACTTCTCCGTTGTTCAGTTTTTGTTGCCAGGCTTGTCGGGTGGAGTGGGGGTAAAGGCTCGCCAGGTGG
>DASXGT010000110.1:0-9642 GCA_036488895.1 Bryobacteraceae bacterium | reverse complement strand
GTTCTCGGCCGGTACCCGCGCCAGCCAGGTGACTTCGCGCAAGAGAGAAGTGGAACGGCTCCAAACCAGCGACTTGGCTCGCTCCAACATCCAACGCCCTTTTATCCGTTTTGAGATGAAGCGGCCCTCCGGACGGCACGTGCTGGAGTGCAAAGAAGTAAACAAGAGTTATGGCGACTTAAATGTAATCAAGAACTTCAAGTCCTCTTTGCAACGCGGTGAAAAAATTGCACTCATGGGCCGCAACGGAGCCGGAAAAACTACACTCTTGAAGGCGCTGCTGGCGAATGCGCCCGGTGTGGACGACCCGGATGCTGGGCTCGATTCCGGCACGGTGACCTGGGGACATGAAGCGCAGGTCGGCTATTTTGCACAGGACCACCGCAACTCCATTCGCAACGGCACGACCGTGTCCGAATGGCTGCACGATTGGGACCCGCAGGCATCCAAGGAAGAGATACGCGGGTTGCTCGGCCAAATGCTGTTCAGCGGCGAAGAAGGGCTGAAGAAAACCGATGCGCTTTCGGGCGGCGAAGCGGCCCGTTTGATTTTCTGCAAGCTGATGTTGCAGAAGCCGAATATTCTGGTGTTCGACGAGCCTACCAATCACCTTGATTTGGAAGCGATCAACGCTCTCAATTTTGCTTTACAGAAATTTGAGGGCACGGTGTTTCTCGTGACCCACGACGAAGATTTGGTGGATGAAGTAGCCACCCGCATTTGGCATTTCGACGACGGCAAGATCGAAGATTTCACCGGAAGCTACGCTGAATACTCAGCGGGCGCAGTTAGCAAGCGCTAGCGGGGCAGTTCACCTTCGCGCGTAGACCAACACCACCGCTTGCGCCTCGCACGAACGGCCTTCGCCTACCGGCCCGACTTTCTCTGCTGTCTTAAACTTCACGCCGACGCAATCGGCAGGCAGCCCCACCGCCGCCGCCAAGCTAGCACGTATCGCTTCGCGAAAATCCTTCAGCTTTGGCCGCTCCAGAATGATCGTGGAATCCACGTTGGCTAAAACATAACCGCGCTCGGCGGCCAGCTTCACAGCGTGTTGCAAAAATTGCGCGCTAGCCGCACCCTGCCATTCCGGAGCGGTATCCGGGAAATGCATTCCGATATCGCCCAGCGCCAGCGCGCCCAACACGGCATCGGTCACCGCATGGAAAAGAACATCAGCGTCAGAGTGTCCAGCCAAGCCGAAATCACTGGGAATCTGCACGCCCGCCAGAATCAGTTTGCCGCCCGCTTCAGTGCGATGCGAGTCCCAGCCTTGGCCAATTCGATAAGGGGGTAAGTTCACCGTATCCATGCTCACGACATTTGCAATTGGGAACTTTCGAGTGCCAGATACAACCGCGCCAAATCCATGTCGGTCGGCTTCGTGATTTTGATATTGCGGTCAGTCCCCAGCACTACCGACACTTCCACTTGCTCTAGACGCTCCACCAAAGACGCTTCATCTGTCCCCACAAATAGATCTTCGCGGGCCTTTGCAAAAGCCTTCCGCAATAGATCGACGCGAAATACCTGCGGCGTCTGCGTGAGAATTAAACGCTCTCGCGGCAAAGTGGCGCGCACCTTATTGCGATGCACCTGTTTTACCGTATCCACCGGAACAATGCCCACAATGGCTGCGCCGGTTTCAGCGGCCTCTTGAATCACTCGTTCAATCACTTCACGCTCGACAAAAGGCCGCACCGCGTCATGCACGGCCACCAATTCGACGTCGCCTCCAATGGAAGCAAGCGCATTTTCCACCGATTGCTGGCGCGATTCCCCGCCCTCCACGGTGTGCACCGCATCGGCGAGCCCTTCCCGCGCGAACAGCTCGCGAGCCCAAGTCAGATCGTCGGAACGCAGCGCCACCACAATCTCGCTCACCGCGGGCGAGGTGACGAACTTACGGATCGTATGGATCAAAATCGGGGAGCCGTTCAACAGCATGAACTGCTTGCGGCTGGTGCCTTCTTTTTCGGGCGCGCTGCGCCCCATGCGGGTGCCGAGACCGGCGGCGGGAATGATAACGGAGACTTTCATTGTGGTAGGCGCTAGCGTATAACGGAGCCAGACCTCGAATCTACATCATAGAGGACGCGCGGAGCAGGAACGCCCTATGGCTGGCCGCCTGACACTGTCGCAACGCCCGTACTCTCCGTCCCCCGGGTAACGGGAAGCGCCCACGCGAACACTACACCGCCCGCGCTGGTAACCAAGTATTGCCGCCCATCTAGCTCGTAAGTAATAGGCCCGCTGTCTATATGTCCACCGGAGCCGGCATGCCATAGCGTCTTGCCGTTACTGGTGTCGAGCGCGAGGAAATTACCCAGCCCATCGCCGGCAAACGTCACCCCGGAAGCCGTCGTTAATACTCCCGAGCCCGCGCCCGGTCCTAATTCGTGCTCCCAACGCACCTTGCCGGTCTGGTAATCAATTGCCTTGAGGACGCCTTTGCTCCAGACGCCGTAGTCGGCGCCCGCCCATCCAAACGTTCCATCGGCCGGCTTCGAAAAATAAATGCTCCAGGCCGGATGCGCGTTCACGATAAACAATCCCTGTTTCGGATCAAAACTGGGGGAGCGATAATTCGTCATGCCACCCTCGTCCGGGGCAATCAAACGCCCATCGGGAGCTGGTTCCTTCTGTGGATTCGGAATGGGTTGGCCATTCTTGTCGATTCCCAACGCCCAATTCACCGGGCCGAAAGGTACGGTTAACAGGCTCTTTCCGTTGGTCCGGTCCAGCACAAAGAAATATCCATTGCGCGAGGTCTGCATCAGCATCTTAGTGGGCTTGCCGTGGAAATCGGCGTCGACTAACACCGGCACCTCTACCGCATCCCAATCGTGGGTGTCATGCGGCGATGGTTGAAAAGCCCAAACCAGCTTGCCCGTGTTCGGATTCAAAGCCACAATGCTACATGTATAAAGATCATCGCCGGGCCGCGTTTTTCCGGTGAGCACCGGCGTCGGATTACCCGTTCCCCAATAGAGTAAATCCAGCTCGGGATCGTAGGTGCCTGTCATCCAGGTCATGCCCCCGGAAGTGGCGCCCGGCGTTCCCACCGGAGGCGTGCTGTCCCACTGCCATTGCGTTTTACCCGTGGCCGGATCGACAGACCGCAAGAATCCCTTTAAATTATCGAAATCGCCGGAAACGCCAACCAGCACATGGTCGCGGATAATCAGCGGTGAAAGGGTCATCCAGTAGCCTTTTCCCGAATCGGCAATCACCACGTTCCAGCGCACGGTTCCGTCTTTCGCGTTCAAGCACAACAGATGCGCATCCGGCGTTACGAAGTAAAGCCATTCCCCGTACATGGCCACGCCGCGATGACCGATATGAAACCCTTTATTGGCTGGGTACGTGTAGCGCCAGAGCTGATGCCCGGAGCGCGCATCCACCGCCCACACGTTGTCAGGAGCAGTAAAGTACATCACGCCATTCACCAACAGCGGAGAAGACTTCATCTCGGCGCTTTGGTTGGTTTGAAACAGCCACGCCAGGCTGAGTTGGCCGACATTTTGCGGAGTAATTTGGGTCAACGGGCTGTGCCGCTTTCCGGAGTAATCGCCGTGATACGTAGGCCAAGTATCGGCAGGCGGATGCAGCATAGCCGCCGGGTCAAGCCCCTGCGCCGCCAGAGAAGCGCAAAATATGACAATCAGACTCGAAAGATACTTCATATGGATTTCCGTTAGCGCAGCGTTTGCAAATACGCCATCAAATTATGCACGTCGTCATCGGTATATTTTTCCAGGAGCTTCACATGCGCCTCAGCCGGAGCATCCACCGTATAACGCACCTTGCTGGCCGGCCAGGAACGGAACCAGCCTTTGTCGTCACGCAGCCCGATGGTAAATTCGTCGCGATAGGCCAGCTTGCCGGTCACCGTCTCGCCCGATGGCAGCGTAACGGTCACGTGGCTGGTGGCGCCCTGCGGATACAACATGCGCTGCTCCAGCTTCAGGCCTTGATAACGCTTCGCCACGCCTTCCAGGTCGCCCGTACCCGAGTGGCACGTGGAGCAGGTACCTGGGCCGTTGAAATAGGCCTTACCCGCTTCCACGTTGCCGGTTTGCAGATCGGCGACCTCCACGCCCCGGCGGCCGCCTTTCTGCGATTCGGCCTTGGTTTTCTGATCGTGGATAAAGGCTACTAACGCCGTCAATTCCTGATCGGAGACATTGAAGCGCGGCATGCCCTTCTCCGGGCGGCCGTTGCGAACCACCACGCCGATCTGATTACCGGCGACATCGTCCGCCACCACTTTGGAGCGCGTGAGATCCGGTCCCGTCTCGCCTCCGCCTGCGTCGCGTCCGTGGCAAAAAGCGCATTGCTGCAAGAACTGGCTTTTACCGCTCTCGATCACCGCTGGGCTTGCGGCTGACATTACAGGTGTCCCTGCGGCCTGCCCCATCATTAAAAAACAGAGGATGTGCAACATGAGAAATCCCTATTGTATGCAAGCCTTAAGGCACATCTTGAAACAGCAGCGTCTTCTCTGCTGGGAAGGGCGTCAACTTCGGGGGCGTCGCATCCGGTTCCAGTAACCAAACCTTGCGGTCGGGATAATAGCGGCGGAGTTTTTCGTTTTCCTCGGGACCCAGATCATGCGCCCACACCACTGCCGAACTATCGATATCGGCGCGGTTGTTGATCCATTCCTGAAAGCGATGTTGCGGCGCATAACGCACAAACACCAGTTGCTTGCCATTCTGCCGCGCGAGTTGGGTAGCAACGGCCAGGCGGCCCTGCGGATCGCCTTGGTTGATGTAATCCCAGGTCTCGTAGGGCGTCAGGGCAAACAGAACCTGCTTGCTGCCCAGCGCGTGAACTCCATACCAGAACACAAAATGCGCCGCGCAGAAAAACAGCAGCAACGTGCCCACCGCCGGCCGGCTGCCGCTAATCGTGAATTGGTTTAGCCGCTGCAAACCCGCAACACTGATCAACAGAAACAGGCAGCCAACGGCGGCCACGTAGTGCGGAAAGAAATACGGAAAAAAATTGGCCCCCAGGCTAAACAGCGCAATCGTTGCCAGCGCCCAAATCAGCCGCGCGCGCCGCAATAACAGAACGAACCCAAATAACGCGGGATAAAGCGGCGCAAGCAGAAAGAAGCGGTAAAAGCGCGCTCGAAAAACCAGGCGGTCCCAATAGGCTTGCGGGGTATCCAAACCCGGTCCATGCACCGCCGTCTCGGTTTCGTAATCCAATTCCTGTTCGCAATTCAGAGGGCCGTGCGGAACGGCATTCGCTTGCCAGGTAAAGGCAGGAGGCACGCCGTAGCGGTAACGGTAAGCCTGGTAGGGGATGCTGGTCCACTGGCCGGTGACCTGCTTATTCTGCAGCAGCGTCATCCCTGCGGCGGCAGCCACGATCAACACGGTCAAAGGAATAGCCGCGACCTGCCGCCGCCACTGGCGCCATTCGATTCCCAGGAAGAGCACAACTGCGGCCAGCAGCAGAAAAAACTCGTAAGGCCGCGTTAGCAGCTGCAAGCCTAATCCCGCGCCTAGTAAAGCCGCGTTGCGCCGCCGCTTCCCGTCTGTATCAAAAATCCGTGGCAGCGCGCCACAGACCAGGCATCCCGCGCACGCCGAGACTGCCCCGCCCCAGTAACAGTTCATCCAATAATTGAGCGGTCCGAATTGAAAAACCGCCAGGAGACCGCCAGCCAGCGCCCATAGGGGAGGCGTCCAAGCCCGCAGCATCCAATAAACGAGCGCGCACAAGGCTCCGGTAGAGAGCAGCACGCCGGCCCAGGGGTGTCCAAACAGCGTCCAGCCCAGCGCCAGTACCGAACCTTGCCCCAATGGGTAGATGGAGCTATGCGTGGGTTCCTGTAGAACGAAAATCTGTTGGAAGAATTGCGGCAGCGCGTGGGGTGGATTCGCCAGCCGGAAGTGCCGCAGCGTGTCCGCTAACAACAGGTGGCCAAAATCGTCTGAGCCGCTCGGAATGGGCGCCGGGTAGCGCGAGAGCAGCGCCAACCGCAAGAACACCGGCAGCGCGGCTAGAAACAACAGGCACCAGCCCGTTCTCGCTGCGAACTTTTCTAGCGCTTGCCGCCAACCCGAGCGCAACAGGAAAAGCGCTGCCAGCAGGACGGCCGCCACCAGTTCTAGGTAGTCGCTCAGGCCGAAGCCAAGTGGGTTATCAGGAGAAAGGAATGCCCGGACTTGATGCAAAGACCAGTCTAGTTCGCGCCGCCGGCGGCCGCCCGCACTTCGCTCGTCGGCCGCTCGTCCAACCTGCCGAAGATCATTTTCCCGGCGGTGGTTTGCAGGACGCTGGTCACGGTAACGTCTATCGTTTTCGAAATCATCCGGCGGGCGTTATCCACCACCACCATGGTTCCGTCGTCCAAGTAAGCCACGCCCTGGTTCTGCTCTTTGCCCTCTTTCAGGATGAAGACACGCATGGTTTCCCCGGGCAGCACCACCGGCTTCACGGCATTGGCCAGCTCATTGATGTTCAACACAGTCAATCCCTGCACCTGCGCCAGCTTGTTCAGGTTGAAGTCATTCGTAACCAGCTTGCAGCCGGTCAGCCGGGCAAACTCAATCAGCTTCAGATCGACTTCGCGCAACCCAGGGAAATCTTGCGCTGAAATTTCGAGCTGGATACCTGGCATCTTTTGCAGTCGCTGCACCACATCCAAACCACGGCGGCCGCGATTGCGCCGGGCGGAATCGGCGGAATCAGCCACAAGCTGCAATTCGTGCAGCACGAAACGCGGCACAATCAGCTGCCCCTCAGCAAAACCAGCTTCCGCGATATCGGCAATCCGGCCGTCGATAAGAACGCTGGTATCTAAAACTTTGGCGCGGCTGGCCACCGGTTGCTCGCCGGGCGCTGCCAGGAATCCGACTTTCAAAAAAGCGCTCTTGGCGACCCCGACCAGGAGCCCGATATAGGCACCTAGCAGCGGCGGAGCCAAGTGGAAGAACTGCCCCTCCGGACCTTGCATGACCGGGGTGCCTCGGACGACAAACACCGCCAGCAGCCCAAATCCGGACCCGGCCAGCGCGCCCAGGGAGCCGGCAATCAAGGCCAAGGGATCGGCGCGGCGTAGGCGTAACGCGAAAAAGGTAGCGAGCAGCGCCACCCCGAACCCAGCCAACGCAGAGAAAACAGGTTTCCCGGCAATAGGTCGTAAAATCGCCGACGCGACGGCGACAAGAATAATAAAACTGGAATAGAAAATACGGCTATCTAGGCGGTTCACGCTTTATCCCCGGCGAACGAAAACAACAACTAACTGCTAGCGCGGTTCGTATCAAAATACTAACGCGATAATTCTGCGCAGTATAGCATTGCCGTGAAGGTGAGCCCCGGGGCGCGCAGCCCATGCGCTGTCAAAAGGGTACAGCGTACTATGCAGGGCAGCGTGGCCGGTATGCCGATTTAGATTTCGAACAAAAAAAATTAGTGAGCAGAAGGAACACGCCCAGGTTAAAGAACCTTTGCGAGTTCCTCCGCGAAAGCGCTTTGGCGTCCCGAAGAACTATTCGGACGCCGCATGTTCGTGGTTCTACGTGCTTGGATATTTGCGCCGTTAGTTACGACTGCCGACGATCCATTCGTCACGGCTCCGGTACTTGTTGTGGCTGTTCCGGCTCCAGTGGCTGGGGAACCATTCGAAGCGTTTTGAAACGTCCGCCGGGGACGGTCTGTGGGAGCGGCGCTTTTCACCGGACCCTTGCCTGATTTCGGCGGTTGTGCAGGGTTGGCGCGAAGCAGCCGGTCTTCCAGCGGCGCGCGATCGAACCGACGGATGATGGAATTCATCTCCTCTTGGTTCGGTGATTCTATGAAGGCGAATCCCTTCGACTCTTGAGTTTCGGGGTTGCGAATTACCTTGACCGCGTCAGCGACCAGGCTTTCTGAGGACAGCCACGATTTGATATCGTCGGCAGTCACCCAGACAGGGAGATTTCCGAGAAAAACGGTAAAGCTCATGTAGTGGATGTGTTTTGCTCCGTGAGGGAAGTACGAGGTGCGCAGCGCGTAGGTCCAAACCTCGCAAAGGCTATAAAAATACTAACACAAGCCCTGCAAGCTGGTAAACAAAAAAACCCACGCGTTTTGTCTGTTTCTAAACTCAACGTACAGTTTTGAGATGCTTGTGACCAGGGTTAAGACGCAAGGTGATTTCAGCGGCAAGGCAAGTAGCATTCGACGTATTAGAAGCGGTATCGGCAGGCGCATATGCATCAGATAGCTTACGGTTCTTATCAAAAGGGGCCGACGCAAGAGACGCCGGCTTGGCCGGGCAAATTGTTTTCGGCTGTTTGCGTTATCAAAGCCAACTCGATTACTTAATCGAGACCTATTCGGGCCGGAAAACAAAAGACCTGGATTCCGACATATTATTAGCCCTGCGGGCGGCCATTTTTCAACTGCGTTATCTCGATCGCATACCCGCCTATGCCGCCGTGGATGATTCCGTGGAGTTAGTAAAACGGCGCAAACGTTCCGCTGCCGGCCTGACTAACGCCGTGTTAAGAAAGATGACGCGCGCCGGAACCCCGAAGGTTACCTGGCCGGATGCCGCTACGGAATTATCTTGCCCGGCTTGGCTCTTAGAGCGTTGGGAACGGCATTTTGGAAGCGCCGCCGCGCGCGCTATTGCAAGTGCCGCTTTGCTGGAGCCGCCCCCGTACATGAGAGTGCCTCCGGGCGCGCCGCTTCCACAGGGTCTGGAGCTGGAAGCCACCAATGTAGCGGGGTGTTACCGTGTGCTGTCGGAAGCGGGTCACGGCTTACGCCTGCATGACATCAGTTCGCAGTCTATTATTCCTTTACTGGATCTGCGGCCCGGTTTGAGTTATCTGGATCTCTGTGCGGCCCCCGGCAACAAAACGCTGCAGGCGCTGGAAACGCCTTTGGGGCTGGCCATTGCTTGCGATATTTCATTTAGGCGCCTGCGCGAAGTGCCGCCCGTATGCCCGCGTGTGGCGCTGGACGCCTCTGAGCCGCTGCCCTTCTCGATTTTGTTCGACCGCATTTTTATCGATGCCCCGTGCTCCGGGACCGGTACGCTCGCCCGCAATCCGGAAATCAAGTGGCGCATCAAAGACTTTGACTGGCCCCGATTCGCCGCCAAACAGCTACGCCTGGCGCAAAATGCCGCGCGCTGTTTAGCCCCAGGCGGCAAACTTGTCTATGCAACTTGTTCGCTGGAACAGGAAGAAAACGAGGATGTAGTCCGCGCGCTGCTCGAAGGTCATCCGGAATTACGCCTCGACCGAGAAGTTTGGCGCTTGCCCGGCCGCGATGAAGGCGATGGATTTTATGCGGCTATAATGGAACGCAATTGACTGCCGCGTATGCAGGCACCCGAGGTGTGTAGATGTTCTTTCGAGATCTCGCGTATGCCAGCCGGACACTCCGGAACAGTCCTATTTTTACCTTAACCGCCGTAGTAACGCTCGCCCTCGGCGTGGGCGCCAGCACCGCGATTTTTAGCGTGACCAATGCCGTGCTCTTGCGGCAGCTTCCTTACCGGGACGCGGACCGGCTAGTGGTCGCCTCCGGCGAGTTGCGCGCACGCAACGTGAAAGATTGGCCGTTTTCCAACGCCGATTTCATCGACCTGCGCAATGGCGCAACGCGAACGTTCGAAAGTTTCGC
>DASXGT010000091.1:0-30393 GCA_036488895.1 Bryobacteraceae bacterium | reverse complement strand
TGCCGAAGAAACGGCAGGTGGTGAAGTTTGATTTTCGCGCTCCGCAACGGTCGGGCGATCAGGTGGCCGTACTGGAGAATCTGCACAAGAGCTACGGAGCGCGGGCGATTTACGACGGCTTTAACCTCACCATCCGCCGCGGTGAACGCTGGGCCGTAATGGGAAGAAACGGCGCGGGCAAAACCACCTTGCTCAAAATGATTGCCGGCGCGACGGAGCCTGATTCCGGAGACGTGCGGCTGGGCGCAAGTCTTACGATGGGATATTTTTCGCAGCAATCGCTGGATGTGCTCAACCCCGAATTGACCATCATTGAACAGCTTCAGCAGGATTTTCCGAAGGACGGATTAGGGTCGCTGCGCTCGCTGGCCGGCGCGTTTCAATTCTCCGGCGACGATGTGGATAAACGGATCCGGGCTCTGTCGGGCGGCGAAAAATCACGGCTGGTGATCGCGCGCATGCTCTTCAACCCGCCAAACTTTTTAGTGCTCGATGAGCCTACCAATCACCTGGACCTAGCCACCAAGGAGATGCTGGTGGAGGCGCTCAAAGACTTTGAAGGAACCATGATCTTTGTTTCGCACGACCGCGTGTTTCTGCGCGGTTTAGGCTCGCGCGTATTGGAACTGGGCGGGGAGAGCGGCCTGGAACGGAATCCGCGCGTCTATCCCGGCTCGTACGTTGAGTACGTGCAAGCTATTGGGCATGAAGCGCCAGGTATTTACGCCTAAAAGCAAAGGCCAGTAACAAACCACCGCTCAACGCCAAAAAGAAGGTAGATGGTTCGGGGGTTGTGCCGTTGGAGGTGGAGTTGTCCACTAAGCCGGATACTCTCGAAAACGCTATATTTCCAACAAAGGTAGCCTTTCCCGTGGCGGGGTCAATGGTGAAGAATTCAGAAGTCGCGTTCGCGAAGTTCGTTAGGTCGGCATAGAGAGTGCCGTTCAACGCGGTCGTCAGCCCGCCAACGCTGAAAGTACCGGAAACTCCAGTTGCGCCGACTGGAGTCACTGTTCCGGTGCTGGTATTGATCGTGTAAAGCTCCGCGCCGCCTTGAGCAAGCCCATAGAGGACACCGTTCGCAACCGTGAGGCCATCGATGAACGGAATAGTCGTCGATATTACATGCGCGGAATTAGCCGTCAAGGTGAAGCTGAAAAGAGTGCCCGATCCATTAATGAATGAACCGTTCGGTTGATGAGTGCTGACCAGGAAACCGGTTCCATTCGAAAAGACGACATCACCTTCGCCCGGCGAGCCCTGCAATCCAATATTAATGGTGGTTATCGTGGCGGCAGTTGCCGGATTAATTTGACGCACCACGTTGTTGTTGATGTCGTAAACATAGAGGGAACTTCCGTTCTTGAACAGGCCTAGCGGGGTCGCAGTCACATCAAGCGTGCCGATCGCCGTCGCACCGGCTGGGTTAGACGAGTCAAATGAGATTAGCTGGTTGCCATCCGTAATCCCCAACACAGAATCGGCAAAGGCAGGAGATTGGCAGAGCAGCGTGACCACACATAGCGCGCCGCAACCGATGATTCTAGACCCAATACCCTTCAAGCTTGAATCCATGGCAATCGGATCATATCAGTTGGCCTGGGTAGCCTGTCAAGACAAATAGTACTCTATTTACCTATTGACGGTTCACCAATGTGCCCCTATACTAAGTCCTGTTTTTGACTTAGTTTTGACTTATGCGAGAGGCACGCAACTCTGGCCTTCGTGTGTTACAAGTTTGACCGTTAGCTTCTCAGGAGGAACAGTATCCATGTCAGAACCGTTTTTAGGCGAACTCAGGTGCGTCGGGTTTAATTTCGCCCCGATAGGCTGGTTGCAATGTAACGGACAACTTTTACCTATTTCTCAGTATTCAGCTCTTTTTTCGCTGCTGGGTACAACGTACGGCGGTAACGGCACAACCAATTTCGCGCTGCCAAACCTGCAAGGCCGGGTGCCGGCCCATACTGGCGGCCCTTCCAACTATATACAGGGCGAATTATTGGGGGTCGATAACGTTAGTCTAATTACCGCTCAGATTCCTTCGCACACTCATGCGATGAATGCGGACGCGGCCCCAGGAACTCAGCCGGGCCCGATTGGGCATTATCCCGCGGCTGACGGAGCCGGCGTTACGGCGGAGTATTCGACAGCATCTAGCGGACAGATGAATGCCAACATGATTGGCCTGACAGGTGGAGGACAGCCTCACGAGAACCGGCAACCGACCTTGGTGCTCAACTGGATCATCGCGATGCAAGGCATTTACCCCGCACGAAGTTAGAGGCGGCATTGAAGCCGTTAGGCGAGTGCCGTTTGCGGGCCGCCACTGAAGCCGACCGCGATTTTCTGTTTACTCTTTTTTTGAGTGAGCGGCAGCACCAATTTGCGAATTTTGCTTGGTCCGAGGAGCAGACCCGGCAACTTCTTCACATGCAGTTCGAGGCACAGCGGCGGCATTACAGTAGCCGGTTCCCCAGCGCCGTTCACAGTATAGTTCTGCTGAACAATGAGGCTGCGGGGCAGTTGTATTTAGACCGGCAAATAGATCAATTCGTAGTCGTGGATTTTGCGCTAGCGGCAGATTTCCGCCGTTTGGGAATTGGCAGCAAAATCATGGCCTCCGTTCAAGCGGACGCGGCGGCGGCAGGAATACGAATCACGGGCCATGTCGACCGCACCAATCCCGCGACGCAGTTTTGGCGGCACCTGGGGTTTCACCTCACCGGGGAAGATTGCCTCTATTTCAAAATGGAGTGGCGTCCTTAATTACTCCACTCGCATGGCTGTCATGGGGTCCACGCGCACGGCGCGCCAAGCCGGCCACAAGCTTCCCATTAAAGTGGTGCAAAGAGCGACTGTTAAGCCGACGGCATAAGTGGTGAGATCGCCCGGCTGCACGCCAGCCAGAAGCGAAGCCAGACTCCGGCCCGCCGCATACGCCAGCACGATGCCCACAATCGCTCCTGCTACACCAAGTAAAAGGCTCTCACGCAGTACCATAGCCAGGATGTTTTGCGATTTTGCTCCTAACGCCACGCGCACGCCGATTTCCTGGGTGCGCATGGAAACGGTGAACGAAAGCAATCCGTGAATGCCGATGCCGGTAAGCAGGATGGCGATCAACGTAAAGCCGCCCAGCACGAATACCTGAGTCTGTCTGGAGGCCGTATCTTCCTCGACAATGTGCGCGAGCGTTTGCACATCGGAGACAGGTTGTTCGGGATCGGCTGCCGCGATGATGCGCCTGAGCGAGGGGAGCAAGCGGTCCGGGGGCAGACTGGAACGAACCACTAGATCCTTGGGAGCGTACCAGATGATGTTGCCGTCGGGAACTTGCTTATAAGAAAGGTAGACCTGCGGTTCACTGGTTCTCTCCAAGCCTCGAACACGAACATCACCCACGACGCCGGCGACTGTCCGGGTGGCAAAGCCAAAGTTGAATTGACGCCCCAGTGGATCTTGGCCGGGCCAATATTCCCGCACGAAGGATTCGCTCACCACGGCGGAGAATTGTGTTTTTTCCGTGTCAGCCTCACTAATAGGACGCCCCCGCAGAAGAGGAACGCGCATGGTTTCCAGATAGCCTGGAGTAATGAAACGAAGGCTAGCTTGGTGAAAGGCACGATCGGAATTCTGCTCTTGGCCAGCGATGGTAACGGGCCAAATACCACCCTGCATAACGACGGGCAAAAAGCTGGTATAACCGGCGCTAGCCACACCGGGCAGCGCGCGGATTTCGGACAGAACACGCGTATAGAATTGAATCCGCTTTGCAGTGGACTCATATTTCGGCATCTGCAGCACCGTGCGCAGGGTCAAAACATTTTCCGGCCGGAATCCCGGATTGGTTTGCTGCAACTGCCAGAGAGCACGAATGAGCAGTCCCGAAGAAACCAATAGGACCAAAGACAGGGCGATCTCGGCAATGACCAGGCCGGAGCGCAGCCGCTCTTTTTTTCCTCCAATGCCTTCGCGCCCACCTTCCCGCAGCCCTTCCACGTTGCTGGAGTTGGCCGCGCGAGCGGATGGAATTACGCCGAAGCCCAGCCCGGTGAGCGTGGTGACCGACAAGGCGAACAGGATCACACGCGCGTCAATGGTTGGTATTTCCGCAACTGGAAGCGCACTGGGAATCAGCCGGGAAAGCAGCGGAACGGCCGCGGCCGCAATCAGCACCCCCAGCAAACCGCCGCAGAAGGCAAGCACCAGGCTTTCGGTCAGCATCTGCCTAACCAGACGTTCGCGGCCGGCGCCCAAAGCTTTGCGTAAAGCCACCTCCTTCCGCCGCTGCAAGCCGCGAGCCAGCAGCAGGTTCGCCAGATTCGTGCAGGCAATCAGCAGGACACAAAACGAAGCGCCCAGCAAGGCGAATAACAGCAGGCGGGAGTTATTCGAAATCTCATCCCGAAGCGAATCAATGGTTACGCCGACATGTTCATTATCCTTGGGATACGCGCGTTTTAAGCGCTCGGAGACAAGGCGCATTTCGGCCCGGGCTTGTTCCACGGAAACACCGGGACGCAGTTTCGCCACCACGCGCAGCCAGTTGTTATTACGGTCTACAAAATCGTCGTTTGAGAAACGGAGCGTTGTCCAAAGCTGCGCGTCCGGTCGCGGAAAGCCGAAGGTCCGGCCCATTACCCCAATCACCACGTAGGGTTGGCCATCGAGGAGCAGTCTCCGCCCGAGAATGTTCGCGTCACCCGCAAACTGACGCTGCCACAGGCTATAGCTGAGCAACACCGTTCCCGGTGCGCCTGGGCGGTCATCGGCCGGAGTGAAAATACGGCCGAACAGGGGCTGCGCGCCGAGCATGGGGAAGAGATCGGCCCCAACGCTGGCACCTTCAATCTGTTGCGGAGCCCCTGAACTCAGCATGGCGACTGAAAGAGGACGAAGCGCCGCCATACCCTTGAAGGACTTGCTCATCTGTTTCCAATCGCGGTAATTGGGAGGCGAGACTTCCATGCTCCGGTAATTTCCGGGCGACATATCCTCCCACAACTTGACCAGACGCTCCGATTCCGGAAAGGGTAGCGGCCGGAGAAGAGCGTGGTCGGTGATGGTGTAAGCCGCCGTGGTTGCGCCTACACCCAATGCCGACACCAGGATTGCGGTTATGGCAAAGCCGGGCGACCGCCACAACGTCCTCTGTGTATAAAGAAGGTCTTGACGCAGAATATCCCAATGCGTTTGGATGGCAGTCAACAATACGTCAATGAGCGTGTCGAGCCACAGAAGAAGAGCGGCGGCTGGATTCGATGCATCCCGCAGACGCAACGCAAAGACCGAGCAAAGCTCTTCGGAATATTGAGTGCGGAAAGACGTCGGATAGAGCAATAGCAAAAAGCGGTAAAAGGCCATTACACCCTCCCCGGCGCGAAGCCGCTTTCACGCGCCCATTTCACCAATTGCGACAGGCGCTGCGCTTCCGCGTTGCCCACTTGCCGTCCAAATTTGGTGATGCGATAGTAGCGCCTGCGCTGGTCATCCAGCTCCGGGTCTGGGCGTTCCTCGGTTTCGATGATTAATCCCTGCTCCAGCATGCGCTGGATGGAACGGTACAGGGTACCCGCGCTTAGTTTCAGCGCTCCGCCCGTGCGCGCGAAGGCATCTTGAATAATTGCATAGCCGTGACGGTCTTCCTCGGTCAGGGCCATCAGAATGTGAAAGGTAGCGGTCTGCAAAGGCAGCAGGGCTTGGGGATCCGGTTTGGGCTCGGCCATACCGATTACTATACATCATGCATATATCCACAGTGAGTATAGTCAAGCTGGCTACATTGCTATACGGGCTTAGCCCCGCCAAGCGAGGCAGTCGCCAAGGTGCCGCCTAGGCCCATGGTTTCCACCGCGGACGACGGTACAATCACCATGGAGCCGCGCTCCTTGATGGCCTCATACAGCATGTTCATCGCGCGCAAGTGCAGGGCAACCGGGTTGTTTTGATAGGCCAATGCCGCCTGCGAGAACTTATCAGCGATATCTGTTTCCGCCTGGCCGAGGATGATGCGTGCCTGGCGCTCACGCTCCGCCTGCGCCTGGCGTGACATCGCGTCTTCCAGTGCTTGCGGAATACGGACATCGCGAATTTCGACCGACTGCACTGTGATGCCCCACGGATTGGTTTTCTCATCTAGAATCCGCTGCAGCTCACGCCCCAGCGGTTCGCGGTCAGTGATCATTTGCGCTAGTTCATGGCGGCCAATGGATTCGCGCAGGGCGGTCTGTGCGCTCATCATGATTGCTTGCACGAAGTCTTCGACTTCGAGAATTGATTTCTCCGCATTCCATACCAACCAAAACACAATGGCGTCCACATTGACCGGCACGGTGTCACGCGTCAGTGTGGATTCGGCAGTCACGTTGGCCACGCGAACACTTTGATCCACTTAACGGCTGAGCCTGTCCACAATAGGAATCACGTGAAAAGGCCCGGCCCGCGCAGCCCAACGTAGCGCCCGAGCCGTAAAACCGCTACCTTCTCCCATTGGTCCGCAACCTTAATGGAGAACAGCAAATAAACGCCAATTAGCAGGCCGGCCAATACAGGCGCTTGACTCCCCAGGGCGGCGGTAAGACCCAACCCAATCGCAACCGAAAGGGCGCACAAGCCAATTGAGACGCCACTCGCCTGATTCTTGACTAGATCCCACATCATGACGCTTTTATCTCCTCTTTTTCCCGGTATCGCTTTGCATCTCTTGCAGTTGTTCAATCAATTCCTCGAGGCTGAATCCGCTGGCGCCGGCCCGCGCGGCAAATTCGCCGGTGAACTGGCTCAGCCGACGCTGCCGTTCGGCATCATCGGGTTGCGCCTTCTGCGCCGCGACAAACGTCCCGGTTCCTTGCTGGGTGTCCAAAACGCCGCGGATTTCAAGCTCGCGGTACGCCCGTATCACCGTATTTGGATTAATTGACAGATCGACGGCCAATTGGCGAACAGTTGGAAGTTGATTGCCCGCGGCCAAAGCGCCTGCCGCGATGCCTCCGGTCACCTGGTCCATGATCTGGCGGTAAACGGGTACACCGCTGGACAGGTCCAAGTGAAACCGGAAGGGCTTTCGTTTGTTGGATGCCGTCATCGCCTTAGTTAGATAATGTTCTAGTATTCTAGAACAGTCAAGTGTTTTTTTGGACTGGGATAATTCATCCGGATGAGTTTAGTGGAGACCGATGTGGTCGTCGTCGGCGCTGGCGCGGCGGGGCTGATGTGCGCGATTGAGGCCGGAAAGCGCGGCCGGCGCGTGGTGGTGATCGATCATGCGCGCAAGCCAGGCGAGAAGATTCGTATTTCCGGCGGTGGCAGATGCAACTTCACGAACCTGCATGCTTCGCCACAGCATTATCTTTCGCAAAATCCGAAGTTCTGCGTTTCCGCGCTGGCGCGTTATACGGCACGGGATTTTATCGCGCTGGTGGAAAAGCATCGGATTGCGTATCACGAGAAGACGCTGGGACAGCTTTTTTGCGATGGATCGTCACAGCAAATTATTGGAATGCTACTCGAAGAGTGTAGGCAAGCCAAGGTGGACATGCGCGTGCAGACCTCGATTGAAGAAGTCAGCAAGCCGGATGGGCGGTTTCGGGTGCGGACGGCGAGTGGAGAATTTTATAGCGAGGCTTTGGTCATAGCCTGTGGCGGTCTTTCCATTCCGAAAATGGGCGCCACCAATTTGGGCTACCGGATTGCCAGGCAGTTTGATCTCACAATTGCCGCCACGCAGCCGGCGTTGGTTCCTTTCACCTTGACGCCAAGCCAATTGGAATCTTGGAACGGACTGGCTGGAGTGGCGATAGAGGCAACGGTAAGCTGCGACAAGCAGCAGTTCCGCGAGGGTATGTTGTTTACGCATCGCGGCTTAAGCGGGCCGGCCATGCTGCAGATTTCTTCGTATTGGCAGGACGGCAAACCGTTGCGCGTGAACATGGCTCCTCAGCGCGATGTCGCAGCCCTACTGCTTCAGGCGAAAGCGACGAAGCCCAAACAGGAAGCAGCGACGTTTTTGGCCGGCCATCTGCCGAAACGCTTGGCCCAGCGGATCGCTGAGCAACATGTGCCGAAGGACCATTCGGGCAGGTTGGGGGATCTGCAGGACCGGCAGATAGAACGGCTGGGTACCGCTGTCAACGATTGGCAAATTGTGCCGCACGGAACCGAGGGTTACCGCACGGCGGAAGTGACGCTTGGCGGCGTGAGCACCGCGGAACTATCGTCTAAAACCATGGAAAGCAAGAAGGTGGCCAATTTGTATTTTATCGGCGAGGTAGTGGATGTAACGGGTCATCTGGGCGGGTTTAATTTTCAGTGGGCCTGGGCTTCCGGCTATGTGGCGGGCATCTATGTATAAAAGGAAAGGCTAGTCGTAAGGGATTTGCACCTCGACATAGCTACCTGGAGTTGCGGCATTCACGGCGGCAGCGATTTCAGCCAACATTCGGCGTACAGGCGTCCGCGAATTCCGGAACGTCCACGCGCCGCTGACCTTGCCGGGAATGCTTTCCACGGCAGGACATTGGGACCAATCGAGAGTTGCCATGTTCTTATATCCTTGTTTGATCGTACCTGATAGCAGCTATAGTGTCTTATCCCCGTGCCTGCATTTGCGATAGCGATATCATCAATTTTTCGGTGGTAGGCTGCTGAATGAAAACTATGCAAAATGAAAGCTGCGATATCGGATTAATTGGCCTGGCGGTTATGGGTCAAAATCTGGTTTTGAACATGAATGACCACGGTTATAAAGTGGCTGTGTTCAATAGAACTGTTTCCAAAGTTGACGATTTTCTTGCCAACGAGGCCAAAGGCACGCAGGTGGTGGGCGCGCATTCGATTGAGGAACTGGTTCAATCGCTGAAGCGTCCCCGGCGCGTCATGATGATGGTCAAGGCCGGCGACACGGTGGATCAGATGATCGACCATGTGGTTCCGTTCCTGGAAAAGGGCGACATCATTATCGACGGCGGCAACTCGCTTTTTACGGATTCGAACCGGCGCACGAAAGACCTGGCCGCTAAGGGCATTTTATTCATCGGCACTGGCGTTTCAGGCGGAGAAGAAGGCGCGCGCTTCGGCCCCTCCATCATGCCGGGCGGCAACCCGGCAGCTTGGCCGCATGTGAAAGAGATTTTTCAGGCGATTGCGGCTAAAGTGGAAGACGGCACGCCGTGCTGCGATTGGGTGGGCGAAGACGGCGCGGGCCACTACGTCAAGATGGTGCATAACGGCATTGAATATGGCGATATGCAGCTCATCTGCGAGGCCTATCAATTACTGGAAGCCGGTCTGCAATTGAGCGCGAGCGAATTGCACGATATTTTCGCCGAATGGAATAAGGGTGAGCTGGACAGCTTTCTGATTGAGATCACCGCCGAGATCTTCACCAAAATGGACGAAGACGGCAAGCCGATGGTCGACAAAATTCTAGACACCGCCGGGCAAAAAGGCACAGGTAAGTGGACCGGGATCAGCGCGCTGGATTTAGGTATGCCGGTGACCCTGATTGGCGAGGCGGTTTTTGCCCGCTGCCTCTCGGCTCTAAAAGATGAGCGCGTGGCTGCATCGAAGGTGCTTGGCGGCCCGCACCTCAGCACGGTTCCCGTGGACCGGAAAGCCTTCATTGAAAACGTGCGTCGCGCTCTGTATTGTTCCAAGATGATTTCCTACGCGCAGGGCTATATGTTGTTGCGCGAGGCAGCGAAGGAGCAAGGCTGGAACCTGAACATGGGCGGCATTGCTTTGATGTGGCGCGGCGGGTGCATTATTCGCAGCCGCTTCCTGGGCAAAATCAAAGAAGCCTACGACAAGAATCCGAAACTCCACAACCTATTGATGGACGGGTTTTTCAACGATGTCATCAACAAGTACCAGGATGGTTGGCGCCAGGCGCTGATTCAAGCGATCAGCCTGGGCGTACCGACTCCGGCATTTTCCACCGCGCTGGCTTTTTACGATGGGTACCGGACCGAGCGGCTGCCGGCGAATCTGTTGCAGGCGCAACGCGACTTCTTCGGCGCGCACACCTATGAGCGGATCGACAAGCCGCGCGGGCAATTTTTCCACACCAACTGGACCGGACGAGGCGGGCGCGTTTCTTCGGGTACTTATAACGCGTAATTGCAGGGTTACGGAGAAAGAAAACAAAGATGAGTTACGGATTCGATATCAAGCCAAAAGGCGCGTTAGATTTTATGTCCATCGGTGGATTAGTCTGCCGGTTTGACCCGGGGATTATTCCGTTTCGTAAGGCCCATGAGTGCCTGATCCATGTGAGCGGAGGCGAATTCAACGTGGCCGCCAACCTTGCGGATTGTTTCCGCATGAACACGGGCGTGGCCAGCGCCATGGTGGATTATCCTCTTGGCGACTTGGTAGCTGAGCGCGTTCGGGCAATGGGCGTGACGCCTTTCTACAAGCATTTCAAGCATGACGGTGTGGCGGGTCCCAATATCGCCTCGGTCTACAGCGATCGCGGGCAAGGCGTGCGCGCCCCCGTGGTGTTCTATAACCGCGCCAATGAGGCGGCCGGGTTGCTGAAGCCTGGCGATTTCGATTGGAAGAAGATTTTCGCGGACGGCATCCGCTGGTTTCATAGCGGTGGTATTTTCGCGGCTCTCTCAAAAACCTCGTCTGAGATCACCATTGAGGCGATGGCCGCTGCTAAAGCTGCGGGCGCCATTACTTCATTCGATTTGAATTACCGGGAAAAGCTTTGGAATGTCGTCGGCGGCCATGAGAAGGCGGTTGAAGTGATTGACCGCATTGTGAAAAATGTCGACGTGCTGGTGGGGAACGAAGAGGATCTGCAGAAGGGACTCGGAATCGCCGGGCCTGAAGTCGCTGCCAAATCGAAACTCGATCCAACTGCGTTTTTCGGGATGATCGATAAAGTGAGAGAGAAGCATCCCCACGTGAAGATTGTGGCGACCACGCTGCGCGAGGTTCATTCCACGAACCGGCATAGTTGGAGCGCCGTCGCTTGGATCAACGGCAAAACGTACATGGCGCCCACGATGGAGCTGGATGTATATGACCGCGTGGGCGGAGGAGACGGATACGCGGCCGGCTTCTTTTACGGATTGCTGACCGGCGAGCCTGAAGAGGAAGCGGTCAGATTGGGTTGGGCTCATGGAGCTCTGCTAACCACCTTCCCAGGCGATACGACGATGGCGTCGCTCGACCAGGTGCGTTCGCTCGCCAAGGGCGGATCGGCGCGTATTCAGCGCTAGCGGAATTTTTCAATAGGACAGCTTGATGAAGCGAGCACTTCGGTCGTCAACACGATGTTATGATCGAGTCGTAAGTACAGATTTTCATGCGGACGCCCGCTTTGTCTTGCAGTCTTCAGTTTAGCGTCCGGCGTTGGGGCTGCCGCTCATCAACGAGCGTCTTGGCCTCGGCAATCCTCTTGCTTGCCGGTGCTTTTTCGTCTGCTCTGTTCGGACAAGGTGTCAAGACCGATGAATCGGTGTCGGTGCCTGGCAAACATGCTGGCGCTCCGGCGGAAACTCCGGATCGGCGCCCGGTCGACATCCGCGTAGATAAAACGCTGGTGCTGGTAAACGTTACGGTGACCGATCCGTTAAACCGGTTCGTTACGGGACTTGAAAAAGAACACTTCAAGGTATTCGAAGACAAGGTGGAACAGGTCATCACCCAATTTTCTAGCGAAGATGCCCCCATCTCCATAGGATTAGTATTCGATACTAGCGGCAGCATGGGCCCCAAATTGCAGAAATCGCGGCAGGCGGCTGCGGAATTCTTTAAAACCGCGAATCCGCAAGATGAATTTTTCCTGGTGCAGTTCAACGACCGTCCCGAATTAACGGTGCCCTTCACCACCGACACCGATAAGATTCAAAGCACGCTCACTTTTACGCAATCGCGAGGACGCACGGCGCTGCTCGACAGCGTCTATTTAGCGATGCATGAAATGAAAAAAGCGCATAATCCGCGCAAGGCCCTGCTGATTATTTCCGATGGAGGGGACAACAGCAGCCGCTACACGGAAACCGAGATTAAGAATGCCGTGCGCGAGGCGGATGTTCAGATTTTTGCAATTGGTATTTTTGAGGCAATGGGGGCGCGCGGGCGCACGCCTGAAGAAGCCTCCGGGCCCAGCCTGTTGAATGAATTGGCGGAGCAGACCGGCGGCCGGGAATATGCAGTTGAGAATATCGCCGAATTGCCGGATATTGCAGCGAAAATTGGAATTGAATTGAGAAACGAATACATGCTAGGGTATTCGCCTAAGAACCGCGAGCGCGACGGAAAGTACCGGCGCGTTCAGGTTAAGCTGAATCAACCGCGTGGATTGCCGCCGCTTAAAGCCTATTTCCGTTTGGGGTATTATGCACCCACTCAATAGACCAGCGAACAAAGTATTTCTCGCACTGCTGGCGGCCATATTCTGCACCGGAGGCCTGCTCGCCCAATTCAGCTCCGACACACGGCTGGTAGTGCTGCACGCGAGCGTGACCGACCGCAAGGGCAAATTGGTGACGAATCTCAATCGAGACGCTTTCAAGGTGTTTGAAAACGGTCAACCGCAACAGGTAAAGGTTTTTAGTAAGGAAGACGTTCCAGTATCGCTTGGCATTGTAATTGACGACAGCGGCAGCATGGCGAACAAGCGCAGCAGAGTAGAAGCGGCGTCATTGGCCATGGTGCGGGCGTCCAATCAGCAAGACGAAGTATTTGTGGTCAATTTTAATGACGACGCCTTTTTGGATGTTCCGTTCACCAATGACATGCACAAGCTGGAGCAAGGCTTGACGCGGATCGATTCACGCGGCGGAACGGCCATGCGCGACGCATTAAGCATGTCGCTGGATTACATGATGTCAAAGGCGAAGAAGGATAAAAAGGTGCTGATGGTCATTACCGATGGGAATGACAACGCCAGCGCGACCTCCCTTGAGAAAGTGGTAGGGCGAGCCAATCAAACAGAAACCTTGGTCTATGCGATCGGCCTGTTCACCGAGGAAGAAAAGCGCGAGGCGACAAAGGCCCGCCGTGCGCTGAACGAAATGGCGTCGGCAACCGGAGGGCTAGCGTTCTATCCGAAGGATGTGAGTGAAGTGCAAGCACTCGCCCTGGAAATTGCACGTGACATCCGGAGCCAATACACTATCGCTTATTCACCAGCGATTCAGGCTTTGGACGGCAGCTACCGGCAAATCAAGGTGACAGTGGACGCCCCCGGCAAGCCGGTGGTACGGACACGTTCCGGCTACTATGCCGGCGATCCTTCAAAATCTGCCAGCGTCCGGCCGGCTCTAAAACCTTAATTCTCATGCTCCGGTTCATTTGGGTGTCCACGCGCGGGTACCGCCTGCGGCCGTGGTGTTCACCTTATTTGCGATGGCGCATTGAGACGTATTCCGGGATGGCGGCGGAAACGATTACAGCAGGTTCGTTTTTTCGATTTGTGCTAAGTGAGCGGGCGCCACTTTGGAAGTATTTGGTTTGGGTTGGGCGGATGCGCCGGTAGAACAGGAATGTAACATTCTTACCGGAATAACGACGCCCTGGAGCAACAGTCCCATCGAAGGACACATCCACCGGCTATGTTCTCGTCCTAAGCTAAACTAAGTCAGTCGGGATGTAACACCGATTTACATTACATTCAGCAACTAATGGAAAAGTCTGAATGTAACTTAGATTATTTACTGAGGGATGTTATTGACAGACAGTAGTTTAAGAGTAACCTACCCGGAAGATGTTACAGCATACTTTTCTTCCGCGCTCCCATATTCTAAACGCTGTGACACTCACCCTTCGAACTCACACGTTTGAAATACTCTCTCCTTTGCGTACGGCAGCTTTTGTCTGCTTTTCGGCCCTGTTATTTTTCGCGGTTGTTGGCTCTGCAAACGCGGCGAGCTTAGTCTCCAATGGTTCATTTGAACTAAGTTCCCAAGCCACTTCCGGGGCTATTAATGGCGGCAGCAACCCTCTCACCGATTGGGGCACTTCAGCCGGACTTATTTATCTGATTACTCCTGGGACCGGAGGCAATTTTTTTCACTCGACGCCAGGCAACAGTCCTGACGGCGGAAATTTTATCGCTGAAGACGGTGATCCTAACTTTTCAGGCCCCCTTACGCAGTCGATCAATGGACTAGTCGTGGGGCAGACTTACCACGTGTCGTTTTATCAGGCGGCCGCACAACTGCTAGGCTATACCGGAGCTACAACGGAACAGTGGCAGGTTAACTTCGGTGGCGACACCCAATCATCGACTTTGATGAACAATCCCAGTGAGAGCTCTCAGCCTTGGACGCAGCAGACTTTGACGTTCACGGCAAACTCGGTAAGCGAACTCCTTAGTTTCATGGCCGTGGGGACGCCGGCAGGAGAGCCACCAGATGTCTTACTAGATGGTGTTTCCATCACCTCCACTGCCACTCCCGAGCCCGCAGCCTTAATGCTCACCGGAGTTGGGTTGCTCCTTGTCGTTATTGGGAGACAGCGGAGAAAGCGCGCTTAAGCCGCAATGGAAACGCTCGGTCACTTGGGGCAGCATCTGCTTCCCCTCGCGCGGGACTTCTTCCGGCTATGTATTTGGCTAGTGTTGTTAATGGCCATTTTCGTCCCGCTGGAGAGGATTTGGGCGCTGCATCCGCAAAAGGTGTTCCGTAAGGCGTTTCTTGTGGACTTGTTCTATTACTTTCTCAGCAGCCTTTTGCCGAAACTGTTGTTGATTGTGCCGATGGCATTTGCCGGATGGCTCCTGCACTATATAATCCCGGGAGGGCTGCAAACGCGCGCGGCAGCCCTCCCGTTCGGCATCCGATTTTTGGCGGCGACCGTGGTAGGCGAGGTCGGCTTTTATTGGGGACATCGCTGGTCACACCAAATCCCCTTTCTCTGGCGTTTCCACGCCGTTCATCACAGCGCGGAAGAGATGGATTGGCTGGTCAATACGCGCGCTCATCCGGTGGACATGGTCTTCACGCGTCTATGCGGATTCATCCCTATGTACTGTCTGGGCTTGGCCCAACCTATGGCGAAGACTGTGGATCTGGCTCCTTTGCTGGTCGTCCTGGTGAGCACCGCTTGGGGGTTTTTCGTGCATGCCAACCTGCGCTGGAGGTTCGGCCCTCTGGAATGGCTCGTTGCCACGCCGGCTTTCCACCACTGGCACCATACATACGAACAACCCCACAATAAAAATTACTCTGCGATGCTGCCGTGGATGGATAGAGTTTTCGGGACGTATCACATGCCGAAGGCGCAGTGGCCGGGGCGATATGGAATCGAAGAGCCGATGGATTCCGGTTTGGCCGGGCAGCTGCTGCAACCGCTGCGATCCGCTGAAGTTAAATCCAGTTAGTCGCAAACTGAAAAGGCCGCCTGAACAATCGTTCAGGCGGCCCTTTTGCCAGAGCAAATGAAACTTCGTTATTGAGCGGGAGGAGGCGGGGGCGGACCGCCGCGTCTTCCACCGAAACCGCCCTTGGGAGCATCTTGGACGGTGTAGTCGGCAGGTATCTGGAACAACGTAGCGCTGGGCGCGGCGACTTGAATATTGGTCAGGGCGTAAGTAGATGTGCCCATTCGCGGATCTACACGCTTCGATGAGACCACCACTTGCAGAGACGGCGCATACCAGGTTTCAGAGGTGGAAACTATCGGTTGCGAATTGCCCATCTCGCCTGCCGGGATCGTGCGGGTCAGACTCTTTCCCGTGGCGCTGATGCCGTTCACTACCTGCGTGCCCAAATCAACCGGCGTCACATTGGGATGCGGCGGACGAGAAGAGTCGCTGCCAGGCGCCGGTTGCGGTTTCTCCGCAGGTGTCTTGATCGCGCGCCGCATGGCCACTTTAGTCGTCGCATTCAACACATATGCATAACCAGCGACCGGATCGGTAATAAACGTAATAGTGGTTGGACCGTTACGCGCAAGCATTCCGCCGGTAATCGTTTCCTGGGAGTAAGTACGGCCTTGCGCGTCCCGCGCCACGTGGCCAGTGGTGGAACGCTGAATGGAGTTCCCGTCACTCAGTGTTTGCACAACCGAATTGCTGACATCAGCCGAATAAGGTGCGCCGGTAACCACTTTTCCCGGATGTAGACCGAAACCAGGTCCACCCGGGCCACCCAGCCCTGCCCCGCCCCGGAACCCGGGCCGAGGCCCACCGGGAGGAGGGCCCATTTGCGCGGAGCCAACTTGCACGAAAATCAGGCAAACGGCCGCTAAAAATAAGACTCCTGAAAGACTTCTACTTCTCATGACGTTGCTCCTCTTTTTGCAACTCCCAAAACAAAAACCTTTTACTCGAAATTCAAAACGTTCACGCCGAGCGGCTGGCCATCCGTCCCGACTAAAACATCAGCTAAAACAGAACGATCCACGCCAGAAATCTCATTGGCAACGGGTTCTAACACAATGCCGATATCGGCTAGCGAAGAGAGGGGCACCTGCATCTGCACAATGTGAGGCGCGCCCAGGGGTAAATCCGGATTTGAATACGGCAGTGCAATAAACGTCTCGCCGTTCACCTCAAGCGAATCGGTCATACTGCTTGCCGCGGAACTGGGCTTCTGTTCATCGCGATGTTTCGGGACGATGAGAATACCCACGGCGAGCGTTGCCGCAATCGCCATGCCCCAGCCAAACCGCCGCATCACTTTTTCGGGGCTCTGCTGAACTTTCTTGACACTATCCGCGGCTATTAATATCTCTCTTAGCTGCTCGCGCTCAGCCGGAAGCTGCTCCACCGGGAGCGAAGCGAAAAAACCATCTATCCGGGAGGAAGCCAGGCGTAATTCCTCAAAGGCTTCACTACATTCCGTGCACTGCGCGAGATGAGGGACAGCGAAAACCGCTTCCGAGCCGGAAAGCTCATCGTCTAGAGCCTTCGTTAACTGCAGACGCGTTAAATGCCGAATTTCATGCCCGAAAACAGTCATAACAACTCTATTCCTTCAACCCAGCGTTAAATACGGTCACATCGACTCCTTGAGCCGGTCGAGACCGCGCTGCACATTTTCCGCAACGGTGGAAACGGAAAGCTTCAACACATCCGCGATTTCGCGGTATTTCAATCCTTGCGCCCTTAGAATCAGGCAATCTTTTTGAGCGGCGCTCAACTGCGCCATGGCTTGATGAAACGCCGCCACCTGTTCTTTTGCCAGCAAATCTTCCTCAACCGATTTTTCCTTGGCGGCCAGACTATTCATTTCACCCGCGTCCGCAAACCGGTCGGTTTTTGCGGAATGAAACGCCGACTGCGTGTTCCGCAGCAGGTTATGCCCTACGCGGTACAGCCAAGCTCGCAATTGGCTTTGATCGCCGCCGCGCAGTAGATGCTCATGCAAGCGGAGAAAGCATTCCTGCACAATCTCACGGGCGGTCTCGACATCCGCGCCTAAAAAAATCAAATACCTTCGTAACGGAAGCTGTTCGCGGTCATAGTGCTCCAGCACCAGATCAACGCTCGAAACACCATCCGCATCGTCCGGCGTCAAAGCCGTGGCAGGCAAAGCAAAATCGACTGGTTGCATCCCACTACCCCACTCTACTAGTATTTCCGCAACTCAGCGCAGACACGAACCTAGCGGGAAAACAGCGAGAACCGCAAGAGAGTTTATTGGGGAGTTGCACTTGGGGTTGGGGAAAACTCTCTTGCGGCCTTTCGTCTCGCATGCTAGTTGCCTATAAAACAGGCTGTGGAAGTTTTTTTCCGGTTTTGCAGTATTTTTTTTCGCTCTGAGACAATACGCTAACGATGAATGTTTCCACCGTAGACCTTCGTTATCCCGTTGGACATTACGAAGCGCCGGACCTGATTAGAAAGGATCAGCGAAATACCTGGATCGCCGAACTGAGTAGTTTGCCGGAAAATCTCAAACAAGCCGTCGCCGGTTTGAGCGAGGCGCAATTGGATACGCCGTATCGTCCGGGCGGATGGAGCGTCCGCCAGGTAGTGCACCATTTGCCAGACAGCCATATCAATTGCTATGTCCGTTTTCGCCTGGCGCTGACTGAACCCTCGCCATTAATTAAACCTTATGAAGAAGCCGCTTGGGCGGAACTGGCGGACGCAAGAACCGCGCCCACGGCGCTCTCCCTGAGTTTGCTGGAGGCGCTACACCAGCGCTGGGTGGCGCTATTGAAAACGTTGACGGAGGATGAGTTTGCCCGGACATTTCGGCATCCCGAGTTGGGGGAAGTCCGCTTGGATTGGGCGCTCGGTTTGTACGCCTGGCACTCGCGCCATCATGTGGCTCAGATCACGGGTTTGCGCGAGCGCTCCGGCTGGTAAACGGCTACGACTGAGACAGGTCAATCACTACTTTAATGTCGTCCGTCCGCCGACTGAGCGCTTCACGCCAATTCGCCAGCGGTTCCCGGCGCGTGATCAAACGCGAAAGCCACTGCGGATCGGCGGCGAGCAGCGCTTGACCGGCTAATTCGTAGTGCCTGCGATTAGCGTTGACGGAGCCGAAAATAACGCTATTAGTGAGCACCAGATTCTGATTCATTCGGCTGATATCAAACGGCTCATTATGCGGATGGGATGATGTGCCGACCAGGCACAGAATTCCGTCACTTCCCAACACGTGAATGGCATCGACAATCACGGAAGCGACGCCGGTGCATTCGACAATCACATCCGGAGCAAAACCTAGATTGGTCAGCGGCCCGCTATGATACGTTGCGCCCAAATCGCGAACCAGTTGGGGCTTGGCGCCATCAAGCATGCGATCCAAGACGTGGACATCCAGCCCGCGCTGCTTGGCCATCAGCGCGCCCAACAAACCGATAGGACCGGCGCCGGTTACCAGACAGGTACGCGGCTTCCAGGCGGCCCGTTCGCCAATGCGCGCAATATGATCCCAGGCCTTAGCCAGCACACTAGCGGGCTCCAGAAGGATACCAACATCGCGCAGCCGCGCGTCCAACTTGATCGTGAATTCAGGCTCTATGCGCCAGTATTCGGAGCCAAATCCGTTGCGTTCTTTAATGCCGCGCTCGGTGTACTTTCCATTGCGGCACATGTCCCATTCGTTCACGGCGCAGGCGATGCAGGGATCGGGGTCCGGCCGCCTGACAATTCCTACAACCAAGTCGCCTTTGGACAAGCCGCTGCCAGCCGGCGCATCTTCCACGGTGCCCAAGGATTCGTGCCCTAAAATGAGATGGTCATTGCCGGGCGCGGCCCAACCATAGGAGCCTGAAATGAGTTCGAAATCAGTACCGCAAAGGCCTAGCTCATGAGCGCGGACTAGTACTTTGCCGTCCGCGATGGGAGGCTCGGCGACCGTTTGCACCGATGCGGAATTTGCCTTGCCGGGAACGATGGTGAGAGCTTGCATGGTTCTTTTTGACGCTACCAGATAGCGCAAAGATTCTCCATACGCAAAAGGAAGGGGGCACAAACTGCTGTGGCTTGCGCCCCGTTTGTAACTAGTCCGGTTCAGATTTAGAAGATGAACTTCAACTGAAACCGCATGTTGCGAGCCCCGCCATCCGCATAGCCCGGATTCAAGAAGCGCCCAGCTAGCGTAGAGTTTACGTTCGCCCCGATGGTGGTTGTTCCCGTATCAAAAGGACTGGACCCGACGATGCCGTATTGGCGGTGGTTCAGGATGTTGAAGAATTCAGCCCGGAAATCGAGATGAAAGCGCTCGTTTAGGCTGATAATCTTGCTCAGGCTCGAATCCAGGTTATTCTGCCGTGGGGTGCGAGCAGTAAAGCGCCCCAGATTTCCACCGGCGCAAGGAAGACTCGCGGTGCAAGCCGGCAAGGCAATGTATTGGGCGCTTGCGGCGCTGATGGGCGCGTTGCCGTTGTCGGGATTCACGTAGCCCGTGGGGCTGGTGGAGGACGCTACAGCACGAACGCCGGGAGTCCCGCTGGGATTGTATTGAGGTCGGTCATTTGTATTACCATCAAATCCGTCTTCATCCACGCCAGCCAAGATATTGAGAGGGGCTCCGGATTCCAGAGTGTAAACCCCGGTAATTTGCCACCCGCCCACTACGTGACCCAAGATGCCTTTTTGGCTGCGCATAAAGGGAAGTTGATAGACAGAGGTAAGGACAAACCGGTTTGGACGGTCATACAAAGAAACACTCTTGTCATCAGTCAAGCCGCCGAACGCGGAAGGGCGTTCCGTACTTTGCGGGAGGTTGTTTCCGCTGCTACTAAAGATATCGCTGCCATTATCTATAAATTTGGAGCGTGTATAGCTCAGGTTGAAATTAAAACCACTATTGAAGCGGCGATTCACGCTGAGCTGTCCGGCATGGTAGGTGGAACTATCGCCATTTGTGCGGATGTTACGCGCGCCCGATAAAGGATCCAGGCGCTGTTGAATCTGGCTGCTAGTGAAATTGGCCGCAGTGTAACCAGCGGGGAACGTTTCCAAACCGGTAGGAACAAGCGGATTCAGGCTCTCCGTCGCGAAGAGCTCCATACCGCGCGTGCCGACATAAGAAGCATCTAAGATGATGCCACCCTTGATTTCCCGCTGGAATCCGCCCGACCAGTGCATGTAATAAGGATTGACCAGATTTTTCAGCACCAGCGTCTGCGTGGCCAACGGTGTGAGAACGGCGGAGGTGGGCAAGGCTTGGGAAAGGTTGGGTAAACCACGAGTAAGAGTGGTGCTGACAGTGGACGGAGTGCTGACCGAGATGTTATTGGGAGAGGAAGCCACGGCATTCGAAGCAATGTTGTTGAAGAATGAATCGTAGCCCATCTGGAAACCAGCACGAAACACTGTTTTCTTTTCACCCAGAATGCTGCCCAGCAATCCTTTACCGGACGGCGAATACGCTAAACCTACAGTGGGAGCCCAGTTATTTAAATCGCTATTGACCGTGTTTGGTTGGCTATAAGGCCCGGTAAAGGTAACTGGATTGATGTTGAAAATACCAGCATACGCAGGAGTCTTGAGCCCGTTAATAGGATTGCCGAAAAATTCATAGCGAACGCCCAGCGTGACAGTAAGCGCCTCCGTGACGCGCCACCGGTCTTGCGCAAAATAAGCTTGGCGAAATAGGCTGGGGTAATAGGCTGCGCTACCAAAGTCTCTACCAGCGCTTCCGCCGGAACCGCCAAAGTCATCCAGATAATTTTGCAATCCACTCACTCCATTGCTGGCTTGATAGCTCAATGTGCCGCGGCTATTGAAAGGAGCCAACTGTCCAGCGCGCTGGTTCAGCAGAGATGTACCAAAGCGCCAGCTATGCTTCCCTTGTACGTAGCTAACGGTGTCTTGCAGCTCGTAGTTGTTGGCTACACGGCCCTGCGGCAGATTGCTGGCAACGCCGAAGGTGGTTCCACTGCTGCCGGTAAACCCGTTGATGGTGGTTTGCGACGTAGTCGCGGCAAGCGGACTCGTAGGGTTAAACGGGAACGAATAATCAATACGGTTATAGCCGACGCGTAGTTCGTTGGTGGAAATCGCGGAGAATGTATGAGTTTCCGTGATGAGCGCACTATTGGTTTCATTTGTCTGACCGGTGCTAAAACCGGGGAAGCCCACTCCGCCGCCGGTTGGGTTCGTATTGCTATCCAATAAATACCGGAGAGCTAGTTGGTCATTGTTTCCAAAGCTGTGATCTACCCGTTCTAGCAATTGACGGTCACGGTACTTGTTGGCATAGGAAAGTTGATAGGTTCCTACCTGGATATTCTGGCCATTAACCGGAATGTTCGCAAACTGAGAGTTCGCATTCACACCCGCTGTAATGTTTAACAGCAAATCGGCACGCCGATTGACGCCAGTCGGATACATGCTCAGCAAAGCGGCACGGCCTGCCGTGGAGAAAGTTGTCAACCCGGTTTGCAATGTGGACACCTGGCGCTCTTCCTGATAGGCGCTGAAAAAGAATGTCTTGTTCTTGACGATGGGGCCGCCGACAGTGCCGGAAAAGAATTGGTCGGCGCCGGGAAGCGGATGTCCACGCTGTAATACAGCCGGAGACGTTTTCTCAATGTTAGTCGGCGCATCCAAGACCGTGGATTCGATCAAATAGCGCGCCGTGCCGTGGAATTCATTCGTGCCGCTTTTCGTAATGGTGTTGACCACAGCTGCACCAGAGCGGCCGTATTCCGCGTCATAGTTGCCAGTTTGCACGGCTACTTCTTGCACTGCATCCGGGTTGGTGATTTGCAAAGCTTGCCCGGCGATAGAAATATCGTTATTTTCCGTGCCGTCAATCAGAAAATTATTGGAACGGCCGCGCGAGCCATTGACGGAAAAAGTGTTGACGCCGAACGAATATCGATTACTGGAGACCCCCGGCAGCGTGAGCGCAAGCATCACCGGATTCTGGCTGGGAAGCGGCAGGTTCGTCATGTTCACCGATGTAATGGTGCCGCCGCGTACGGGCGCTTCTGTCTGAATTTGCGCCGACGACGAAGAAACTTCCACCGTGCTGCTGACCGTGCCCACTTCGAGCGTCGCATCAATAGATGTCGTTCTCGCGGATTGCACGTCAAAGGGCGCCACTTCCGCTGCTTTGAAACCATTGGCGGTTACTTTAATGGTGTAACTACCCAAATCAACTCCGTCAAAACGGTAGATGCCCGCTTCGTTTGTAGTTGCGGAGCGAGATACCTTTGTACTTGTGTTGGTGAGTTCCACCGTTGCCCCGGTAACAACCGCTTTGGAAGAATCAGCGACTAAGCCGGTTACAGTTCCGCGGCTGGATTGGCCGGATAATAGGAAGGCAGAGCTTGCAAGTAAGAAAGCTGTGCACGCGAACCAACCGGTGAGGCTTCTAAGAGAAGGGGACACACTTCTCCCTGGAAATTGCGATGACCCCAAGTTATACTCCTCTAAGCGTAGATGGATTTATGTTAACGGACTAACGGAAGTTTACATAAAACAAATTTCTTATCAGTCTAAACGATTTTAGTGATAACGGGAACGGCCTATTCTTCAGCCGATGACCGCGTGCAAGTGAACGCTGGCGAGCTTACAATCTCCTATATGCTTCGCCCAGCGCTTATTGCGTCCGCCACTCTTTTCAGTCTCCTCTGTTGTGCCTCAGCAGACGAGCTTGCGTACCAAAAACCTCCGAAACTGATCTCACAAGCTATTAATGCAGCGCCGCCGCCAACCATTTCCGTGAGCCCCACTCGCGACTATGCCGTGCTGCTGAGCGCCGTCGCACATCCTTCCATTGCCGAACTTGCCGAGCCCTGGGAGCGGCTGGCAGGCTTGCGAATCGATGTTCACACCAACGGACCTCATCTGTTGCCGCACAACATCGGTTACAAGCTGATCAAACTTTCCGACGGATCGGAAGTACCGGTAACGCTGCCGCCGGGCAATCCCAAATTAAGCGCGCCCATCTGGAGTCCGGATGGCAAGCACTTCGTATTCACAAACACAACCACAAACAGTATTGACCTGTGGATTGTCGATACCGCCAGCGGAAAGGGACATCAAATTCCCGGCGTGAAAGTGAACGCCGTCATTCCGGAATCGGAAGGCGGCCCACGCAGAACCAAGCCGCCCGTCGATTGGCTGCCCGACAGCCGGACGGTGCTGGCAAGAGTGGTTCCCGCCAATCGCGGCAAGGCTCCCGTGGAGCCGGCCGTTCCCATCGGTCCGCACGTACAGGAGAGCAGCGGCCATACCGGACCGGTCCGCACCTATGAAGATATGCTGAGCACGCCGCATGATGAGGCGCTTTTCGAATATTACGCGACTGCTCAATTGGTGTATATAGATACCGGCAGCGGTAAAACAACAGCTACCGGCAAGCCCGCGATTGTCACCGCGGCGGAACCCTCGCCGGATGGAAAGAGTTTGCTGGTTACCACCATTCACAAGCCATTTTCGTATCTGCACCCCTATCAGGATTTTCCAACTGAAGTAGAGGTTTGGAGCCGCACTGGCTCCAAACTGTACACGCTGGCAAGCCTGCCGTTGGCGGATCGCGTGCCCATTGAAGGCGTTCGCACCGGACCACGATCGTACCGCTGGCTGCCTGGGGAAGGCGCCTCCCTGGTATGGGTCGAGGCCATGGATGGCGGCAATCCCAAAGAAAAAGCAAGTTATCGCGATCGCGTGTTGACGCTGGCCGCGCCATTCAAAGGCGAGCCCGTGGAGGTCGTCAAGATTCAGCAGCGCTTTCGCGGTTTTCAGCCGCTACAGAACGGCGGCTTGGCGCTGGTGGAAGATTATGACCGCAGCAAGCGCTGGCTGCGGACCTTCAGCATCGATCTAAAAACGCCGGGCAGCACGGCGAAGCTACTGTTTGAGCGCAACCAGCAAGACCGCTACAAAGATCAGGGAGAACCGGTGATGCAGTTAGCACCGAACGGCCAGATGGCAGTGCGGCAGAGCGGCGACTACATTTTTCTGGAGGGAACTGGGGCTTCAGCGAAAGGAGATCATCCGTTTATAGATCGTCTGAATATGACTACCGGCAAGACCGAACGCATTTTCCAATGCGGCGACGATGCATTTGAGGTGACCGAAGCCATTCTTGACGATTCGGGCAATCGCCTGCTGATCCGCCGTGAAAGCCCCACGGAGCCGCCGAATTACTTCATTCGCACCGGTAAAGAGATGAAGCAGATATCGCACTATGTGGATCCCATGCCGGAGCTGCGGCGCGTGAAGAAGGAGTTGGTGCAGTATAAGCGCGCGGACGGGGTAGACCTATCTTTTACATTGTATTTGCCACCGGACTACAAAGCCGGCACTCAGTTACCAACGTTTATCTGGGCCTATCCGTATGAATATAACGATGCGGGTACGGCAGGTCAGATCAGCGGTTCCACGCAACGCTACACACAGCTCAGCGGCCACTTGCTAATGGTGCTGGGCGGATACGCCGTGCTTGAAAATGCCGCCATGCCGATTGTCGGCGATCCGGAAACATTCAACAACACTTATCTGGAGCAGATCGTCATGGACGCAAAGGCAGCTATCGGCAAAGCGGCGGAGATGGGCGTAACGGACCCGGAACGCGTCGCGGTGGGTGGACACAGCTATGGTGCATTCATGACCGGGAATCTTTTAGCACACTCGACTTTGTTTCATGCCGGCATCGCAGAGAGCGGCGCTTACAACCGTACCTTGACGCCATTCGGTTTTCAAACCGAACGCCGCACACTATGGGAAGCGCCCGACCTGTATATAAAAATGTCGCCGATGATGAGCGCTAACCACATCAAGACGCCTATGCTGATGATCCACGGCGAGGCAGATGATAATACCGGCACGTTTCCGATTAACTCCGAACGCCTGTATCAAGCTATTCGGGGCAATGGCGGAACAGCGCGGCTGGTGATGCTGCCGCTTGAAGCACATGGTTATGCGTCGCAAGAGACGCTGGAGCATGTGCTTTGGGAGGAGCTCCGTTGGCTAGATAAGTACTTAAAGCCGGACGGGGGCGGCGGCGAGACGAAAACGCTTCAGTAGAGAGCCGGAACAAGAAGACGGCTTTACCAACTCACTTGAACGAGCGAGACGCCTTGCAGCGGCAACGTGAAATCGATAGTGGAAGATCCAGACCGGTTATCTATGTAGCGCGGAGATTCCAGCAATTGCAATTGACCGGTAGCTTCGAGTTTTGCAAACTGCTCTGGCGTGGGATGTTGGGGTGATCCCATTTCTTTCCAGGCTGTATAGGAATTACTGTGCGCGTTATCAATCCGGTAATGACGGAGTAACAGGCGCTTCGCTTCTCTAGGTAAGCCGGAAATAGATAGATTGACTGGGACCGATGAGTCAGTGCGGTCCCGGTCTTCATAATTCCAAGCCATCACGGAGATATCATGATCGGAGCGCGTCGCCACGGCATCAATTTCCGGCGTGGGCACGCCGTTGTGCAAAATCGCATCCACGCCCACAGCCTCGCCGCTCACCGCTTCAATCGAATTGCCGCGCATCATCCCCGCCATGCGGAACACATTCAACACGGGCTGATCCACGCCGTTGGTCGCTAGGGAGCGCAGACCGGCGAAGTATGGTTGATTCTCAAATTCAAACGCCCACGTCAGGAAACCTTCCAGGTTCGCTCCGGTTTTCGCGGCCAGCTCCCGGCTTCCTTTCAAAGCCGCGGCCGTGTAGACGGCATAAAGTGTACCGTTGCGATAGGCGTTTTGCGGCAATGAACAGGCCGCGCAACCTTCGGGATCAGATTCACTAAGCACGATGGGAAGATCTTTGAATTTCGGGAAAGAGCGCACGATCTCAAAGCCATTAGAAATGTCCCGCATATGTTTTGTGAGGCCCATGGTCACCTCGCCGCCATTGATTTTGGGGCTCCCCTTGGCATGAAACGTGATGAAATCCAAAGGCGCGCCGGTTTTCCCTGTCACCGCGTTCTTGCCGGACAAACAGTGCTCCAGAAACTGGCGCAGGAACGCGGCGGCTTTCTGGTCGCCGGGACCCGTGGTGGCCGGACCACCGACTTTAGCCTGCGGAAGAGCGCGCCGGAGCGCGGCCGTGGTGTAGTCGTATAATTTGTTGTACTCTTCCGGCGTCGCATGCCAGTAGCCGATGTTGGGCTCATTCCACACCTCCCACTCCCAGCCCTCCGCTTGCGCCTTTCCGTATTTTTCCGCGCAATGCTTGCCCCATTGATAAATCAACTCGCTCCACTTGTTGTAATCGTTCGGCGGATAGGACCAGCCGGTGAACACGTTCTTCTCTTCCGGAAAATGATGCTGGTAAGGATCGGGATGCGTGGAAAGCGCCTTCGGCATGAATCCAATTTCCACAAAGGGCTTGGCGCCAGCCGCCAGGAATGTGTCTATGATCTTGTCCACAATGGTCCAGTCATAAATCGGCTTTCCGTTGGCGTCTTCGGTATAGGCATTGGTGGAACCCCATTTGAGAGACGGCGTACCGTCGCCAGTCGTCAGCAAATTATGCACGCGGATGGAAACCGGCGTGGCGCCGAGGGCAGTTAGCTCGCCAATCAGTTTGCGGCCGTTGGCGGCCGTGGTGTAGTTGGGCTCGTCATAGCCGAAGTAACTCCAAACCGGCTTGTTTGGACCGAGGCTCTTGGCGGCGTTGACTTTTATCGTTACGGGCGCTTGCGCAAAGGCACAAGCCGCCACCGCGCAAAGTAGTGGAAAACAGAAACGGCGCATAATTATCTCAAAGGGAATTAGATCATGAGACTGGTTCAGATCGTCCGCAACGGAGAGCGGCGTGTCGGCATTGTCGACAACTTGCAATTACATTTGGTGGAGCGGTCCTTCCAAAGCGTTTATGAATTGGCATGCCAAGCGCTGCGGGAGGGCAGTTCACTGGAGCAAGTAACCGCTGCCGCCGTTTCCCTGGATGACGTCGATTATGAAGCGGCCTATGCGGGCCGGACGGAGTGGCGCTTTCTGCCATCGTTCGATCATCCCTCTGAACCGGCGCGCTGCCTGGTCAGCGGCACGGGGTTGACCCACAACGCTAGCGCCAAGAATCGCGCGGCGATGCATGTGAAAGGCGACGCGGAGGCGACCGATAGTTACCGCATGTTTCAATTGGGTCTCGAAGGCGGCAATCCTGCTCCGGGCGAGGTAGGCGTGCAACCGGAATGGTTCTACAAAGGCGACGGCAGCGTGCTAAAAGGCCATTTAGACACACTGACCATTCCGCGTTATGGCGATGACGGCGGAGAAGAGCCTGAAATTGCCGGTGCGTACATTGTGAGTGCCAACGGCGAGCCCTTTCGCGTGGGCCTCTCCGTGGCGAATGAGTTTTCCGATCACGTCATGGAAAAGAAAAATTACCTTTACCTGGCGCCCTCCAAGCTGCGCGAATGTTCGCTAGGGCCGGAACTGGCCATCGGCGACGTTCCGTTCGAACATGTACCCGGCAAAGTATCAGTTCTGCGCGGCGGCGCAATCGTTTGGGCAAGCGACATCTGGACCGGTCAGATGAATATGTCCCATTCAGTGGCGAATTTGGAGCACCATCATTTCAAGTACCCGGCGCACCGGAGGCCGGGCAACGTCCACATTCATTTCTACGGCGCGGATGCATTCAGCTTTGGCGCGGGCGTCGCATTGCAAGCCGGCGATTTAATGGAAGTCTCATTTCCACAGTTCGGCAAGCCGCTGCGGAACTATCTTCAGATGGAGAGCAAGCCTGATATTGCGGTGCTGGTCAAATCGCTTTAGTATTTACATCACGCCATGATTTCGTTCACTACATTCCCGGCGACATCCGTTAGCCGGAACTGCCGCCCCTGGAATAAGTATGTGAGCTTCTTGTGATCGATACCCAACAAATGCAGAACGGTCGCCTGCAGATCATGGATATGCACGCCGCCTTCGACTACATTAAACCCATAATCGTCGGATTTGCCGTGCGAGTAGCCGCGTTTGACGCCTCCGCCGGCCATCCAAAGCGAGAAGACGCGCCCATGATGATCCCGCCCGTAGCTATTGGGTTTGACTGGACCCTGCGCATACGGCGTGCGCCCGAATTCACCGCCCCAGATCACCAGCGTGTCGTCTAGCAGCCCGCGCTGCTTCAGATCGAGAATCAGCGCCGCCGACGGCTGATCCGTATCACGTGCGAGCACGGGTATTTTCTCAGTCAGTCCGCCATGGTGATCCCATCCGCGGTGATAAAGCTGAATAAAGCGGACGTTTCTTTCGGCCAGCCGCCGCGCCAGCAGGCAGTTCGCGGCAAAGGTTCCAGGCTTGCGCGAATCCTCGCCGTAGAGCTTGTAAACATGCTCGGGCTCCTTCGACGTATCCGCCAGTTCGGGTACGCTCGTTTGCATCCGGAAGGCCATCTCGTATTGCGCGATGCGCGTCTCAATCTCAGGATCGCCCGCGCGCTCATGCACTTCGCGGTTCAGCGCGGCAAGGGTATCCAGTTGGCTGCGCCGCAGGTCCGGCGTGATACCCGGCGGGTTTGAAAGATGCAGCACGGGGTCTCCGGCGCTGCGGAACTGTACTCCCTGGTAGCGGCTAGGCAGGAAGCCGGCGGCCCAGAGCCGCGAGAGCAAACCCTGATCGGGCATGCCATTGCTCGGAAGTGAGTTCAGCACCACAAACGCGGGAAGATTCTCATTCACGCTGCCCAAGCCATAGTGAATCCAGGAGCCCATGCTGGGTCGCCCCGGCAGCTGGCTCCCAGTCTGAAAAAACGTAATGGCGGGATCATGATTGATCGCCTCCGTGTACATACCGCGCAGCACGCAGATTTCATCGGCGGCCGCGCCTGTATGCGGCAGCAACTCACTGAGCCACTGGCCGCTCTGGCCGAATTGGCGGAAACCGTAGATAGTGGGAACAATCGGAAAGCGGTCCTGCTGCGCGACCATGCCGGTGACCCGCTGGCCGCCGAAGACGGAGGCGGGAATATCCTGATTGAAGCGGTCTTTCATCTGCGGCTTATAGTCGAGCAGATCCAGGTGACTTGGGCCGCCTGCCTGAAATAGAAAGATCACGCGCTTGGCGCGCGGAGCGAAATTGGGGAATGCGCTGCGCGCTGGTTCAGCCGACGCCGCCGATCCGCCTAATAGAGCATGCAGGGCGGCCGCGCCCATTCCGTAGGCAGCTCGCGCCAACAAATCCCGGCGGGAGGTGGGGCGGCTATAGTTGTTGCAGCATTCCATAATCTCAACCTTTCGTGATCGTTTCGTCCATATTCAGGATGATATTTTCCACTGCGGTCCACGCGGCCAGTTCCACAACCGGAATCGAGCTATCCGGCTTTGAGGCGCCCACGCCGAGCAAACTGCGCGCGGCCCCCTCGTCTTTCCGGTAGGCCGCTAGCATTGTATCGAGCGAACCCCGCAGGATGTGCATTTCACGCTCGTTCGGAGCGCGTCCAGTGGCAAGCCGGAAGCTCAAAGCCAGTCGCGCCTCAGGCGCCGTACCGCCTTCCTTCACTACACGCTCGGCCAATTTGCGGGCGGCTTCCACAAAGATTGGATCGTTGAGTAGCGTCAGCGCCTGAAGGGGCGTATTCGTCGTCGTGCGGCGCACAATGCAGACCTCTCTATCCGGTGCATCGAATACGTTCATGGTGGGATGCGGCACCGTGCGCTTCCAGAATATATACAGACTGCGGCGATACAGTCCATCACCGGTGCTCTCAATATATTTCGTGCCTGGATAGTTGGCCGCCACCACGATTCCCTTGTAAAGATCAGGCGGCTGGTACGGATATACGCTCGGACCGCCTACCGATTGCTTTAGCAGGCCCGAGATCTGAAGCGCCTGGTCGCGAATGATCTCGGCGGGGAGGCGAAAACGCGGCCCGCGCGCCAGCAGTCTGTTTTCCGGGTCGCGCGCCACCAGTTCCGGAGAGGCGTCCGAACTCTGCCGGTAAGTGGAGCTCAACACCATCATCTTCATGAGCGCTTTTACGTTCCAGCCCGATTCCACGAAGTTGACGGCCAACCAGTCGAGCAGTTCCGGATGACTGGGCGATTCCCCCTG
>DASXGT010000079.1:0-53109 GCA_036488895.1 Bryobacteraceae bacterium | reverse complement strand
TTGCGTTCCGGAACGCGTGACGCGATAGTACTTGCGGGCGGGCCGCTGCTCGGCCAAAGCTTTCTTTTCGGATTCCCACTGCGATGCGATCAAACCTTCGCCCTCCATCCGGCGGAGTGCTGGATAGACGGTGCCGCTGGGCAATCCGGTTTCATCCATGATGTCAAATCCGTAGCTGCAACCATTATCGATGGTCTGCAAAATTAAGGCGGCGGTGTGGGAGAGTTTGACGGTTTCGCTCATAACAGCCTTTTAGAACCCCTATATAGAATCCTACTCCTTTTTAAGCGAGCTTCAACAATTCAAATGCTTCGGCCGGACGTTCTTCAAAGGTCAGCACGGATTCCTGCTCCAGCCAGAGGCGCCGGCGTCTGTCCACTTCGTAAAATGCGAGACCCAGGAGGCAGGCGAGGAGGCCGAAGTGCGAGGTATCTTTCAGTGTCCAACGTTCCAGCGCGGTGAGGAGGGGAACCAGAAGGAGCGCCGCCAGCAATGCGCCGATAATGCGGATCACGATCTGAGGGCTATTGGTATGTACCAGGTAGGTAAACGCGATTTTGTTGTATTTCAATAGCAGCAGCTCCACGGCCAGGGCGCTAAAGGCCATGTTCATGGCGGTGACTTGGCAAGCGGCCGGCCACCCCAAGTGTTGCGTTAGAAGCGGAATGAGCAAAACCGGCTGCCAGGACAGGACGGAGAGGAACAGGAAGCGGCGGGCGACAGCTCCGGGCAAAGGCCGCGGATCGTCCGCTGCAGATTGAAAGACCCAGTTGGCGCTAAGCGCGGCCGGCAAGTCAAATACGACGCGCAGGCCGGTGATGAGGAAAAACGAAATGAGCAAAGGAACGGCGAAGAGGGCGGTTTGGGCGTCGTCCATGGCGGTTTGCGCCACCATGACGAGTCCCAGACCGAGATAGCCGCCGAGGCTCATTACGTGGCGCTCACTTCGCAGCAAAACTTTCAGGGTGAAGGAACTGCAGGCATGCTCAAAGCCGGTTCGAAAGAGCACACGATTCAGCCAAATGGGGAGACGCGGGCCGGCATGGCGAGCTCCGCCCAAGTTGTCGAATGTTTCGGCCAAGCGCAGAAAGTGCCGGCGGTAGCAAAGGGAGTAGGCGGCCACGGCGATGAGAATAGATGCGGCGAGCGCAATCAGCGCCCAGTTTCCGAAGTGCGCGAGGGCTGGGTTGGGGGTGTGCGCGATTTTCTCATAGAGCCCTAGAAACCAGATGGAGGGTAAGAAGCGCATGTTTTGCAAGGCGGAGCCGGGAAGGCGGCCCGATAGAAGCTGTAGAAACAGGTTCGACAGAAATTCAGTGAGCAGCGCTACTACCAGCAGCATGCGGACGGCCACCGAGACCACCCGGAAAACGCGCGACGGCAGCACCAGCATTAGAACCCCTACTAGCGCGAATACCACGAAGAAACTGAACAGGCTGGCCGAAAATACTGCTGACCAGTGGGCAATGCCGACGCGCAGGAAAGCCGCTACGCTGCCGTCGCTTAGGGTCACGATGGTAGGAAATAATATGGCCGAAACCGCATTGATCACCGCCGCGAACAAGAAAGCCAAACCGAATAAGGCGGCAAAATTCGCGAGGAAAATCTGGTAGATGGGGATGGGGAGTTGGGCCAGATTTCCGAAATCGCGCCGGTCCGGGAAGAGGCGGTTCCAGCGCAGGACCATCACCAAGCCAATGATGGTCATGGAAAGGACCACAAAGAAGTACTCGTCGGCCACCGAGGCTTTGTAGGGATCGAAGTGCATTTGCCCGCGAAACCACTGCAAGAGCGTAGAGTACTTATCGAATAAAAAAATGGAGGCGAATGCGCCGGGGGAAGCGAGGATGGCGAGCACCATTCCGAGTCCCAGGCTCACGCTTTCCGTGCCTTCCTCCGCTTCACCGGCCAGGGTTCGTTTTACGAAATGGGCAACCAGTATCCAAAATGGCGTGCGCGGGAGCCAGGTTGAGAGCGGTTTCATTGTAAGATTGCCTCTACGATCGCCTGCGCGGAACTTTCGGCGTCGTGCTCCTGCACGAGGTGGGAAAACGCGGCCTCCAGGGAGGGCATGGATTGGAATTTCTTCAGATCTTCCACGGAACCGAAGGCGAGCTGCTTGCCCTTCTGCAGAATGATGACGTGAGAACAGACTTTTTCGACCACCTCCAGCACGTGCGAGCAATAGAAGATGGTTTTGCCCTGGCGGCTCAGCGCGGCGACCATTTTGCGGAAGATCATGGCGGATGTGACATCAAGCCCCGAAAGCGGCTCATCGAAAATGATCAGTTCCGGGTTGTGGAGCAGCGCGGAGATCAGCAGGATACGCTGGCGCATGCCTTTTGAATAAGTGGAGATGGCGGTGTGGCGATGGGGTTTCATGGAGAAAACCTCCAGCATCGCTTCGGCGCGGCGCGCAATCGTGCGTTCAGACAGGCCGCGCAAGCGCCCGATCAGTTCGAGATATTCCAGACCGGAAAGGAATGGATAGAGATTGGCCTCTTCGGGCACGTAACCAACCAGGCGTTTAAAAGCGGCCAGGTCATTCCCGATGGGGCGGCGGTTGAAAAGGACGCTGCCGCTGGAAGGCTCCAATAGGCCCGTGATGATTTTGACAGTGGTGCTTTTGCCAGAGCCGTTGGGGCCCAGGTAGCCGAGCACCTCGCCCGGACTTACGGTAAAGCTGACGTTATCGAGCGCCGGAACCGAGCTATAGCATTTGGTGAGTGAGCGCGCCTCTAGCATGCGAGTAGCATACTACATAGCAAGACAGCTTACAAGGTGAAAGAGCCGGGATTAATCAGTGCGAGGCCGCGGCTTTGCCGTTGGAAATACGGGAGCGGATGAGGCGGAGGATTACTTCTTCTACTTCTTCGAGCGAAAGGCCGGTGGTATCCACCAGTTCGGCGTCGGGCGCTTGTACGAGCGGGGCTTCGGAACGCGTGCGGTCGCGTTGGTCGCGCTGCTGCATTTCGCCGGCGACGGATTCCGCGTTTACCGGTGAACCCGCATTTTGCAGTTCCAGCGCGCGGCGGCGGGCGCGTTCCTGGGGGTCGGCGTCGAGAAAGATTTTCACTTGAGCGTGCGGAAAAACGACTGAGCCGATATCGCGGCCTTCCATGACTACGCTATTCTTCTCCGCCATGGCGCGCTGCACGGAGAGCAGAGCGCGGCGGACCGCCGGAACGGCCGATACCTGTGAAGCGGCCGCCGCGATTTCGGGCTCGCGGATGGCTTCGGTCACGTCTTCATCATTCAGCAGGACGCGGGGCTCGCCCGTCGTCAGTTCGATCTTGGCTTCTTTGGCAAGTTGTTCCAAGCGATGCATGTCGCTGGTAGACACAGCCAAGCGCACGGCCCAAAGAGCCACGGCGCGGTAGAGCGCTCCGCTGTTGATGTAAACGAAACCCAGTTTGGCGGCGACGCGGCGGGCGAGCGTACTCTTCCCTGCCCCGGCTGGTCCATCGATGGCAACAATGATGCGTTTTTCAGTCAAACCCTGAGTATGGCATTAGCCGGGGCGCCCTAATGAGCGACTAGTGCTTCTTGTTTATCGCGTTTGGGCGGGCGGCGCATGATGAACGGCAGCGGAGTCAGGCAGCCCACGACGAGCGACATGATCCAGAAGCTGTTGGAGAAGCTGAGCGCGCTGGCTTGGGCCATGGTGGTTTGATATGCCATGGCCAGCGCCTTATGGGTGGCGGTTACCGCGTCATACCCTTGCGCCATAAACATATGTTTGAGACCGGCTAGCATGTTTTGGAAATTCGGACTAGCGTTGGTGGCGTGCCGCCCCAGTTCCTGCAGATGAGTTTGATTTTGGCGAGCCAGAAATGTACTGAGCAGAGAGGTGCCGATGCTGCCGCCCAGGTTGCGGGCGAAATTAGAGAGGCCGGAAACCTGGTTATTTTTTTCGCGCGGCACTCCGATGTAGTTCAGTGTGCTGACGGGAATGAAGATCAGCGGCATGAAGACAACCTGCGTCATGCGGAGCAGCACAATGGTGCCGAAATCGATCTGCAGGTTGATGATGGTCATCAAGTGCAGAGTTATGGCGGTGCCTAGAAAACCGATGGAGACCAATAGGCGCGGATCAATTTTCGTCGAGACAAGAAAGCCGGCCACGGGCATCATAAACATCAGCACGAAGCCGGCGGGCGATAAGGCCATGCCGGCGCGCTCAGCCGTATAGCCAAGGCTGCTTTGCAGGAATTCCGGTATGAGGACGGTGGTGCCGAAGAGCACCATACCCAATACGAAGGATTGAAACACCGCCGTTCCGAAGTTGCGATTCCTCAGGAGACGGACATCCACAATCGGATTTTCGTTGTACCACTCCCACAGGAAAAACGTCAGCAGTACCGGGATGCCGATGCTGAGCATGACGACGATGAACGGCGAGCTGAACCAATCGTCTTCCTGGCCTTTATCGAGCACCACCTGGAATGTTGCGACGCCGATGACGATGAGCGCGAGACCGATGTAATCAATCTTGATACTGGACTTTTTCTCTTCCGCCAGCCAGGGCGGATCTTCCACCAGGCGCTGGGTGAGGAACAGCGACAGCAGGCCGACCGGGATATTGATGAAGAAGATCCAATGCCAATTGAAGTTGTCCGTGATCCAGCCGCCGAGCGTTGGCCCAATGGCGGGCGCGACCACGACAGCCATGCCGTACATGGCAAAGGCCATGCCGCGCTTTTCAGGAGGAAATGAATCGGCGAGGATCGCCTGTTCAGAGGGTTGGAGGCCGCCGCCGCCCGCGCCTTGCAAAACGCGCGCGATGATCAGAAACGGAAGACTGGGAGCGATGCCGCATAAAAAAGAACAGATGGTGAACAGGGCGACGCAGGACATGTAAAAGCGCTTGCGCCCCATCCGGGTGGATAGCCAGCCTGAGACGGGTAGAACGATGGCGCTCGAAACCAGATAGCTGGTTAGAATCCAAGTAGATTCCTCGTAGGTTGCGCCCAAGGATCCGGCGATGTGAGGAAGCGAGACGTTGGCGATGGAGGAATCCAGCACTTCCATGAAAGTGGCAAGCGTAACGGTTAGAGCGACAATCCAAGGATTGTGCTTGGGCCGCCAATCGCGATGGGTTAGGGGCGCAGGCATGCGGGTTAGCCTCCGATGCGAACTTCCGGCTCGACAGACATGCCGGGACGTAGACGATTGAGACGTTGCTGATCCTTTTTGAAGCGAATCCTGACCGGCAGGCGCTGCACGACTTTCACGTAATTGCCGGTGGCATTTTCAGGCGGCAGCACGCTGGATATCGAACCGGTGGCCGCGCCGATATCTTGTACGTAGCCTTCGAAATCTTCCTTGAGAGCGTCTACGTGCAGAGCGGCGCTCTGGCCGGGCCTGATGTTGCGCAACTGTGTTTCCTTGAAGTTTGCGGTAACCCAGAGATCGTCAATTTGCGCGATGGTCAAGAGCTGCTGGCCGGCTGAAACGCGCGCGCCGACTTCCGCCGAGCGCTGCAGCACGATGCCGGAAACCGGAGCAACGATTTTGGTGTAACTGAGCTTTAGTTGCGCCTGTTCCAGATCGACTTGCGCGGTTTTCACTCCGGCCTGTTCCGATTGAACGGCAGCGCGCCGGAAGGCCAGTTGAGTAGGTCCGTTACGCTGCGACTGTATGAGCTTACTTTGTTCCTGGGCTAGCTGCGCGCGACGCTGGTCAATCAATTGCGCGGCGGATTGCAATGCAGACTGATTACCGGCTACAGTGGCTTCCTGCGCCTTGGCGGTGGCTACGATCTGGTCGTATTCCTGCTGGGAGACTTCTTCTTTTGCGATGAGGATTTTATAGCGCGCCAAATCGGCTTGAGCTTTGGCCAGGTTCGCTTGCGACTCATTCAGCTTGGCCTGCGCGGTTTCACGGTCCCGTTCGGCGGCGCCCAATGAGGCCGTGGCATTGGCAACGCTCGCCTCGCCCGTCGAAATATTGGTGGTGTTCTCTACTTGCGTGATGGGGATGTTTGGCTCTTGCGCGAGCACCAGGCTGCGGGCCTGCGCCAGTTTTGCAACATATTGATCGAGCGCAACCTGATAGTCACGCGGATCCAAATCGACCAGCGGATCTCCGGCCTTCACCGTCTGATTATTTTCGACGTAGACACGCACGACATTTCCATCGATGCGAGCGGCGACTGGATTCAGATGGGCATCGATCTGCGCGTCGTCAGTCGTTTCAAACTGGCGGGCGTGCAGCCAAAACAGGATGCCGCCAGTGGCTAATATCGCCAGGATCACAAAGAAAATAATGAAAGCGCGCTTACGCCCGGCGGTGGGTGATGGTTTGGCGGGCGCACTTACCGCCACTGGCGCTGGGGCTGGTTGCGTACTCATGGATGACTTCCCTTCAAGGTTTCGGAGAAATTACTTTCGGCCTCGCCTGTGGCGCGCGCCAAGGCGAGCTTGGCCAGATTGAAAGAATAGAGACTGGAAATATAATCGCTCTCCGCGCCGGCAAGCTGCTGCTGAGCTTGCACGACCTCCACAGCGGTAGCGACTCCGGCAGCAAAGCGGTCACGCGCTTGGGTTAGAGTTTCATTGGCTAAGTTGCGATTGTTTTCTCCGAGCCGGACTTGACCGCTGGCGGTTTGGAGCTCAATCAGGGTAGTGCGAACGTCCTGCTCGATACGGCCGCGCTGGTCCGCCAACTCGGCTTGACGCTGATTGAGAACGGCGGTGGCTTGTTCGATGTCGCCGTGGGTACGGCCGCCATTCCAGATGGGCACGTTGACCGCTCCGGTAATTGAGAAGACGCCATGCGTGGAGGCCGGATTGGGCCCAATGACGCCGTAGCTGCCATTGAGCGAGACCGACGGCAGCCGTTCGGCGCGCGCGGCGGAGAGGACGCGCTGGGCTGCCTGTACTTGCGCTTGAGAAGCCTGCAGATCGGCACGGTTATGAAAGGCGCTTTGAATAGCGGCGTCCGCTTCGGGTACGGTGGACGCGTTGGAGTTGAGCGGTTCGGAAAGGGTGATCTCGCGGTCGAGCGGCAAACCGATTAAACGCGCCAGCGCGATGGTTTGTTTGCGGAGGTCGGCTTCGAACGAACTGAGTCTTTGTTGCTCGGTTTGTAGCTCGACCAGGCTGCGCGTAACGTCAATACGGGCATTGGTGCCAGCGGCTTTGCGAACTTCCGCCTGGTGGTAGATGGCTTGCGCATTGTCCACTTGGGCGCGCTGGGAAACGACACGCGCGGCAGTGGCTACGGTTTGCAGGTAACTGCCGCCAACCGCCAGCACCACCAACTCCCGGGCGTCTTTTGCGCTGAGCTGAGAGGCGCGTTCCGATTGCTTTGAGGCCAGATAGTTGCGATGCGCGACCGGATCATAAATGGATTGGCTCAGCGAACCTTGCAACGAGGAATAGTTGTACGGCCCCACGACGCTTGGGATGGAGAAGCCGACGTTGGCCGGCACGTTGAACTGAAAACCGTAGGCGGCCAGGTTCACCTGCGTAACGGTATCGCTGGCATTGACGGCTATATTCGGCAGCATGGCGCTGAGCGCTTGAATTCGTTCGGCGCGCGCGGCACGAGCGGCATCATTGGCGGCAATAGGCCCCAGGTTCGCGTCCAAGCCGCGCTTGACGGCTTCGGCCAGTGTCAGTGCAATGGAGCCCGGGGGGATGTTGCCGGACACAACGCTTCCGGCAAAGTTACCGCTGACTTGGACAGAACTATTGATGGTAGCGGCGCCGCTTCCGGACACGGTTGATTGCTGCGTGGAGACCGCGCCGGTTTGAGTGGAGCTACCGGAGAGAGGCAACTGCGCGGCGTGGGTAGTCTGAGCGGGGCCGGAGCCGGGGGCTTGCGCCAGCACGGCGGCAGCGCCGAGAAGCAAGATGGAAGCGAGAGAAATATACCTCATGAGGGTCCAACCCAAAAATACACACAGCTCAATACATACATAGATGTACCATATTGCATGCATTCGTGTATATAATTATAGACAGATATGGCCCAGCCGTCCATCCGCAAAGCTCCGAACAAGCATCAACAACGAACGGAGGAAACGTACCGAAAGCTGATTGCAGCCGGTTTGCGGATTTTTGCGCGCGATGGGTTTGAGGCGTCCCGCATTGAAGATATTGCGGCCGAAGCCGGACATACGCGCGGGGCTTTCTACGCTAATTTCGACGCCAAGGAAGATTTATTTTTTGCACTGCTGGAACAGCAAGCCGAAAAACGAGTGAAGCGCCTGCAAGCCATTTTGGAAGGGGTGCACACGCGGGAAGAAGCGCTACGAGCGCTACGGGCGTTTTACCTGGAATGCGCCGGGGACCGCCAATGGGTATTAATGATGCTGGAGTTCAAATTATTTGCGCTACGGCATGGCAACTTACGCGAGAAATGGGCGGCCGCGCATCAGCGGATTCGGGCATCGCTGAAGCTGGAATCCATGGAAAGGCTCCTCAGCTATGACAAGCGGAATCCAGAGGCGGAGCGGCTGAAGAAAGTGGTTTTGGAGATTACGTTGAGCGGCCTAGTGTTGGAACATGCCTATGACCCCAAGCGGGTTTCGCAGAAGGACGCGGTGGGGTTGTTGGGGCGGGTTTTCGATTTGATGGTGGCGGCGGAGTGATTGCCGGACCACCTACCGTGCGTCCGATTCGGAAGGATTAATGGTGACGAACAGGCTGGTGAAGTTTTTATCAAGGTGCACGCGGGAATCGTTAAAAATCAGGCTGCCATCGCTGGGTTCGTTTAGTTGATTCATTCCACGCACCGGCATAGATCCTCGCCGGCCAACGGGAAAACCCAGCGGTGAAGTTGGAATCACTGCATGGATGGCGCTGCACAAATATAGTGTCTTGCCATCAGTGATGCTGTTGAATTCGAGTTTCATCACCACCGCATGCGCCGGCCTGCGAACGATTTGAAAACGGGTGATGACGCCCCGAAGCTCCGCGCCGCGCGGCAGCGTTATGCCCTTGCCGATCTTTGCCGCGTGCACCAGCACGGCCTCTATCGGCATACCCGCGTAGGCCGATTCCTCGTCAATTTGACCGCGCAAGCCTATCCGCAAGTAGATGCCGGAACGCAGAGGCTCACTCTCTAGCTTCGTGGGCCCGGCGACGGCCTTCTCCGTATCGTCGATGTCAAAATGCAAAATGGATTCACCCGTGTATTCGCGGCACGCCGAATAGAGGCCTTCGCTCTCGGTGAACGATCCCTCTTGGCCGCCTATCAGAAGATCGAATGAGGCGGGCAGCAACGAATCGTGGCTGCCAATTCTGACTGATTGGTAAACCAGCCTGGTTTCCGAAGCGCAAATATCCGTTTTTTGCGAAAGCTTGTCTTCGTCGGCGGTCACCACCAATGAGTAGAGCAGGAAGTTTCCGGCGTGGGCCGAGAACGATCCATGAAACGGCGTCAGGACAAAGTGCTTTCCGGCTTGCACTTGGTAGTGGCTAGCCGCTAGCGGCACTTCGTAATCGAAACTATACAGATCCAGGCCGTTTATTTTCGACAGGCCGCGATAAGTGAAGCTAACGCCGCGCTCCCCGAAAATGTTGCGCAGATAGCCATTGAAGCTGCCGGAAGCAATGGGACCCTCGCGAACTACTTGCGACACGGTTGTAGCGGCGAATTTGTTGTCTCCATGCCACGAGTAAATTTCAGATCCTTGAGAGACGGCGACGTCTAATTTCAACCGGTCCTGCACGCGCGGCGGCGTGGACGGTACGGCCGGCGGCTGCCGGCAGGCTAGGGCTGGATTGGATACATCGTAATAAAAACGGGATAAATCCTGCATGCAAATGTAGTTGTCGGATCTGCCTATGGCTTCGATGACTTTCTGCCTGACGTTCTGAAGAGTCAGGAGCCAATCTTCCGCTGCGTTCGACGCTCCCGCGCAAAAGAGGCAAAGGGCGATGAGCAACCGCATTCTTATGACACGGTATCACTCCATGTGGGGCAGGCATGTGGGCGGGCATGCGAGGCAGGATTGTTCCTCAACGTGGATTCTTTAGCCAGTAACTTGCTATCTTCGGCGAATGAGCCTTTCGCTTGCTAGCCGACGGTTTGGCGCCGTCCTTATTTTGTCTCTTTCGTTGTGCTGCGTTGCTACCTACCGCGCGTCCGGGCAGGAGCATAAAGAAACAGCCCCAGCGTCGAAGGAGACGCCTGCTCCCAGCCCCGATGCGAAGCCTGAGCCTTTGCCCCCGCTGCCCCCGGATGCGTCGGTCGCACAGACAGTGACGGTGAATGGCAATACGCTGCACTACACGGCGACAGTCGGCGTGATTCCGGTGTACAACCGCACGGACCCAAGTAAGGCGGAGATTAAGAGTGGGGAAGTTGTCGTCACTTCGTACCTATTGGACGGGGTGAAGGACAAGGCGGATCGCCCGGTGACATTTGCCATGAACGGCGGGCCTGGCGCCTCTTCGGTTTATCTCAACCTGGGCGCCATTGGGCCCAAACACATCCCGTTTGCCGACCAGGGAGACAGTCCATCCGATCCGGCACGGTTGACGGACAACCCTGGAACGTGGCTGCCCTTTTCCGATCTTGTTTTCATTGATCCCATTGGCACCGGATTCTCGCGCTCGCTGGTCTCCCCGGCGGACACGAAGAAATTCTTCTACTCGACCACACCGGACATCGAGTATCTTTCACGCGTAATCTATGACTGGCTGGTGAAGAACAGCCGGCTGCAGTCACGGAAATACCTGATTGGCGAAAGCTACGGCGGTTATCGCGGACCGCGTGTTACGCATTACCTGCAATCGCAGCTTGGCATCGCCATGAATGGGGTTGTTCTGGTTTCGCCGTATCTGAATCCGTGGATTGGAAGCAACGGCGAGATTTCTCCGCTTCCCTGGATGATGACGCTACCTTCTATCACAGCGGCGCATCTGGAACGCGAACACCAACTCAGCGCGGAACGCATGGCGGCGGTGATTGCGTACACGCGCGGGCAATATGTGACCGACCTGCTGGCCGGCCGGTCCGACCCGGAGGCGACGCCGCGGCTGATCAAGAAGGTGACGGAGCTGAGCGGACTCGACGCTGCTTTCGTGAAGCATTCGGGAGGGCGCATCGATACTGAGGCCTATCTTCGCGAGGTACACCGCGAGAAGGGCGAGATCGGATCGGTATACGATTCAAACGTTACGTCGCCCGATCCCTTTCCTTTTTCCCCGGATCAGAAATCAAACGATCCCATTCTGGAATCCATGATCGCGCCGACAACGACGGCGATGGTGGATTGGGTTACGCGCGTCGTGGGTTGGAAAGCGGTGGGCCGCTACAACGCGCTCTCCTACGAGGTAAACGAACAATGGGACCGGGACCGGGTTCTGGAACGCGGCTCAACCGCCGATTTGCGCAATGCAGTGGCCGCAGACCCGAAGCTACGGGTGCTCATCGCGCATGGGTGGAGTGACCTGAGTTGTCCGTTTATGGGCTCTGTCTTGTCGGTGGATGAAATGCCGCTGATGGGCGATCCGAAGCGCGTCGCCGTGCATGAGTATCCCGGTGGACACATGTTCTATACGCGGGCAGGCAGCCAAGCAGCGTTTTTAAAGGACGCGGAGGCTATGATCGCCGCGCATTAGGTGCTGGTGGATACGCTGTCCGATACCGGATGCAGCAGCGTTTTGTTGGATTGTTGGGCGGGCTTGGTGGTCAACAGCACCAAGCTTTGCTCTTTCTCCGGATCAAGCCAGCACATGGTGCCGGTGGAACCGCTATGACCGAACGTGGCGGCGGAGCAACCTTTTCCGAACTGGCCGTTGTTGAGCATCCAGCCGAGCCCCCAGCGTTTGTTCAGGCCGGCGGTCTGATTCGTAATCATTGCGGATGCGGTTTCCGGCCTCACGACGCGCGCATCGGGGTGAGCGAAATATTGCAGGAATAGGGCCAAGTCGCCCACCGTGGAATGCGCTCCGCCCCAGGGCGACCCGAGATTGCGCCAGTAGGCGCTATTCCAATCCCAATCGCTGGGGTCCTTGACTTGACATTGCATCGTCTGTGAAATGGCCCGGCCGCCGAGACCTAATGAAGTATTTCGCATACCGAGCGGGCGGAACACGTGGTCCTGAACGAATGCCGGGAAGGGTTCTTTAGTAATACGCAAGGCGATCTCCGACGCAAGAAGGAGCCCCATGCTCTGGTAGCGAACTTCCGCGCCCGGTGCAAACAGCAAGGGAGTGCGGCAGGTGAGTGCGACAAATTCGCTGAGCGGCGCATGGCGCTTCCGCAGGTCCTGGTCTTCCGGGAGCATGTCGGGTAGGCCGGACGTGTGGGTCAGCAGATGACGCACCAATACGCGTTCGCGGCCGTCGCCCCGGAATTCGGGGATGAAGCGCTGCACCGGGTCTGTTAACGACACGTGCCCGTGGTCCGCCAGAATCATTAGAGCCGAGGCCGTCATTGGTTTCGTGATGGATGCCAGCAGGAACACGGCATCCGGGCTTTGCGCTTTGCCGAACGCGCGTTGCACTGTTGTTGAGCCGCTGCGAATGAAGAGCGTTGCGCCTGATACGTCTCCGGAGCTAGTCTGCTGCTGCAGCAACTGGACGGCTTCGTCCCATTTGCCTTGCCCTAGGGCGAAGGCGGCGCTCGTGGCCAGCATTGTGCGTCGTGTCATCAGGTGACAGCATATCGCGAGTGCTGATGAGGCACTAGCGGAGTTGGTTTTCTACTTCGCTGCTCTGTAAGCAACCTCCTTTCCTTTCCGCTATCTATCTGTTTTTACGAGTCTAGGCAAAGTCGCTTTTCCCGCTTTTGGCGCATTCGCAGCGATGCTATGCAACACGCATACAACATACAATAGCTAACTTGCTTAAATGGCTGCTGTAGTTGAGGCGGATTTTGAAATGGAAGACCCACCACCGGTGCTAAATTCATCTCTTGCCGTAGCGATCAAGGCGAACTCCAATTGCCCTAGCGCAAATCTACGGTCCTTGGGTGTTAATTCTTGACTAAGTGTCCGTAGTTCTCGCTCTTTGTCAAGTGATTTAATTGCAGGTTCGCTAAGAAAGCAACGAGCAAGCGCCATTGTAGCCTCAAGCTCAGTCTCCAAGTCCCTGTACTTATCCAGCATCTCAGCAACTTTGGCTGTTGGATTTTCCAGATCAAAATCTAATTCGAGATCTCCGATCAAGGTACGCATGTTCGCGATGATTTTGAAGAATGAAGCATATAGGTCACGCTTCTGTGTGAGGTGCATTTGCCGAAGCCACAGATCTCCATCCACTGCGGCTTGAATATGACTTTGAAGAGTGGTGAGCGTTCGGGTTTGATCAACAAGATCGTCCAGACTTTCTTTAATGGCTGCGAGTTCACCTGTTTTCTTTTCTTTGGCCTCTTTCCTTGAAATCCCAGGAGTTAGCCACTGAACAAGGCTCTTGCCTAATGCACCAGCAGCATCTCTTAGCACCAGCCCCAAAAACATTCCGATCACAATACAACAAGCCGTCCAAACCGTGATCCCGTCGCCCATCATTAACGCCTCACCTGCACCGCATCGAGTGTATCGCGTCATCCCGATGACCGCCTGGGGATGTATGATACTCACGACATGGACACTGCCGTTGCTCAAGACATGATCCGCCTCATCAGAGCCGAAGCGGATCGTAGGGTCCCTCATGTGGTTGATGACAGTGAGGAGGCTATCGAGGCGGCGCGTGATCAGTGGCTATCTTCAGACGAACCTTTTCTGAATGAGCTTTGCCTTCTCCTTCTGGTGGCCCTTCGCCATCAAGTTGAGAGAGAACTAGTTAGAATCGCTGCTCGGACTACAGATGATGGTGAAGCTATTGGCCGTGAACAGTATCGAGAGAAGTTGAAAGCCGAGCGCGAATACCTGAAGCAGAAAAAATACGGTTGGAAGCGCCTGATCGACTTGCTGAAACTGAGATCATACGTGGAATGGAATTCGTCAATGGAGACACTTCGTCTCCTAGCCAACTGCTACAAGCACGATCTTTCACAAACGGCGGATGAAGAGTTCCTCAAGCATCTAAAGAGCGACCTCTCCTTGAATTACATGCCCCTTGCTGAAAGCGGTTATCTGCGACAAGACATAGCCGCCTCGCTCTCTTTAGAGAAAGACGCCGACTATTGGGAGATCGCCGAAGAATTCGCTAGCCGGGTCGAACAGCTTTTGACAGACGTACGTTCGCAGCCTAATGTCAGCAAGGTTAAAGGCGGGAAAATAAAGTTTTCAGAACTGACGGGATATTGAAAGCTGTAAGCAATAAGCGGAAAACACGTCAAGCATGCAACGCAAACGGGAACTACTGCTGGACACAAACGCGTGTGCCAAACTCGTTGATAATTACTGGACTGATCTGGCTTCTATCGTGAAGCAGATTAATCGTGAATTCCGAGTTGTTGTTTCTCCGACTACTTTCATTGAGTTGCTTAACGGCGTAATCAATGGAAGGGCAGAATACTTCGAAAATGACAAGGAGAAGTTTCGGGTCATGGCGGGAACCCGTGAGATCAAAGTTCTGCTTCCTCCAACGTCTTATGCGCTCAAGACGGTTCTCGGCCTCCATGTTTCCTCTCCCGCATTGCGTCCAAGTGAATTCAGACGGCAGATAGGGATAGTTCTTCATGCTAGAACCAGGGAGCAGCTTGAAACAGGAGTGAAGACTCCGCAAGACTGGCGGAATTCTAGGACGCGATTACATGCTGGCATTCATCGCGCAAAGCATCAAGAAGGGGTCGCTGGGCACAACAACTTGATGCAACATGTGCGTGAGGGGAGCGTGCGTTTCCCTACCCAAGAGGGCTTTGCACGTGGCCTGGCCAAAAATCACGGATATACTTTGGACGACGATCAAACTCAACGTTTCGCACAGGCTTTGGATGCGGTCTATCAACATGACAAAATCTTGAATCAAAGGGTTCGGTATGACAAATATAATTTTGAAAAACAGCAGGGAGACTGGATTGACGGAGGTCAGTTAATCTACCTATCCGATCCGGCCCTTTGCATTCTTACCGACGATAAAAAACTTCGGGGTCGCGTAGAGAAGAGCACCCAGAAGGACCGACTCTTGCTGCTTCGGGAGTTTCTAAAAGTCAGGAAGTTTCCGCTGAGGCATTAACCAACGCACGTTTAGGATCGCGCCGAACATTGCAATAGCAGCCATTGGAATCGTGAAGACCAGATCATTCATGACATTGGGGAAGGACAAAGAATGAAAGAGGAGTTGAAATCCGACAACGTATCACTTCCAGAAGAAGCTAAGGTGAAAAATCTGGAAGAGTTCTGGAGTGCGGAGCGACGTGTCGTCCGTGATCCGAAAACTCAGATCAGGCTGTATCGCGGACAACGAAAAGATTGGCCGATCCTTCCTAAGTTATTTCGTACTGAAAGTTTTGTTATTGAGGGACGAACTTATGGTTTAGAGGACGTAGAAACTAGCCGAGTTGAACAACTTTATATAAACGATCTTCAAAGAGAAGGTGGTCCGTTTCTTCCGTCGATCCCTACGGACTCGTTTAACTGGCTTAGCTTAGCACAGCACTATGGCTTACCCACCCGTTTGACCGATTGGAGTTCAAGTCCGCTGGTCGCATTCTATTTTGCAATTGAAGAAGCTGATCTCGTCAGTGCTCCGACGATTTATGTCTATGATGCAAGGGCAGAAGAATTTAGGGAGCAAACACTAGTAGGCGGCGGTGGTGCGCCTTCAATGATCGGGCGGGCTGTCGTCTACCAGCCGTTTAGTCACAGCCTGAGAACTACAATGCAGGCTGCATGGCATGTTGCCCACCACACTACCCAAACCAATACGGGGACTTTGCCTTTTGGTCCTTTGAACGCTACAGCAAAAATTTCAGTTGATCCGCAGTACGCAAGCAACATTCGAGAAGAACTATCGCGATTAAACATTCGCCCGGCGATGATTTATGCCGAACTAGGTAAGATATGCGAGTCGATCTGCTCAAAATATGCGATGAAGCAAACAACCTGAACTAGTCCCCAACACTATTAACACAATAACTCGCTTACTTTCAATTATATATCCGCGGATTATCGGAGTTGGTTTTCTACTTCGTTGAGCCAGTCGGGACGCTTGAGGACTTCGCGGGGCTTGCTGCCGTCGGGCGGGCCGATGATGCCGTCGCGCTGCATGATGTCGAGTATGCGGGCGGCGCGACCGTAGCCTAGCCGTAAACGGCGCTGCAGGGTGGAAGTGGATGCTTTGCCCATCTCCAGCACTACGCGCACGGCGTCTTCGTACATGGGGTCCTGCTCGCCGTCCATGATTTCGTCGGGCTCCGATGCGTCGTCGTCATCTTCGGCGGGGGGCGCTTTGAGGAAGCTTTCGTCGTATTCGGGCTTGGCCTGGCTCTTCCAGAACTCCACCACTTGATTGGTTTCCGATTCGCTGACAAAGGCGCCGTGCACGCGCGTGAGGCGTGAAGATCCGGGCGGCAGGAAGAGCATGTCGCCTTTGCCTAGCAGGTGTTCGGCGCCCATGCTGTCGAGCACCGTGCGGGAATCGACGCGCGTGGCGACACGAAAACTGATACGCGATGGGAAATTCGCCTTGATTAAGCCGGTGATGACATCCACGCTAGGACGCTGCGTGGCCAGCACCAAGTGCATGCCGACGGCGCGCGCCATTTGCGCCAAGCGTGTGATGCATTCTTCCACGTTGGCGCGTTCGAGCATCATCAGGTCGGCCAACTCGTCAATGATGATCAGCACAAAGGGGAGCGGCTTGAGCTCTTCGGCTTCGTCTTCCTGATCGTCAAACAAACCGCGCGGCGCTTGACGCAATTGCGCCACTTTGCGGTTGAACTGATCGATATTGCGGACGCCTTGTGCGGCGAGCAGCTTGAGGCGGCGCTCCATTTCCAGCACAGCGTTTTTCAGCGCGTAGGTGGCTTTCTTCGGCTCCGTAATGACGGGCGTCAACAAATGGGGAATGCCTTCGTAAATGCCCATTTCCACGCGCTTGGGATCGATCATGATCATGCGGACTTCGTCCGGCGTCGCCTTGTAGAGGAACGACATAATCATGGCGTTTAGCATGACGCTTTTGCCTGAACCGGTGGAGCCCGCGATCAAAAGATGCGGCATGGTTTCAAGCGGCGCCACTTTGATACGGCCGTTAATATCTTTGCCCAACGCAATGGTGAGCCTGGAAGAGGCAGTATCGAATTCCGGCGACTCAAGGATGCCGCGCAGGCTGATGACTTCGCGCCGCGAGTTGGGCACTTCAATGCCAACGGTGGATTTACCGGGTATGCGCTCAATCAGCACCGATTCGGCTTGCAACCCGAGGCATAGATCTTCGCTTAAGGTAGTGATGCGGCTGTATTTTACGCCGGCTTCCGGCTTGAATTCAAAAGTGGTGACAACGGGGCCGGGGTTGATTTGCACGACGGCGCCGCGCACGTTGAACTCGTCCAGCTTCGATTTAATTTTGCCGGCGACATCTTTCAGCTCCTGGCCGTCAAAGCCATTTCCCGGAGGCACGTCATTCAGTAGGGACGTATCCGGTAGCCGGTAGACATGTTTGCGCTTGGCAGGCTCGCGCTCGCGAGAAGGCTCAGACCGGCGCGCGGGGGGCGGCGGTTGGGCCGGACCCTGCGCCATGCGGATGGCTTCGTCGCCGAAAGAATCGGCGGGAACCACCGGCTGGTCGGCAAGGCTCCGGATGGGGATTTCAGAGACGAGAACAGGCCCTGGAGTGCGGCGTTCCGAGCTCGGCGCGGGCATATCGAAGGGAGGCTCAGCGTCCTCTTTCTCAATCGCGCGCGTTAAGTCTTCAACCATTGAGGTTTCGACTGGAGTGCTGATAGGCGGAGCAGTGGAAGGAGGCTTGCGGGGGCGGGTTGGAGCGGCTGGATCTGGCGGCGCGGCCGGTTGGGCCAAGCGACGGGCGGTGCGGGTGGCGGCCTTCAGCCTTGCCTTTTCAATGGCGCGATCACGCCGCGCCGCACGGGAGGCACGCCATCTTGCAACCCAGAGCTTACAGGCTTCAATGGGGCCGCCGAAGACGGTCATGAAGAGCCGGGTCAGCGTGGAAACTTCAAAGGTGGTGGCAAAGTACAGAGCGACTACCGCCGAGGCGACGGTGATGATGGCCGAGCCGGCAAGATCAAAACGCGAGCGGAGATAATCGGCGAGCACCAAGCCAACCAAACCACTCAGGCGGACCGATCCGCCGATTAACCACTGATTGGGAATGAGGCCGCAGCCGGTGCAAACGCAAAACCATAACGCCAGACTGCCAAAAATACGGAACCAGGGGCTTTCAATGTCCGCCGAGCGAATCCACTTCCAACCCAGTACACCAATATGAATAGGTAATAGAAAAACTGCGAGGCCAAAGATCTGGAGAAAGAAATCGGACCAGCGGGCTCCGACCAAGCCGAGCAGGTTATGGGTATGAACGGCCGCGGACGCAGTATTCCAGGACGGGTCGGATCCGGAAAAGGAGAGCAGCGACAGCCACATGGCGAGGCTGACGAGCAATAGAAGGATACCGACCGCCTCGTTGAGGCGCGGAGAGCGAGTTGGAGATAAGAAGTTCATCCGCCTATGCGGAGGAAAACAGCCAGAGCGACTACTATTATGCCAAATACGATCCGGTATCCGACAAAGACACTCAAGCTGTGACGCCGCAGATAATACAAGAAAAATGCAATAACAATGAGGCCAACAATTGCGCTGACCAGAACACCCGCGAGATAGGGCAGTTTCATTTCCGGCGGGATGCCGCCAGCCTTATGCAGATCCCAGGCATCTTTCAATGCCGCCGCGGCAATTACCGGAGTGGACAACAGAAAAGAGAAGCGGGCGGAGGCCTCGCGGTTGAAGTGACGAAAGCGGGCGGCCGCAATGGTGATGCCGCTGCGCGACACGCCGGGAATAATGGCAAAGGCCTGGCCCACGCCGATCATGATGACGTCAAACCAGCTCATTTGATCGAGCCCATTTTTTTCAGCGCCGGTCTTGTCCGACAGATACATGACGATGGCAACGCCGATCAGCATGGCGGCGATTATGTAGGGGCTGCGCCAAGCGTGCTCCGCGTATTTTTGAAATTTCAGGCCGGCCAGACCGGCGGGGATGGTGCCTACGACCAAGTACCACAACAGGGCACGGCTATTCTCATCGGGCTTGGAGCCGCGGTAGTTAAAACCGATGCCATTGACAACGACCTGCACCCAGTCGCGGAAGAAGTAAATCAGAACGGCCGCCAGTGTGCCGACATGCAGGGCGACATCAAAGCCGAGGCCCGGGTCCGCCCAGTGAAATAGCTGGGGCGCGAGCGCCAGATGCGCGGTGCTGCTGACCGGCAGGAACTCGGTTAGACCTTGGATAACGGCGAGAACAATCGCCTGATAAAGCGGCATAGTGAAATGACGAATAAGGAAGAGTTCGTTAGGCGGTTGGTTGGGCTTTCGCTATGGTAGCGTACCGGGGAAAGAAGGCCGAGGGATCACGTGGAGCTGCCGCGATAGGAATACCAGACCAGAGCGGCAATCAGCAGAGCGCCTAGCAGGAGCACCTGCCATAGCCAATGCTTACCGGCGTTTGCGTCTGAGCGGTGGCGGCCGCCGGCAACAGCGGCACTCGCGGCGAAACCCGGTAAGCGGGACAGGCCTGGAACTCCCGCGGGAATGAGACTCAGGAAACGAGGCTGATCGTCTGTCACTATGCGTTCAAGGGAGGTGGAAGTGATCTTGGGCGCCAATAGACCCATGAGCAACGGCGCTGCGCTGGCAAGAACCGCCGCGGCAGGCGGGGTTCTCAATCCCGCGGCTTCCGCAATCTTTTTTTCAACCACCGGGCGATCACGTCCAAACAATGTTGCGAGGAAAGCAGATCCCGCTTCCACGGACCCGGCCAGGTGGCTTCTTCCGAAAGCAATGATCATATTCGTGACCTGACTCATGAAGGCCGGCTCATTCGTACGGCCCGCAATCGCACCCAGCATGGTAGCGGCGCTGGTTTGCAGGGCTTTCCGAATGGAATCGCTTGGTTCGCCGAGCCGGTCCGCGAGAGACCGTACAATTTCGGGTGAAACTTCGCTGAGGGAATCGATCAAGGAAGTCATCTTTGTCTATTATTCGTCACTTGCGCCATCAGACGTTTCGCGGCCGGCGGAGAGACGATTTCAATGGCTTTTTCCAAGGTCTCGTCTTTCCCGGCGCGGATGCCGGTGAGCGTGGGCGCGGCGCTGACGTTCGGTTGAATGCCCAGGCGCTGCAATTTGCCGCCGTTGGCGTGGCGGATGTCCTGGCCGGAAAAAGAGATGAGCACTCCACCCGGAACCACGACATTGCTGGTGTTGCTATCGGCCCCAGCGGTGGGTATCCCAATGAACGAGGTTTTGTTGGCCACTTCCAGAAGTAAACCGGCATGCTCGGCCTCCCCGGTGGTTCGCTCATCGATCAGCATGACGGTTTTACCGGTGAATTTCGGCTGGCCGGAACCCGGGAGCGTTTGGACGGAGAAATAGCTGGCGGTATTCGTCGCGATGCCCGGCTGAGGGAGATCCGGGAAAAGAGTTAACGGGCCGGTTACGATGGCCGCAGCGACGTCCTGTTCCGCAGCCAGACGCGAGGCGATGGCTGATGCGGCCGGAGCGGCACTGCCCCGCCCGTCAAAAATAATTGCCTTCGCGCTACGAAATTTTTCAAACATGGCGTCCACTTCGGCAGGTGGGAGGCGGTCCAGATCGGCATAACCGACATCGCCGGAGAGAAGTTTTACGGCATCGCCAGTCCGCTGCGGGATCAGTTGCGCGCGATAGGACGCGCTGCGCTTCAGGCTGGCTGGTTTGCGCTGACCGGCGCGGTCTTCAATGGCAAGCTGGGCGGTGGAACCTTCGGGCCCGTTGAGAATGGTTTGCAAAACGGTAGAGCCGAGGCCAGGCACGGTAGAAGCAGAGATGTATTGCGATTCGCGCTTGAAGCGGTCCACTAAGGTCTCGCCATCCACCGATTTCACGACATCACCGACGCGAATGCCGGCCGCGGTGGCCGCGGGATCAAGCACTTCCGTGATGACTGCCTGCTTTTCCACCAAGCGAAGGCGTAAACCGGGCGGTGACTGGCCAAAATATTCAGTCAGAGTGGGGCTGGTTGCCGCGGTGTTTGCATCGGCCGCGTGGATCAGCAATTCGCAGATGGCCAGGTTGTATGCGCGGGCGTCTTTTGCGTCGATGAATTTGGGGATGAAGGTGGGAAGCAGCTCGTCCCAATCTTCATCCATGAGATCACGATAGGCGAAGAAATAATGAATGACGCCCCAGATTTTGTAAAGCGCGAGGATACGGAGCTCCGTGCTGGGATAAGGAGTTTCGGCGTAAGCACGGTCGAGCGGCGGAGAGGGCGGCGCGTTGGTGGGCGGCAGCGGTTCGGTCAGCGGCACTGAAACCGTGAAACCTCCCATGGGAACTACGGCGGTTTCGCTGCCGGCTTTGATTAAGAATCCGGAATAGAAGTTAGCGGGATTCGCACCCTGGGTGGGCGCCAGGCCATAATGAATCCAGGCGCGCTGCGGCGCGGAATCGTGCACGCCGGGAACCTTTACGACGCCGAGCATGGAATCCACGGCGGCGGCATATTCGGCAGATGTTTTTGCAGCGCGAATATTCGGTAGGGCATCTACTAGAGCTTTATCCCAATCGATATCGCGATAGGCCAGATAAGGGTGAAAGTATTTAACCGCAACCCATAGCTTGCCGGTAGCAATAAGCCGATCGGTATCACTGGGCAACGCTTGCGCGAACAGAAATTGCGATGCAAATAACGCAGCCGTAGCTAGGAAAACCGTTCGCAAGTTCTTAAGATACTAGGCGGGTGGCCCCACCGCCAGTTGGTTGTCAACGGTCTTCACGCCTTTGACTTTCTTGGCAAGCTTAGTGGCTTTGCTCTTGCCCTTTTCGCTATCTACACGGCCTTTGATTACAACCGTGCCATCTTTGACGACTACGTCGAGCGCGCCGCCTTTGACGTCGGCATCAGTGGCAAGCCGCATCCGCACTTGATCGGAAATACGATCGTCCGGATTCATGGGCGCTTTCTGGCCAGCCAGCAACGCGGTCTGGGCAAAAGTTCCGCCTAAAATCAGGGCACAAGCTAAGAACCGTCTCATGAGTGTGTGTCTTCCGAGCCTAACATCGAACGCCAATCAACTGCATTTAAGAATGACGGATCTTCACGCCAATTGGGTTTCACTTTGACGAATAATGCGAGAAATACCTTGCGGCCAAGCAGCTTTTCCAGATTCAGGCGGGCTTCCGTGCCGATCTTCTTCAACACCTGGCCTTTGGCTCCGATCAAGATAGTCTTCTGGCCGGGCCGCTCCACGTGAATGGTGGCGGCGATTTTCACCAGGCGCGGACTTTCTTCCCAAGTATCTACCAGAATGGCGCTGGCGTGGGGAACCTCTTCGCGCACGGAATGCAGGATAGCTTCACGCACGATTTCGCCAGCCATGAAACGCACCGGCTGATCAGTAATGTAATCGCCGGGGAAAAGCCGCGGCCCTTCCGGCAGGTAGCGAATGATGATGCGCTTCAACTCTTCCAGGCCATCGCCTTTGCGGGCTGAAACCGGTACTGCTTCGACAAATGGAAAGAGCGCGGCGTAGCGTTCGAGGATGGGCAGGAGCAGGCGCTTGTCATCGATTTGGTCGATTTTGTTCAGCACGAAGAGGGCTTTACCCTCACGGCTAAGCGCGCTGACAGCGTGTTCATCTTCGGCAGAGAAGGGCCGCGTCGCATCGGCTAGGAAAAGCACGAGATCACGGTCTTGCAGAGCGCCGCGGACGGTATCCATCATGCGCTTGTTGAAGAGCGTGTCGGATTTGTGAATGCCGGGCGTATCAATAAAAACGAGCTGCGCCTCAGGAATGGTGAGCACGCCTTGAATAGAGGTGCGCGTGGTTTGCGCCTGACGGGCAGTAATAGCCACCTTCTCGCCGATGAGCGCATTCAAGAGCGTAGACTTTCCGGCATTGGGGCGTCCGGCTATGGAGATGAAGCCGGCACGATGTTTCTGCTTGGATTCTGCGTTACTCACGCTTGGCACCATGTTCCACGGCAGGTTCCACAAGCAGGGAGTCGGGAGCGGGAGCGCGGGAGATGCGAAGTTCTTCCACGCGGCGCTCATTACCGGCCAGTACTTCCACTCGGATACCGCCGTGTTCGACGGTTTCACCGACCTGCGGAACGTGCCCGAGCCATTCGGCGACTAAGCCACCGAGAGTGGTGGATTCGGTGTCGCCGTTGGGCCGGAAATTCAGAAGATCCTGCAGCCGGTCAAGATCCAGGCTGCCTGGGGCGATATACACGTGATCGCCTTCCTGGCGTACGTCGCGGCCGGGTTCATGTTCGTCGCGAATTTCGCCGAGGATTTCTTCGACGAGATCTTCCATGGTGGCGAGACCGGCGGTGTTGCCGTATTCATCGACGACGATTACCATGTGAGCACCGTCACGCTGCATTTCGCGCAACACGTCGCTGCCGGGCTTGGTCTCGGGAACAAGCGGGATGGGGCGGATGAGATCTTTCAATGGCTTTTTTTGACGCTCTTCGTCTTCGAGCTCAAAGAGGTCGCGAACGTGGATGAATCCGATGATGTTGTCGATGCTATCGCTGTACACCGGGATCCGGGAATATTGTTCATGGATGACTAACTGGCGAAGGTCTTCGAGAGATTTGTTGGAGGAAATGGCAACGATGTTGGGGCGCGGCGTCATGACTTCGCGGACGCTCTTGCCGCCAAAGGCGACCACGGAATGAATCAGCTTGCGGTCCTCTTCTTCGAAAATGCCTTCTTCGGCTCCGGCCGTGATGAGCGCTTCGATGTGTTCGACGGAATCATTCGAATCAGTCTCGCTACCGTTTTTATGGTTAGGATCAAGCAGCGACTCGAACATTTTTACTAGAGATGCCAAGGGAGAGGCCAGCGCGGCGAGGAAGCGGATGATGGGCAACAGTTTCAGTAGCCAGCGGCTGCCTGTCCGGTGATACAGAAGATACGGAACGAAATAAGAGGAGAGCAGCATGGCCAGCACGGAGAAGCCTACCGCCTCCAGAACGCTTTGCCACACCGGCACGGCATCGCGCACCAGCAGGCAGAGAAAGAACAGACCGAGAAGCGGAAGCGAGACGTGCTTGACGAGCGAAAAGGCAAGCGAGCCAGGTTCCAGTTCGAGTCCGATTTTGTCGACCAGCGTTTCGCGGAAAAAACTGAGCGCAGGCGTGTCGCGGCGAATCAGGCGCAGCGATTCCAGATAGAGCAACTGGACGTAGGAGACGAAACACAGCAGGCAGATGACGGCCAGCACCAGCACTAGACAGAGCAACGTCATATGGCGCGGGCTCCTCTGGACACCTTATTGGGCACACGCGGCGTTTCATCCAAATTGCCCTGACGCGCAATAAGGGTCTGCGGCAATTGGAATTCGGCTCGCCAGCGCTGCTCGGCAAGGGCCATTTCGCCTTTATCTTTTTCGTGATCAAGGCCGGTGAGGTGAAGCAGGCCGTGCAGCATTAATAGACGAAGCTCGTCGAATGGGGCGTGGCCGAATTCATTGGCTTGGGCGGCGGCGCGTTCGATGGAAATAGCAATTTCACCGAGCTCTGAATCCGCGGCGACGGCGGGTCCAGCTTGGGACGGAAAGGAAAGTACATCAGTGGGGTATTCGTTGCCTAGAAAGGTGGAGTTTAAGCGCAGCAACTCGCGGTCGTCTGCAATGAGGCAGGTAAAATCGCGGCCGCCCGCGATGCGCGCGGAAAGCTTTTTGGCGAAAGCGGCCAACTGCCGTTTTTCCGCCACAGAGGGTTTGAACTCAGCCGGAAGAGTTCCGAAGAGCACCGCAGGAGGCTTGTCTTTTTTACTTGGAGGATCTGAAGCCATAGACACCATTCAGGCGAGCGGAAACTCAGGAATTTCCACGGTCACGGTGGTGGGCGGCAAAGGTTCGGCTTCGGGCTCCTGGCCGGAAGCGCCGCGAAGTTTCAGGGCATATTGGCGGCCTGCGCCAATCATCTCGTCGTAACGATCATACGCTTTCACGATGCGCTGCACCAGCGGATGGCGGACCACGTCGGTATCGTCAAACGTCACAAACGCGATGCCTTCCACATTTCGCAAGACTTCGGCGGCGTGCAGAATGCCGCTCTTGCGTCCAGCGGGAAGGTCAATCTGGGTGCGGTCACCGGTCACCACCATTTTGGAGTTGAAGCCCTGGCGCGTGAGGATCATCTTCATTTGCTCATGCGTGGTATTTTGCGCTTCGTCCAGAATGATAAAGCAATCGTTGAGCGTGCGGCCGCGCATGAAGGCGAGCGGCGCAATTTCAATGACGTTGCGTTCGAGCAGCTTTTCCACCTTTTCGGCATCGATCATGTCGAAGAGTGCGTCATAGAGCGGCCTGAGGTAGGGGTCGATTTTCTGTTGCAGCGTGCCCGGCAGGAAACCAAGATGTTCACCGGCTTCGACGGCGGGCCGGGTGAGAACGATTTTAGCTACTTGCTTATTCAGTAAGGCGGCGACGGCCATGGCGACGGCTAGATAAGTCTTGCCGGTACCAGCGGGGCCGATGCCGAAGGTTAGATCATGGTGCTCAATGGCGTCAACGTAGCGGCGCTGATTGACGGTTTTAGGGGCTAAGACCTTTTTACCGAAGCTGCGCGATTTGCCGCTTTCCACCATGCGGCGGAGGGAGACGTTGGGATCGGCCGTGACGACGCGCAGATAATTGTTCAGGTCTCCGCTGGTGAAGCGATGGCCTTCGCCCATCAGTTCCGTATAGTCAGACAGAATACGTTCAGCGCGACGCACGTCTGCCTCCTCGCCTTCCAAATCGAGCGCGCCACCGTCCACGATCCGGGTACGGAGGTTGAGCTCTGTTTCAAGAAGGCGAATATTTTCATCGCGAGTGCCAAAAAGCGATTCGATGCCGCGAGTGATCTGTATAGAAGACTTCATTAACAGGGAATACTGGAAGAGAGTTGCGACGACACAGTGAAGTAAAGGGTTGGACCGAGGTGGGATTGCGTAGTTGGGGAAGTCGAAGCAGACTGCCAGGGTTGCTCATACAAGGCGTTGGCCTGCAGAACCCACAGGCGTGGCCGCCAGAAGCTCATTTAGATTTCATTATAGCAGGATTAGAAAACGGAAACGGCAAGAAGCATGCCTACAGTTCGACGCCGGCTCACTTTTGCAGCCGGATAATGAGTTGTGGCGCGGAAGGCCGCTGCGGGTTAACTGCCGGCCGACCAGAGAGGAACAAAACAAGGGGGATTGATCACCGATGGCCGCAAACAGTTCAGCACGCTCAACTTCCATTGAACGTGGGGTGGCGATTCTGGAATTACTTGACGCCTCTGTTCATGGCTGTACTCTTTCTCAGATCAGCCAGCGGCTGCACATTCCAAGAAGTACGGCGCATGTCCTGATTGTCACACTGCAACGGCTCGGTTATGTGCAACAAATGACCAATAGCCACCTATTCTCTTTGGGGGCGAAGGCTCAGATCTTGGGCATCGGGCCAGCCGGTTGCCTGCAACTTGGCGATAAGGCGCGCCCGCACCTGGCGCCACTGACCGAGACCATCGGACTCGCCAGTTATGTGGCGGTGTTGGACCGGCATCAGGCTCTGTACATTGAATGCTGCACAGGCGCCGGGACACAGGTCGATATTTATCCTGGAAAACGGGCGAACCTTCACTGTACAGCCGCGGGGAAAGTCATGCTCGCCGGCCTGCGTAAGTTTGCACTCGAAGAGTTCCTGAGCAACCACACCCTGATGCGCCATACCAGCAAGACGCTTAAGAGCGCGGAAGAACTGTGCGCTAAGCTCGATTGCGTCCGGAAAGAGCAATATGCTTTGGACGATGAGGAGCAGGCTTTAGGCGTCCGGTGTCTGGCGGTGCCTCTGTTCGATCCTTTGCATGGCGTGGTCGGGGCGTTGGGGATCACCGGCGCCATCGGCCGGATTCGGGAGGAAAACATCGATTTTCTGGTGAAACGCATGAAGAAAGCCGCCGAAGAAATCGTGCCCGGACGAGGAACATGGACACTAGGGCAGCGCAGTTGCGGCAGAAGCGCAGACGATAGTGTGCTGACGTAACCTCCGGAGACCGCGTCATCCAGGTACAATCCGGAAATTGACTGCGCTGGATAGGAAGACCGTATGAATCAAACAAGAGAATGCCGCGCGGAACTTGCCTCGACAGTCGAAGGCTCGAGTAACGAAGCGGGCCTTCTTTCCACCGAGTCTGTACTTAATCTTCTGAGATTGATCCTCGCCGGATCTCCGCTGGCTGAAGTTCTCACAACCATTGCCCAGCTCGTGGAATCTCAGGGCACCGGCACGTTGTGTACTATTTGGCTTCCAGAAGAGGGTTCTAAGAGCCTTTATTGTGCCGCGGCTCCCAGCCTTCCTGGATTCAGCGCTCATGTGGGGCCGATGTGTATTGGCCCGAAAGGAGGATCCTGCGGCACTGCTGTTTATCGCAGGGAGACGGTGTTTGTAAAGGACATCCTGGATGATCCCATCTGGGACAACTACCGCGACCTGATGTTGCCGTATGGAATTCGAGCAGTTTGGTCGCGGCCCTTATTCGCGAGTGAGGGCAAAGTGCTGGGTACGTTCGCTATCCATTATCGCGACGTGCGTAGCCCTTCTCTCAACGATCTTCAGTTGATTGAGAATGCGGGTCATATTGCCGGAATCGCAATCGAACGCCATCTTAATGCGGAAAAACTGTGGCGAGAAAGCGATCGGCTGCGTTTGCTTCTGGAAATCACGAATAGCATGACCTCAAAATTGGACTTTCGCGGGCTGGTGGAGGCGCTGTCCACAAAGCTGCTGCGTGTCACGCGTTGTGATTTTTGCGCCTTGGTGTTGCCGCAGACTGACCGCAAGCGCTTGTGTATCACGGTTTTGTACAATCCTCAGCCGCGAGGTTTCGTCGCCGACGGTGCAATAGTACCGATTGAAGGATCGCCTTGTGGGAAGGCGTTTCGGACCGGCAAAAGCGAACACATCAGCAGTCTCGAGGAAATGCGTAACGATCCTGAAACCTTCGGAAGCCAAGAAGGGCAACGCTTCTTTAAACAGATGATGGCGGAAGGTTTGAAGTCCGGCTGCGAACTGCCGCTGATCGGCCGAAAAGGCGTGGTCGGGGTGCTCTCCGCACTAAGCCGGTCGGAAAGGGCCTTTACCGAGGAGGACTTTACGTTTCTCGAACAAGTAGCCCGCCAAGTAGCTATTGCCGTCGAGAACGCCCTTGATTATGAAAGGGCAACCGAGGAGAAAAACAGAGAGACCGAACGCAGACTTTATCTTGAAGAGGAAATTCGCGCCGAATTTGGCGAAATTGTCGGAAGCAGTCCCGCTTTGAAAACCGCGTTGAGTCTGGTGTCGGTCGTGGCGCCTACCGACTCGAGCGTGTTGATCCTGGGTGAGACCGGAACCGGTAAGGAGCTGGTTGCGCGCGCCATTCACAATCTCAGCAATCGCCGGCAACGCGCGTTTGTCAAATTAAATTGCGCCGCTATTCCGCTTGGGCTGCTTGAAAGCGAGCTGTTTGGCCACGAAAAAGGAGCCTTCACCGGGGCAATCGCACAGAAGGTTGGACGCTTCGAACTGGCGAATAAGGGCACGCTGTTTCTTGACGAAGTCGGTGACATCCCTCTGGAACTGCAAGCGAAGTTGCTACGGGTTTTGCAAGAGCAGGAATTCGAGAGGCTGGGCAGCAATCGCACCCACAAAGTGGACGTCCGGATCATCGCCGCAACACATCGCGATTTGTCAAGCATGGTGAAGCAGTCCACATTTCGTGAAGACCTGTATTACCGGCTGAAGGTCTTCCCGATTCATGTTCCAGCGTTGAGGCAGAGAAGCGAAGACATTCCGGAACTCGTGCGGCACTTTACGGCTCTCTTTTCGCGGCGAATGAATAAGAAGATCGAGCATATCCCTTCTGAGACGATGGACGCGCTGGTGCGGTACGGCTGGCCTGGAAACATTCGCGAATTACAGAATTTCATCGAACGGGCAGTGATTCTCTCGCCTCATTTGGTACTTCGTGCCACCGTCGCCGAACTGGAGTCATTCCACACGCACTCAGAGCGTGATGCCGTGATCAGCGGCCTTGCCGAGGTGGAACGGGATCACATTGTCCTGGCGCTTGAAGCAAGCAACTGGGTAATCGGTGGTCGAAATGGCGCCGCGGAGCGGTTAGGAATGAAGCGCACCTCTCTGCTTTACCGGATGCAGAGGCTTGGTATCGACCGCCGTTCCACACACTTTCGCAAGACTTCCCCAAAGCGTAGCGGAATGCCGGTCTAGTTTCCCGTTCCTTGTGCGCTGCCGCATTCGTCGCATTCGCATCTGTACGCGTCTCGCGCGTGACGGGGCCTGCGACAGCAAGCCGTCAGAAGCCGGATGTCCGTCACAGATCCGTCAGATAGAGGCCCGGCATGCAAGATGCTCACGATAGCTATCTTCCGAAACATGAGTGTTTTAAGGTCATCCAGATCAACGGGTTGACCGCTTCGCTATTTGGCACGAGAGTTGCAGTCTCAGACCACGAAGCTGACGCGGTTTTCAAGGCAAACCGCTGGCTAAGGATCTTTCTCGGAGAAAAAGGATTTTGCAATGACGACCTATCATTACGCATCTGTAGGCAGCCAAAAGCTCTTCTATCGCGAGGCGGGCAGCACGAACACACCCACCATCGTGCTGTTGCACGGATTTCCCAGTTCATCGCATATGTTTCGTGAGTTGATTCCAAAGCTCGCCGAACGCTTTCACGTGATCGCGCCCGACTATGTTGGTTTCGGCTATAGCGACGCACCCGCCGCAAAAGAATTCAAGTACAGCTTCGACAATCTGGCGGAACACGTGGAAAAGCTGCTTTTCGAGGTGCTTGGACTGAAGAAATTCGGCATCTATGTGCAAGACTACGGCGCTCCGATCGGGTACCGCATCGCTTCGCGGCATCCGGACGCAATTGAGGCAATTGTAGTGCAGAACGGCAACGCCTATGTAGAAGGTATCGGCGAAGCTTTCAATCCGATGAAGCCGTTCTGGAAGAATCGAACAGCCGCCACGGAAACCCCGGTTCGAGGCTTACTCACGAAGGAGACGACGATCTTTCAATACACACACGGCGTGAAAGATGCGACCCTGATCAGCCCTGATGCCTACACCTTCGATCAGTTCCTCCTTGATAGGCCCGGCAACGACGCGATTCAACTTGATCTTCTCTACGATTACCAATCCAACGTCAGTCTGTATGACGGATGGCACGAGTACTTTCGCACGAAACAGCCGCGAATGCTCATTGTTTGGGGCATCAATGATCCGTTCTTCACGGTGGAAGGAGCAAAGGCTTATCAGAAGGATCTTCCCCATGCCGAATTGCACCTCATTGACACGGGCCACTTTGCATTGGAGGATTCGGTCGATTTCATCGCCGAACGCATCAAGTACTTCTTTGCCTAGGCCGCACACAACCCAACCACACGCTGACGAATAAGGATTCAACGCAATGACAGCTCTTGAGAACGTAACAGTAATTCTTGCCCATGGCGCTTGGGCGGATGGATCAAGTTGGAGCGCGGTCATCGGTCCGCTGACTCAGAAGGGCCTCCGGGTTTTCGCCGCGCCTCTTCCACTCAGCTCATTGAGCGATGACGCCGCGGCGCTCCGCCGCACTCTTGCCCGAACCAAGGGTCCGGTCGTGGTGGCTGGACACGCCTACGCCGGTGCGGTAATTGCCACGGCGCATGACGAACGCGTGCGCGGCCTGGTGTATATTGCGGCGCTTGCCCCAGCCAGGGGAGAAACTGTCGCTGAAGTCTTCTATCGCGAGAAGGCCCATCCGATGGCGCCAGAACTTGCGCCGGATGAGGATGGGTGGATCTGGATGCCGGAGGAAAGTTTCTCCAACGCTTTTGCACACCACGCAACAGTAGATCAGATTGCATTGCTTGGGGCGGTACAGCGGCCCATCTCTGTCAAATGCATCCAAAAGGCGGCGCCCGAGCCGGCCTGGAGCAACAAACCTTCCTGGTTTCTGATTGCTGAAGAAGACCGCATGATCAACCCAAAAACGCAGCAGTTTATGGCAGACCGCATGGGGGCGCACACTCGATCCCTGGCTGTCGATCATACGCCGCTTGTGACGGCGCCGGAATCAGTAGTGCAAATCATCCTCGCCGCTGCACAATCAGCCTGAAACTAGCTGCAAACGAGAACATTATGATGAACAAGACTGTTGCCATTGTGACCGGCGCGAGCCAAGGCATCGGCCGCGCTACGGCCACCCGTCTCGCCCGGGATTTCTCTACGATCGTGCTCGCCGCCCGAAACCGGGCGGCACTTACGGAGGTCGCAGCCGAAGTCGAACATGCTGGTGCGGAACCCCTCATCTGCGATTTGGATTTGAGCAAAGCAGAAGCCGCGGACGCGCTTGTCAGCACCGTCCTCCATCGCTTTGGACGGCTTGACGCGCTACTTAACATTGCGGGAGCAGTGCCGCAAATCGATCTGTTTGAGATGACAGATGAGCAGTGGCAATCCGGTGCGGAATTGAAGCTGCATGGGGCGCGCCGCTTGACGATTCGAGCTTGGGATGCGTTGAAAACAGCGCAGGGATCGGTGGTTTTTATCTCCGGCAACTCGGCGCTTCACCCCAACCCCGCCTTCGCGGCTGTAGCCACAATCAATTCCGCCATCGTTACACTCGCAAGAGCGTTCGCCGAACAGGGCATTAAAGACGGTGTGCAGGTAAACAGCCTGCTGCCAGGCGCCGTTATGACGGGGCGTCGACGCTCCTTCCTCGAGCACTGGGCGCCGGCTCACGGCATGACCGTTCAAGAAGCAACGAGCAGATTTCCGGAACAAGCTCAAATCAGCCGCTTCGGGCAACCCCAGGAGATCGCCGGCCTGCTGGCTTTCATGGTTTCCCCAGCAGCGAAATGGATGACCGGGGCTTCACTCCGCATGGATGGCGGCGAGATCAAAGGTATATAGCGAATCTCATTCGAAAGATGAGAAACATGTAGAGAGGTGGTTGTGTATGAATCAGCAAGAAGGTATCTTTTCAACTCGCGGAGCCCAGGCTCCCGCTCTTGAAGAATATGATCTGGTTATCCTCGGCGGCGGCACGGGATCGACGCTTGCCGCGTGGACATTTGCCGGTCAAGGAAAGCGTGTTGCGGTAATCGAGCGTAAGTACATAGGAGGATCGTGCCCGAATATTGCATGTCTGCCAAGCAAGAACATTCTCCATAGCGCGAAGATAGCGTCTTACTTTCGACGTGGTGAAGAGTTCGGAATAACCGCAAACGGCTTCCGCATCGATATGAGCGCGGTGCGCACTCGAAAACGCGCCATGGTATCGCATCTGAATGATGTATATCTCGATAACTACAATCAGACCGGAGCGGAATTCATTCTCGGAACCGGTCGCTTCACCGGCCCGAAGACTCTGGAAGTTGCTCTCGATGACGGCAGGACTCGCCACCTCCATGGCGCTAATGTCATCGTCAGCACAGGCACACGGCCCGCACTGGGGAAAATCCCCGGCCTAGCTGAAGCTCAGCCGTTGACGCACATCGAGACGCTCGAATTAGATCAACTCCCTGCGCACCTGATTGTCATTGGCGGCGGTTATGTCGGCATCGAACTGTCGCAAGCGATGCGGCGATTCGGCAGCAAGGTCACCGTGGTCGACCGCAACCCCCGCTTGCTGCATAAAGAAGATGACGATGTCGCCGAAGGTCTTGCCACCCTCTTCAAAGACGAAGGCATAAACACTTTCTTGAGTGCGCGCATTGTACAAGTTTCGGGTAGGTCGGGCGAGTCAGTCGCCGTAACAATCGAGCAGACCGGTAATGAGACGACACTCGCGGGTACACATCTGCTTGTTGCCGCGGGCCGGACGCCGAACACTGAGAACATCGGGCTGGACTTGGCGGGTGTTGAAGTGAATGATCAAGGGTACGTCAAAGTCAACGAGCAGTTGAAGACGACCGCGCCGGGCGTTTGGGCGATTGGCGAAGCTGCAGGCAGTCCGCAGTTCACACATGTGAGTGTCGACGACTTCCGCGTTGTGCGCGACAATCTCGCGGGGGGTAACCGCGTAACAACAGGCAGGCAAATCCCCTACACTCTTTTCACAGATCCAGAACTTGCGCACATCGGCCTGAGCGAAAAAGAAGCGAAGGCGCAAGGGATCAGATACCGTCTGTTTAAGATCTCCATGGAACATGTGCTCCGGGCACACACCATCTCTGAGACACGTGGATTTTTGAAGGCGCTCGTAGACGAAAATAGTGACCGTATTCTTGGTTTCACCGCTTTGGCAGCGGACGGCGGAGAGATTATGGCGGCGGTACAGGTGGCCATGATGGCTGGGGTTCCCTATACGGCGCTCCGTGATGCTATTTGGTCCCATCCGACTCTGGTGGAAGGCCTCATCCCGTTGTTTTCTTCCACGCCCTCGCTATCAGATCATGCCAGTAAGCACTCCGCAGAACTGGCTTCAGAGGAAGCCGTGAGGTAAACAATGAACATTCTTATCAAAACTTTGACGCCCTCGGTTCGATAGCTACGTTTCGGGCGCTGTTTTTGCGGTAATCTGAGGCCGGAAGGTCAGGCCCGCAGCGGCCACCATTGAGAGCGAGAACGATTTAAACATTCAATACCTGAGTTGCGAGAGAGGAGATCATGTACGAGTTACGAAATGTGTTGAAAGACGCCCAAAACAACGGCGTAGGTATAGGCCACTTCAACGTCTCTGATTGGGTCTTGTTAAAAGCTGTATTCGCGTCGGCTCGGGAGGTAAAGGTTCCGGTAGTCGTCGGCGTGTCGGAAGGCGAGCGCGCATTCTTGGGGACCGCGCAAATTGCAGCTCTGGTGAAAAGCCTGCGCGAAGAACATGACTTTCCTGTTTTTCTGAATGCCGACCACACGCATTCGCTTGAAAGTGCAATCGCCGCAGTCAAAGCTGGCTTCGACTCTATTGTGTTCGATTTGTCCGCCTTGCCGTTTGACGAAAATATCAGGCAAACAAAGCAAGCAATCGAGGCCGTGAAATCGATCAATCCGGCCATACTCATGGAAGGAGGAATCGGAGACATCGGAACGGGCTCCGAAATCCATGAGCAGGCGCCAGACCGGGCTAAGATTCTCACGACCGCGGAGGAAGCAAAGCATTTCGTCGAAAGAACAGGTGTCGACATACTCGCACCCGCGGTAGGCAACATGCATGGCATGTTGCAGGTCATGCTCCAAGGGGACGTGAGGAAACGGCTCGATTTGGCGCGGATCCAGGAGATTAAGAGCGCTTGTCAGTGCTTCCTCACTTTGCATGGCGGCTCTGGAACAGCAGACAGCGACCTGCAGGGAGCCATTGCGGCGGGTATTAATATTATCCACATCAACACCGAACTTCGGGTTGCTTGGCGCCAGAGTCTGGAACAGGCTTTCGCTCAAAAGCCGCACGAGGTTGTCCCCTACAAGCTCCTACCCGCCGCGGAGCAAGCCGTCGCGCAAGTTGTTCAAGCGCGGTTGCGCCTCTTCACTCAGCAGAGAAAACAGCCGACGGTCCAATGAAGATTGCGCGCAGTACGACCATGAATGCGGTCCGAAGCTTGCGTTTCCACTGGCCGGAGTATTTGATGGAAGCTGCCGAACTTGCTTCATACCTGTTCGTTACCTGCGTAATCATGACGCTGTTCCAGCATCCAGCCTCGCCAATCCACGAAGTTATACGCGCCGGCATCTGGCGGCGCATGCTTGCAGGATTGGTGATGGGTATAACGGCGATTGGGATCGTCATGTCGCCTTGGGGAAAACAATCCGGAGCCCACTTTAATCCGGCCGTAACGTTCACCTTCTATCGCTTGGGGAAAGTGCAATCGCCGGATGCAGCGTTCTACATCGCTGCACAATTCCTGGGCGCGATCGGCGGTATAGCCCTCGCCACATACTTACTTCGAGGTGCGCCAGCTAACCAGGCGATACGCTATGCGGTGACAGCGCCCGGCGTATATGGCAAGCTTGCTGCCTTTATTGCAGAACTCACGATCTCGTTCATCTCCATGAGCACTGTCCTGTTTGTCTCGAATACTGAAAGAACAGCTCGATACACACCCTATTTTGCCGGCGTGCTGATTGCAACATACATAACCCTCGAAACACCGCTGTCCGGAATGAGCATGAATCCCGCGCGAACATTTGGCTCGGCATTCCACGCGAGATATTGGCACTCACTCTGGGTATACTTCATCGCACCAACTTTAGGTATGTTGAGCGCCGCGGAGGTGTTTCTGCGAGTCCGGAAGGGTGCTCCTCCTTTGTGCGCAAAGCTTTACCACACAACTGATAAGCGCTGCATCTTCAACTGCGGATATCTACAGCGCCCGCGGCTCACCCTTGCCCCGGCATCCTCCTCACCAAGATGTAGGGCTGATTCGAGAGATCCGGACTGAAGCCGGGGAAAATCGTACTATCGCCGGATTCCTGTACCTCAAAATAGTATTGGAGCGGATACGGCGACTGGGTGTAACTCGACGGCACAGCCGCACGGAACTCGTTATCGTGGCTCTCCATCTCGACGGAATGCCAGCGCTGTGACTGATCGGCCTGCCGGTAAACAAGGTTCACTCTCCGGTTGACGCGATTTGAATTAAACGCCACTGACAATTCAAGCGGTTTGCCGGGTTCGAAATGCGACGCGGGTGTGTGGCGCGCGGAAACGGATAGCCTGTTCGGCCGCGCCAAAGCGCTGGCGATGGCCTTCCGCGCCACTTCCGGATTCGCGTTTGCCGACGGGGTGACGGCGCTTGCGCCCGTCAGCCGCGCCTCCATATCACCCAGATCACCGTCAATACCGGCAATCCGGTCAAACCAATGGCCGCGCATGTTGGCATTCCGGCCATATGTGATGTCAGTCGCATATACCGTCTTTGCCTGTTCCGCCATGGAGGCCCAAGCCGACCGCGCGGTACGGTAGGCTTTCACAGCTTCGTTCAACGCGGTTTGGTCCCCAGTGCCCAGGTACAACTCCCACAGAACGCCGCTCCGAAATTTATACGCAAAGAACTTGCCTATACCCGCTTGAATTGCAATATCAGCCACCATCCGGCGAAATTCCGGAGCATCCCTTTTTGATGCCTGGGCGACGGCCAGCGCCTGATTCTTCGAAGCCAGCGCGGACATATCCTCAAGCCATTGCGCCACGTCAAGTGGCGTGTACTTGGCGGAACTCCGGCCGCCTAGAAGATCGGCAGCGCATCCGTTGACTGTCGAGAATAGTTGCGGATCAAAGGCGCTCACGTTGCCAAATACTTTGGGGTCCGGTGTGTCGCTGTATGGTTGTGCCCGCTTGGCATCCACAATCGGCATATTCATGTACACCTCGGGCCAATAGGAGTTATTCGACCCCGATGCGCCGTGCGTGGTGGTGATGACGGGCAGGATGCGACTGGCGTTGCTCAAGGCGATTCCCAAAGGTCTTCCCGCAGCCTGGAATTGACGCCGGAGATAGCGCTGATGTCCATCCGGATCTGCATCCGGATTGTAAGTGAGCCGCCCCCAAACGCGATACTGATACTCAAACTTCTGCCAATCCCATTTGGGTTCGAGCGATTTGTCAAGATATGCGATTCTGCCGCCCGCGATGCCGCTACCCATGCGGCCCTTGAAGGAGAGAGGCTCAAAAAGTTCAACGCCCAAACTCCCCGAAAAACTGAACGCGCGACCGTAACCGGCTGCCATGGCTGGATCACCCCACAGCAGGTGGCGCTGCGTGCCCGGCCAGACACGGTGAATAATTCCGTATTGCCGTGTGTCTTTCAGATAGTCGCCGTAACCATAGCGCAGGAAGTTACGTGCGGCGGTGATGCTGTTTGTCATGCCGCCGCCTTCGCCGCCCGCTTTTACGGGCCGGGGCTGGAATTCCAACTCGCGAATGGCGGCTTGGTGGTAAGGCATGCCCATGTGCTCCGCCCAGAATTTCGGCGCCATGCTGACCGGCATCCCAGTGGCCCGAGCGATTGCTATGTGCCGCTCATCAGTACCTTTGGCATGCACATCGATGTCGATCTTTCTGCCGGAGTTCTTAATCGCGGAAAACAAGGTTTCCCAGAAGTCATAACGTCCATCGGGCACGCCGCTCTCGCTGTGCACGCGGAAGCTGAGACCAGTGATCCCCGGACATGCCTTGAGAAGAGCCGCCAAGCCGTCGCGGCAGTAGGCAGCATGCGTTTCGCGCGTGAGCCCTGAAATTTTATAGTTTGTGTCAGGATTGGGCCATTCGTATGCGTGCGACCAAAGAGCGACGTTAAATTGAAGACCTCTAGCCACGGTCTGCTCACTGATGAATTTCACTGTCTCCAGATTGCGATCGCGTTCGGCATTGGGAAGACCCACGGCGGTTACATCATAACCGGGCACGGCCATCAGAAACGGATAGGAAAAATAAAGATAGGAATCGGGAATGTTACGCGCCGAGTTGTAACCAATGCCGAAGGTCAAGTTGAAGCGGTTAAACCGGTGCGTCGCCAACATGGTGAGATAGTCTGCCCATAGCGCGCGATCGTAGAACCATGATTTATCTTCGATATCACTCACAAAGCAGCGCGCGCAACTCCGGATGTCGTTGGCTGGCTTTTCCACGATCGGCGATTTAATGTCCAGCGAACTATTGTGTTTCACACGATCAGCCAGTTCGAGAACGGCATAAACGAGACCGCGCTCATCAGTTCCCCCAGCCAGCAGAGCAGATTTTCCGCCAGTGTTGCCCATTGTCAAGCAAAGCCCTTCGGGACCTTGCGGCAGGGATATGTTGGCGGCCCTCAGGATCTGACCGGCGGAGCTATTCTCCACACCTGCCACAATAATTCGCCTGCCGCTGCCGGGCGCATCACCGATTCGCGGATAAATTTTCGCGGTTATACCTTGAGCACTGAACGTGTCTTGCAGTGCGCGCACCGCCCACGACGGAGCCGCAGCGGAAGCGATTGGGTCCTGTGGATCCACGACAATTGAGATGCCCTGCGTAGCGCCTTTAAGGCTTTCGACCGTCGTCACTCCGGCTGCGAGGCCTGTTCGTTTCAGGAAGCTGCGTCTATTCATCTTTGACTACTTTCTCGGCTATTCGGAGGAATGTTATCAGAACATCCGGTCATCTTGTAGCGCGTGTGAAAATACTTGTCCAGAATGCTGGACACATGTGATAACTATTTCGCATTTCCTGACAAGATTCCCAGTAATAGTTAAGTAAAGCACATAGCAGTATATGTTTGTTGGCTTGACTTCCACTTAGTAACCTCGTACACTCTGTCACTTGAACGTATTAGACTCTGATCTATCAGCTTGATTCATTCTCGCTTGTTCCATCAGATGCTAAAACTTTGATGCGAGGTAAGAAATGCCAGGTCGCTTTCGTCTTTCCTTCCTTGAACATGCAGAACGGCTGTGTATTACCGGCCTTCTGCTGATGCTGCCTATCGCAGTCTATTCACAAGTAACCACTGCTACCTTCTACGGGACAGTCAACGACCAGTCCGGCGCTCCCGTTGCGAAGGCGAACGTCATGCTTGTCAATCGATCCACCGGGGTGGGAGTCACAAAAGCCACTGGTGACGACGGAACGTTTACCTTCGACTTTCTACAGGTGGGTACTTACCAGATTAGGATCGAACAATCCGGATTCAAAACACTGCAAAGCCGCGATATGGAGTTATCCGCGGGGCAGAGTGTACGCCGGACGTTTCAGTTGGAGCTAGGCGCTCTTACCGAGACGGTTTCGGTGGATGCGGCCGCACCTCTGGTGAATTCGGTTTCCGCCGAACAGAGCCAGACTGTTTCCAACATTGAGGCTTCCCAGCTCCCGCTTTCGAAGAGAAATGTTGGCGGACTGCTTGGTCTCGGAACCGGCGCTAGTGCCGGCGGAGGCTTCGTTCGATTAAATGGCGTAGGCAAAGCCGGGACGCTATTCACAGTGGACGGAACGAGCGCCACCGCCGATCCGGAAAGCAGAACTACGTCCATGCGAGGCAACTTCGAACAAATCAATCTTGTATCGCTGGAATCCGTTCAGGAAGTTGAGACCACAAAGGGGGTCTTGCCCGCCGAATACGGCCAGGTCTTGGGAGGCAACGTAAATATCATCACCAGATCCGGAACAAATCAGATCCATGGGAGTGCATTCGAAAACTTTCAATCCAGTTTCATGAATGCCCGGCTGCAGTTCCTGAATAGAGTTCCAAACGCGGTTTTCAATCAATATGGCGGATCGCTCGGCGGTCCCATCAAGCGCAACAAGATTTTTCTATTCGGCGATTACGAAGGTTATCAGCAGTCCTTAACCCAGGTGGTTAGCGGCACGGTTCTGACTCCAGGATTCCGGCAGACTGTCCTTTCCGCTGTTCCCGCGTACGCTCACGTGATGGAGGGAGTTCCGCTTCCCAATCAGGCCTTTGCCGCAGGCTCTGAAACCGGTCTGTACATCGGTTCAGGACAACAAAGAAATTCAGATAATCATTTCGACTTGAAAAACGATATTCACTTGACGGACACCAGCAATCTGTCTTTCAGCTACACGCACGGGCGGCCCTATCAAACAACTCCCCGGATCTTCGCGAACGATCCGCAGGTCTATCACGGCTATATCGATCGAGGCACCGCAAACTACATCACGGGTGGGCCGTCCTGGACATCGGAGACCCGGTTCGGCTACAACGTGAACAACTTAAACCGGACCGATGCTTATTTTTTGGACGGCATACCGGAGACGATTCCGTATGGCGGAAGAACGCCGCAACTCTCCTACAACGGATTCACGTCGCCTGGGGGTGAACTCTATCTTGTGGAGGGTCACACCTGGAGTCTGGAGCAGAAATATGCGAAGTCCATCGGCAACCACGAAATTAAAGTGGGCGGGATTTACATGCGCTACAACGTCTTTCGCACCAATCCGCAGAACGCGACGGTGAATTACGCCACTCGCGCGGATCTGCTCGCCAATCTTCCCGCCCAAACGGTTCTTACCTTCGGCAATGGCCTGTACAACGCATCGAATTACACGCTCGGATTCTTTGCTCAGGATAACTGGAAAGTAAGCAAGACATTCAGCCTCAATCTGGGAGTTCGTTACGATTTCTTCTCCAAATACGTTGCCAAATCAAGCGTGTCCTCCGAGGACTATGCCATATATAACTTCAATGGATTGCTTGATAACCGCTTTGACTTCGGTCCGGTGAGGAACCCCAACGATCCTTACAATTCCGATGGCGGCGTTAATCTTGCTCCGCGGCTGGGGTTCAGTTGGGATCCGAATGGCAAGGGGCGGACCACCATTCGAGGCGGCGCGGGCCTTATGTTCAGCCCCTTGGCGGTGGGACTCTTTACTGGAGCGGTAGGCGCGAAGTATCTGCCGTTCCGGCTAACGCTCAGCCGACAGGAAGCCATCAATGACGGCCTGCAATTTCCCATTTATAACGATCAAGTGGCGAAGATTATTGAACCTCGGCAGCGCGTGCAGCCGTCGTCCGTCTTCAATCCATCACTGCAGAGCCCCTATGTCGGCTTGGTGTATTTTGGCGTGCAGCATGCCATTACACCTTCTTTAGTTCTTGAAACGGCATTCGTGGGAAATCGTGGGTTGAAGTTCCCCTTGACTCGCTTATACAACCAGCCCGACCGTGTGACCGGCGTCCGGCTCAATCCAAATCTCAATCAGGGTTACTACATTGATAATTCCCAGCAAAGCTGGTATTCGTCGTGGCAGACAACACTGCGAAAACGGTTCTCACATAATTTCACCTTCGCAGCCCACTACACCTGGAGTAAGGAATTGGCGACGGACACAGGTGATATCAGCGCGTACTATCAGAACAACAACAACGTGCGCATTCAGAATTTCTTCGATCTCACCAAGGAATGGGGACCGGCCGATGGAGATCAAACGCACTATTTCACCGCTGATTTTGTGTATGACTTGCCCAAGTTCAAGGCCATTAACAGCGCCATCGTACGGCAAGCCTTTGGAGGTTGGCAACTCTCAAGCATCTTTGCCGGTGCCACCGGTCAGCCGTTGCTAATCACTGAAGGAAGCGCCGACAACGTGAGCCGCCCCGATTACATTGGTGGCACGGCGGTGAACTCTAATTACCAAAGCACGCTTCAGTACCTAAATAAATCTGCCTTCGGGCTTATTCCAATTAGCGCCGCGTCAGGGCTGCCTATCCGTCCCGGCAATATGTCGAACGGTGAAATCCGCGGGCCTGGTTACTGGAACATCGATCTCTCTTTAGGAAAAAATTTCACCATCCTCGAAAAGCTTCAGTTCCAGCTTCGTTTGGATGCGTTTAATTCTCTGAACCATACCAGCTTGACAGGTTTCTCCACCGACCTTACGAGTACCAGCTTTGGGCGATTCACGAACACAACAGGCGCCCGGGTGCTTCAATTAAACGGCCGGATCACGTGGTGAGACTATTGTGCAAGAATGGTCCGGCGTCACTTACGCTTTAGTCGAGTTCCGATGCGCACCCTGCTCGTTGCCCTTTTTTCTATCGTCCAACTAGTGGGGAGCCCCGGCCAACTTGCGGATTCAACTAATGATCATTATTCGCCGTTGACGGAAATAACGCCAGGGAATGTAACACTCTTGTCCCGCGCGTGGACTTATCACACACGTGAAAAGGGGCGGCAATTTGAAACCACGCCTTTGCTGGCGGACGGTCTTCTTTATATCACTAGCCAGAATTCACGGATCATCGCGCTTAAACCCGAGACGGGCAATGAAGTTTGGAGCTTTGATCCGCACGTGACGCGGACCAGCGAAAATCGTGGAGTCTCCTACTGGCCGGGCGACAAACAGCGTCAGCCCCGTATTTTGCTTGCCACGGGCGATGCCACACTACTGGCTATCAACGCTAAGACAGGCAAATTGGAAATGGAATTCGGAGACAACGGAATCGTCAACCTGCGTGCTGGCATGACCGAACGTTTTCCGAAGGCCTCCTACAAATTCGGCTCGCCACCGGCTATCTACCGGGACTTGGCCATTGTTGCTCCCAGCACGCAAGAAACTGTCAGCCAGGGTCCCAGCGGCGATCCACGCGCATTCGACATTCGAACCGGAAAGCCGGTGTGGCGATTCCATACCGTTCCGCATCCCGGCGAGCCAAACAACGAAAGCTGGGGACCGGATGGCTGGAAAGATCGCGCCGGCCCGAGCTTGTGGGGGGAAATGACCGTCGATCAGGCGAATGGCATCGTCTTCCTGCCGGTTGGAAATCCCGCCGATAGCTTTTACGGCGCCGATCGCAAGGGGAAAGATTTGTATGCGAACTCGGTGATTGCACTCGATGCCGCAACCGGCAAGCTGCGCTGGTATTACCAACTGGTCCATCACGACATCTTTGATTACGACGTCAGCGGCGCGCCCACGTTGGTTGAAGTGGTGAAGAACGGGCAAAGAATCCCCGCAGTTGCGGAGATCACCAAGATGGGTTTGCTGTTTATCTTAAATAGGCTGACGGGCGAACCGGTTTTCGGAGTGGAGGAACGCCCGGTTCCCGCGAGCAACGTTCCCGGGGAGCAAGCCTGGCCGACCCAACCCTTCCCCGTTAAACCACCTCCGCTTGCCCGCACCACCATGACGCGAGACGAAATCAGCAAACGGACGCCCGCAGCCGAACGCTATTGCCTGGAACAGTATGACCGCTACCAGCACGGCGACCTATATACGCCCTTCGGATTAAAACCCACTTTAGTGTTTCCCGGAGCGATGGGCGGCGGTAACTGGGGCGGCGTCACATTCGATCCGAAGCTGGGTTACATTTTCGTGAATACCACCAACCTGGGGGGCATCGGCCACATGGCGCCTACGGCGCCGGGATCGCCGGTTCCTTATCGCAATGAAAGCGCCTATGCGCGTTTCTTAGACCAGGACCAATATCCCTGCCAGCAGCCGCCTTGGGGAGAGTTGAGCGCGGTAAACGCGAACACCGGAGACATCGCGTGGCGCGTTCCCCTCGGCAGTTTCGAGGAATTGCAATCCGAACCTTATAAGCACGGCGGCACGCCAAACGTGGGCGGCTCCATCGCCACCGCCGGCGGGGTCTTATTTATCGGCGCCACCAATGATTCTTACTTCCGCGCTTTCGATTCGCGTACGGGCAAAGAGTTATGGTCAACCAGACTTGAAGCGATCGCTAACTCGTCACCCATGACATTCCAAGGGCGTGATGGCCATCAATATGTAGTTATTGCGGCCGGCGGTCCGGCCCATCTGAGAAATGTCGGCAACTCGCTTAACGGAGCAGATTCACTGATCGCTTTTTCCTTGAACGGCCGCGAAGCGGAGACGGGTTTGACTACAAAGACGACCCAGCCGCCGGCACTCGCGCCTAATGGTCAAATGAACAAAGCGATTAGCGCGGAGTTGCCGGAAGGCGAAGGCAAATCGACGGTAATAAAAGTCTGCGGGCAATGCCACGGAGTGGAAACATTTTCGCGCATGAGGATTAGCGCCGGCGAGTGGCGCGTCATTGTGACCGATATGCAGCAGCGCGGGGCAAACGGCAGCGAGCAGGAAATGCAGGCTCTGATGAGCTACCTTGGCAAATATTTGGCTAAAAATTAGGGGGATTTGATTTGTGGTCAACAGGCGTGATTTCGTAACCGGCGCAGTTGCACTGGCAGCTATCGGCATAGCGGAAGGGGCGGCAGTTCCAGAAGGTGTTGCCATTGTGGCTGACCCAGGCGACCCGGTCGCGGCGGCCCCGCCCGCCCAATGGGCGATGAAGGAGTTGGAGGACAGCCTCGCGGCGCGCGGCGTGAAGATGCTCCGATGCCAAACGCCGGCGCAAGCCAAAGCGAATCGCCTTTGCATTGTCGCGGCGGGCTCCATGGCGCCTACGGCGGTCCAGATTTTTAAGCAAACGGGCGCCACGGTCTCCGCCACGCCCGAATCTCTCGGACTCATACCTGGCAAGCTCGAAAACAAACCTGTCCTTCTGGCCTGCGGTTACGATGCCAGGGCGCTGGTTTACGCGGTGCTTGAATTGGCTGATCGCGTCCAAAACTCATCTAATCCCCTGACTGCCCTGACGATTGACCGGCCCGTTGTCGAAAGCCCGGCTAACTCCGTTCGCAGCGTTACGCGGCTTTTCACCAGCGACGTTGAAGACAAACCCTGGTATAACGATCGCGAAATGTGGCCGCGCTATTTGTCGATGCTGGCGAGCCAACGCTTCAATCGCTTCAATCTTGCCTTTGGAATTGGCTACGATTTCATCCGTCAAGTGACCGACGCCTATTTCCTCTTCGCCTATCCGTTTTTATTGAACGTTCCGGGTTATCAGGTTCGCGCCGCCCCGTTGCCCGATTCCGAACGCGATAACAATCTGCAACTGCTGAAATTTATCAGCGAGCAAACCGTAGCCCGCGGCATGGAATTCCAACTTGGGTTGTGGATGCACGGATACGAATGGATTGACAGCCCTCATCCGAACTACACAATTGAAGGCATCACGAAACAAAATCACGGTCCCTATTGCCGCGACGCGGTTCGCCTGTTGTTGCAGCAATGCCCCGCAATCAGCGGTATTACGTTCCGCGTCCACGGCGAAAGCGGTGTTGAAGAAGGCAGTTACGATTTTTGGAAAACGGTTTTCGACGGCGTGGCAACCTGCGGCCGCAAGGTCCGCATAGACATGCACGCCAAGGGTATGGATCAATCCATGCTCGATATGGCCGTGGCTACGCGGCAGCCAGTTACGTTGTCTCCCAAGTTCTGGGCTGAACACATGGGCATGACGTACCACCAGGCTGACATACGCAAGTTGGAGCAACCCAAGGCGGGCAAAGTCGGCACTGGGCTCATGAAACTGAGCGCCGGCTCACGCAGTTTTTTGCGCTATGGCTACGGCGACCTGCTGCGAGAAGACCGGCCCTGGAGCGTTGTACATCGCATTTGGCCCGGGACACAGCGACTGCTGCTTTGGGGGGATCCAAGTTTCGCGAGCGCTTATTCGAAGGCCTTCAATTTTTGCGGTAGCGAAGGTGTCGAAATCTGCGAGCCGCTTTCGTTCAAAGGCCGCCGGGGCTCCGGTATTGCCGGGGACCGTTGCGCCTACGCGGATACCACTTTGCGCCCGCGCTGGGATTGGGAAAAATATGTTTACGGCCATCGCGTGTGGGGCCGCCTGCTTTACAATCCAAGCGCCGACGCCGATTGCTGGCGCCGTTACTTGAACAACGAGTTCAAAGGTGGCGCGGAGCATGTAGAGGCGGCATTGGCAAACGCAAGCCGCATTCTTCCCATTATCACCACGGGCCACGGCACTTCCGCGGGCAACAACACGTACTGGCCTGAAGTGTATCTGAATCAATCGATGTTCGATGCGCAGCACTTCGCGCCATACACCGACACGCCCTCCCCGAAGGTATTCGGCAATGTGAGTCCGCTGGACCCGCAGTTATTCTCGCGTATTAATGATTTCGCGGATGACTTATTAAGCGGAAAACGCCAAGGCAAGTATTCGCCGCTTGAAGTTGCTCAGTGGATTGAAGATTATGGCGATGCAGCAGCCAAACATTTAGCGTTGGCCGAGGCGAAAACAGATCATAAGGACCGTCCGGAATATCGCCGCATGGCCATCGACGTCTACATCCAAGCCAGGCTCGGACATTTCTTCGGCGCGAAATTTCGTGCCGGGGTACTGTATCGCATTTATGAGAAGACTGGAGACAAAACAGCTCTCAAGGAAGCGGTGGCTGAATACAGCAAAGCGCGCGCCAGTTGGGCCGATCTCGCTAATCACGCCAAAGGTGTCTACATGGCTGATATTACGGTTGGCGAGCATCCTCAATTGCGCGGGCATTGGCTTGACCGTTTGCCTGCCATGGACCGCGATATTGCCGGTTTGCAGGAAAAGCTAAACGCTGCGCCGTCAAACGAGACACGTCCGGAAACCGCCACGGCAATCAAGGAAGCGCTGGGCCGACCCATACGTTCATCGCTTGCCGCTGCTCACACGCCTCCGGCGCAATTCCGTCCGGCCCAGGATTTGGAATTAACACTGACTCTTGAAAAGCACGCTGCGCCGGTACATCTCTACTATCGCCACGTGAATCAAGCAGAGCGCTTTCAGGTTGTTGAAATGGAAGTACGCGGCAATAAACACGCGGCTAAAATTCCAGGCGCCTATACAGATTCCCAATACCCGCTCGAATATTATTTCGAAGTAAGAGAATCCGCTGAAAAAGCACTTCTCTACCCCGGTCTCTCCACGAATCTAACGCAGCAACCCTATTTCGCGGTTCGCCGGGCGAAAGCCTGATATTTACCAGGCAAGACGCATAGAGAGCCGCACCGCACGCTGCTCAATGCCCTCCAGTCCGGTATTTAGAATTCCTACCGCCTGCATAAACGTGCTGGAGTTGATGGACGTATTGCCGAGCACGTGATGGGGTGTGTTCGCTGCATTGAACATGTCACCTCGCACTCCCAAGGTAAACCGCTCTGTCAACCGGAAGTTCCGGTTCACGCCCAGGTCAGCGTTAATCAGCCCCGGTCCGGAGAGATTGTTCGTTCCGCAAGTGCCGAAGCGTCCGGCCGCGGGGACAGCGAACGCCGACTTGTTGTACCACTGATAAATATTGCCGGTCTGCACCGGAGTGGCAATACAATCGGCGAACTGGCTAGAGAATGGGGCGTTCAAACCTGATGAGGATGCGGTGGCAGTAAACGGCAATCCGCTGTGCGCCGTGACTATCGCGCTCAGTTGCCAGCCGCCCGCAAGCTTGGAAGCAAGACCGTTTTGCGCCCAGCGCTTGCCCGCACCGAAGGGCAGATCGATGACAGCCGTGGAACCGAATGTATGCCGAATATCAGTGGCTTGCCGGCCCCGGTTCAGCTCATAGTATTGCGGAATCTGAACCGCCGGAGTAATAGCGTAACCCAAAGCCTTGGCGAACGTGTAACTGAAATTCAGCAGATATCCGTGCATGTTAGCCCGCGCACTTGTTTGTATGGAATCGTAAGTGTTTGATCCAACGGTGCCGATGTACTGTGTCGAAGCTGTGCGGCCAGTAAGCCTATTTAGAATTTCGCCTGCAGTTCCACCATTGATCGGCGACCAGTTAGCCTGTAAGTTGTTCTGCGCGTCCACTTCCCGCGAACCTACGTAACCAGCCGACATCAACCAATTCTTCAACCGTTGCTCGGCGGTGAGGTTTAAGGTTTGAATGTAGCCGCGCACATAGTTGGAATTGTCGTAGGTATTCACGGCGGTGGAGCCGGGTACAGGAACAGTTCCGGTGCCGATATCCGGTAGAGTCACAGAGGGAATTCCTTGACGGAAAGTGGTTGAGTAGGAATAGCTATTGGACGGTTGGATGACCTGCGCCAAGACGTAGGGGAAGTTGCGGCTTCCCAGGCTGGTGAAGCCTAGAAACAGGATGGGATTCGTAGCGATACTGTAGCCGGCTCGAATCACCGTGGAATCCGTTAAGCGATAGGCAAGCCCGACATGCGGATTGAAATGCATCCGGTCTCTAGTGATTCCGCAATCCGCCGGAGCAGATCCAATACCGCAAATCGACATAGTGGCGCTGGTTGGATTGTAATATTCAACGCCGGTGCCATTGCGCCTCGGGAACTGAAAATAATCAAATCTAAGCCCATAACTCGCGGTCAGTTTCGGAGTTACCTGCCAACGGTCGCGCAGGTAGACACCATAAGTTTGATTACGGGTGTAGTAGGTATCCGGCGCCTGATAGATCTTGCCGGCATCTTGGGGGAGGCCTAACAAGAAAGAGGCGAAGGCATTAAAGTCGTTACCAGCCGGTCCGCCGTTTAGCTGCGTCGTACCCTGGGCGAAATGGAAACCGCCGGAACTGGTAATGTAGCTGTTGCTTGAAGTTTGGTATTGGGTCTCCGCGGAATCTTGCAGATCAGCTTCGAAGCCGGCGCGAATGTTATGCGATCCTTTGGCCCAGTTAATATTCGCCACAACATTTTTTTCAGGATCCTGATAATTTTGCGGCTGGAACGTATTCGCGGGTCCCAAGGTTGCGAACCCATCGATTGCCAATTCCGGCAGTCCGCCTTGTTGCAGTTGGCGCGCCGGCGAGAGGCCGGCGGTGGATAACCCAGGAATCTGCAGCAAGGTGTAGCCGAGATTTTGATTCTGATACGGCTGAGCGCTGTACATGTCCACACGCGAATAGCCAAAATAGGCATCCGCAATTAAATGCGCGCTGAACACATAAGTGGCTGAAACGGTGGCGTTGTAAACATTGGCGCCTCCGACACCCACCGATATATTCTGCGGGCTCACGGAAGGTCCACCGAGTTCGCCGAAGATTTGCGGGTTGTACCAATCGCCATTGTTAAATCCGAAGCGCACGAAGCCACTCAATTTGGCGCTCGGATTCCAATTCACCTTTGAATCCAACTGATCACGCCGCGCCCCGCTGTTGCCCTGGTTTCCGTTTGAAAGAAAATTTTGCCCCAAACCAAAGGCGCCTGTGCCCGCTTGATTTGGACCGGGCCAGATGCCTGTATTCAGTAAGGCTGCCACCCCTGGATCGATGCGGGAGGGTTGGATGATGTTACCCGCAAACGGAGTTCGGCCGGTGCCGTTCGTGTTTCCGGTCAGTGGGTCGTAAATTGGGGTTGGAGAGGCAGAAAGAATTCCGTTCTTCATGGCCGCCGTCGGAACCTGAGCCTGCACCGCGTTACCCTGCACAACGCGCACGCCTTCGTAGCTCACAAAGTAGAACAGTTTGTCTTTCTTGATGGGGCCTCCCATCGTCCCGCCGAATTGGTTATTAATGAACGGCAACTTCGGGAGATTGCGGTTCGCCGTCCACTGATAGGCTTGCAGCGATTTGTCTGAATGATCCTCAAAAAGCGAACCGTGAACGGCGTTCGTTCCACTTTTTACCGTGACATTGATGTAGCCGCCGCCGGACGATTGGTCGGCATCAAAGGCATTTGTGGCTACGTTCACGGTTTCTATTGACTCCAGCGCAGGAACATACAGGATCACATCAGACGCCGAATAGTTTCTGGTGCCAGCGCCATCAATCCGGGTGTCGTTCGCATTGACGTTCCCCCCGTTCACCGTAAATGCTAGCGATCTGCTGCCATTTGCGCTGAATGAGTGAGAGTTTTGTGGAGGCGAGACGCCCGGTATCGTGTTGAATATCATTTGATAGTTACGTCCGATCGGCACCGGTGCGTTTGCTAAAAGCCTTGAACCCAGTTCGGTGTGCACGTCCGCGCGGTCGGCTTGTAATTCCGATGCCTGTGCTGAAACCGTGACGGTCTCGTTTACGTTGCCGATGGTCAACGTTACATCGAGCCGGCTTACTGTCTGCGCCGTGATAGGCACTCCGGTATGACTGGACGCCTGGAACCCGGTGGCACTGACATTGACGTTGTAGATTCCCGGCGGCAAACCGGACAGAGTGTAGAAACCGCCGGCATCGGTGGCCGTGCGGCGCGAAAAGCCAGTTGCCTGATCAGTGGCAACCACCGTAGCGCCGGCCATGGCAGCCTCGCTCGAGTCCGCCACGTTCCCATTAAGAGTTCCTTGCAGAAGCTGAGCATGCAGTCCAACAGAAAAAAAGAGCGCTCCACCAAGACAAAAGCAAAAGCGGATGAATGGATTGTTTCGGACGCGATAAAGAAACTCGCGACCGTTAGAGCGTTCCGTGGATCGTGGGAACCACATGGTTCAGCCTCCTCGCGCCTTTCCCGTCCGGTTGAACAAATTTTAGGCAGAAAGGTAGGTCGATGATACAGAGGCCAGACCATTAGTGTCAAGAATTATGTTTCCCCCTTCGTCCACGGAGACGGCGGAGTTTCTGACATAATTGTCAATCGTCAATATTCCCGGTTTCGACAGCCGCCGGGAACTCGCCATTGAATTGGACGAAAGGTTTGTTATCCGAATTGGAAGGGTATGACGAAAATCTGGCCGAAGATCTCACGATCAAGCATCACGGCCTGAATAAGAGGAAATGAACGCTATGTTTTTCAAACCCGTCCTTTTATTTCTTGCAGCGGCAGCCTGTTACCTTTCGTCCGCGACCGCTCAAACCGCAAGTGCGCCGCCCAAAATCGTCGCCGGTATTCCGGTTAACTACGAAGAAACTCTGGTGGGCAGCTATACCTTGCCGGACCCTTTACGGCTTTTAAACGGCAAGCCGGTACGCGACGCAAAAACCTGGCACAGCACGCGCCGCCCGGAAATTATTCGTCTCTTCGAAGAAAACCAATTTGGCCGCAGTCCGGGGCCGCCTGCCGGTATGACGTTTGATGTTTTCGATAAAGGCACGCCGGCCTTCGAAGGCACGGCCATTCGCAAACAGGTGACTATCTATTTCTCCGCGGAAAAGAGCGGCCCAAAAATGGACGTGCTGCTTTATCTTCCCGCGCAGGCAAAAAAGCCGGCGCCCGTTCTTCTGAACATCGGCTTTTCCGCGAACTCGGTCGTAGTGAAAGACCCGGGCGTGAAGGAGGGCGAGGTCTGGAATAGAGAGAAGAAGAAAGTACCGGCGAGCCAGGGCTTCGCCATTGGAAAGGTCGATGTACTTCCGCTGCTCAAGGCCGGCTTCGGTTTCGCTACGGTTTATTACGGCGACATTGAGCCCGATTTTGAAGGCGGCCTTCCCTACGGCGTGCGGAAACTTTATCTGAAAAGCGGCCAAGCCGAACCAGCCGCGGACGAGTGGGGCGCGATTGCGGCGTGGGGATGGGGATTGAGCCGTGCAATGGATTATTTTGAGAAAGATTCGCAAGTAGATCCGAAACAGGTCGCTTTATATGGAGCTTCGCGCTTGGGTAAAACGGTTCTCTGGGCTGGAGCGCGCGACACTCGATTCGCCGCGGTGATCGCCTGTTGTTCCGGTGAAGGCGGCGCCGCACTCAGCCGCCGCGACTACGGTGAAACAATCGCCCATCTGACTGCGCCGGGCCGTTATCCCTACCAGTTCTGCGCCAACTACGCGAAATTTGCGCAACACGTAGATCAACTGCCGGTAGACGCCAACCTGCTGGTTGCTTTGATGGCGCCTCGGCCGCTGTTACTGCAAACCGGCGACACAGATTTTTGGTCCGATCCGAAAGGTGAATTCCTGGCGGCCCAATCAGCCGGTCCCGTGTATACGCTGTTGGGTAAACAGGGCTTGGAAACAAACCAGTGGCCCGCGGCCGGAGTACCCGTGATGCACACGCTCGGTTATTACATGCACGCGGGAGGCCACGGGACTCTGCCCAATGACTGGAGCCAGTTCCTGGCCTTTCTTCAGATGCACCTGCACTCGAATTAACTCTGACGCAAAGCGGTTGCCGGATCTACTTTAGTCGCTTGGAGCGCCGGCCACCAGACCGCCAGGATCGCCGTTGCCAGCAGCACAAGCGGAATCGCTACGAAGACCAACGGATCAAACACCTTCACGCCGAAAAGAAAACTGGCAATCTGCTTGGCCAGCGCAAATGCTCCGGCCATTCCCAATACGATGCCAATCACCGCAAAGATCATCCCTTGCCGCAGGATCATCGTGCGCACGTTGCTCTGTTCGGCGCCCAACGCCATGCGAATTCCAATTTCTTGTGTGCGCTGCTCAACCGAATACGCCATTAAGCCATAGATTCCGATCGCTGCTAGCAGCAATGACACGCCTCCGAATACGCTCATCAACAGCATATGGAAACGCTCTCGCGAGGTGGACCGCGAAACCACTTCATCCATTGCCCGGATATCTGAAACAGGCAACCCACTCACTTGCCGGAGCTGCTCCTCCACGGCCGCACGCATCTTGATGGGTTCAGTGCGCGTCCGGATTACCCAAGCCAGCGGCGTCAGCTTGACGTTAAGCGCTTGAATGCCATCGGTCACTTGACCGTTCGGCAGATACATTTCCGGTCCTGGATCCTGATTCAAAGATCCGTCCCGCTGATCGGCAACGACCCCAATAATCTGCCGGTCCGGTTCGTCATTGAGCTGCGGCATCACGCCTTTGCCAATGAGGAGGCGGTCCTGGAGCGGATCTCCCTTTGGCCAAAACTTTCGCGCCATGGCTTCGTTGATTATCACAACTGGAGTAGCTCCGTGAGAATCGCGCTCAGTAAACGTACGGCCCCGCATGATATGGATGCGAAATACTTCGAAATAACCCGGAGAAACAGTTTTCCAGCCGCCGCCGCCGTGAAACGGGCCGTCTTTCAACGGACGGCCGATGATCTTAAACGGCAAGCCATATCCGCCTTCGAGCGGCACGCAACAGGTCGCGCTGGACAGTTCCACCCCAGGCAAAGCGTTAATCCGCTCGGTCGCGCGCCGCACCAGTTGCTCAATCGCCGCGCTGGTGCTGTACGAATTACCCGATAGGGACATCCGCATCGTCAAAACGTTTTTGGTATCGAAGCCTGGCTTCACGGAGTAGATCGCCACGGCGGTGCGGATTAATAATCCCGCGCCCACCAGCAGTATCACCGCCAGCGCGACTTCCGTCACCACTAGAATCGTACGGGCCTTGTTCTGACGGAACCCGCTGCCAGACCGGCTTGCGCTCTCTTTAATGGTCGCGCTCAGATCCGTGCCCGCAGCGTGCCAGGCTGGCAACAATCCGAAAATGAGACTGGTTAATAATGTAATCGCGACAGTAAATAACAGCACTCGCCAATCGAGCGACACCAACGCGCCATCCGTTCCCACGCGCGGCAAACCGGCCGTATTCACCGATAGCAATGCGCGTATTCCCACTACGCCCAACACCAACCCGAGCACTGCTCCGGCGGCCGCCAGCAACAAACTCTCAGTTAACAATTGCCGTACAATTCTGAAGCGTCCCGCGCCCAGCGCCGCCCGGATGGCCAGTTCCCTCTTGCGGGATTCCGCGCGCGCCAGCAATAAATTGGCCACGTTCGCGCAGGCGATCAGAAGTACGAATCCCACCGCTCCGGCCATCACCCAGATGGATTGCTGCGCGTTCTTTACCAGCGAATCTTTTAGCGTGGCTGCGTCGAACGAGTTGCCCTTCCCCAGCGCGTCTCCCCATTTTTGGCGATAAGCGGCAGCCGAAGCATCCAG
>DASXGT010000078.1:0-8482 GCA_036488895.1 Bryobacteraceae bacterium | reverse complement strand
GCGTAAAAACATTCGAAACTGTGGCCGGTTGTGTTCCACACGAACCGGTGGTTTCGTTTTGCCACTCTCATCCATCGCGACGAACACCGAATACTTCCGGTGTGCATCGCAACCTAGGAACATTTTCTTCTCTTCCGCTTCGACTTGAGGAAGCGATAGGCTCTCCTTCATAGCTGCCGTACCTCCTTTGCGACGAACCAGCGTCTGGCTGCTTTTTATCACTCAGCCCCGGATTTACGCCAGCTCCCTCATATAGTCACAATGGTCGCATCCCAAAGGCCTGTAATGTTTTCGGACGCCGCAAAAACGATGACCGGAACTACTAGCAACAGCAAACCAGAACTGCGTTTCATGCTCTCTCCTGTCCGACGAAGTTTAAGTCTAGATGCAACAATCTACTACACTTCTATCTGCATACTATACAACACAATTGAGCAGATCTTATAAACTCGATAGAGTTAGTGCTAAACCTCAAGCTTCGAATAAGATGATTTACAGCGCATTTATAACTATTCCGATAGATTTGATAGGATATAGCCAGGTCAAACAATAGCTGGTTTGGCTTTGTTTGAAAAACACGATTGGGCGCAGTGGCGAAGGGGTAACGCGGCAGTCTGCAAAACTGCTATTCACAGGTTCAACTCCTGTCTGCGCCTCCAAATTCGGGGAGGTGTCTATGCAGCTTGAAACAGAGGAACGTCTCGTACCTGACGCCAGTAGCACAGTGGTAACAGCCGAACGCCAGTCCGAAGTGGTTCTGAGAACGCCTGAGGAACTCGCCAACATCGTCTCGCTGTTCGCGTCGTCAGAGGGATGGATAGACCGGGTGCGGCTGCGCGTCGAACACCGCTGGTATGAGCGGCTCTATCAAGGTCTCGACCATGACATTTGGGTGATCAGCTGGCTGCCTGGGCAATCCACCGGCTTCCACGATCATGGCGAGTCCTCGGGAGCGTTCGTCGTAGCTACTGGCGTCCTTGAGGAGCATAGTCCTGGCGAGCAGGCCGTCGCGGTGCAAGCAGGTGATTGTCGCGCGTTCGGTCCCGATTATGCGCACGACGTCCGTAATGTGTCCCTCGCGCCAGCCACTAGCATTCACGCATATTCGCCTCCGCTTTCCGACATGAACAAATACGAATTGAATGGTGATCGACTGGTTCCGCGCGAAAACGCGTTGGAGCCGGCTGAGACACACTCCCAGGAGCGGCAACGGCAGAAGTGGGAAGCCGCAAACCCCAACCAAGCCTTGGGTATTGAGCAGATGCTTACAGCAGCACGCGCCCGACTGCGACGGCTATCTCCGGATAAGGCTTATGAGGCAGTGGCCACAACAGAGGCGATACTCGTTGATATTCGTCCCGAAGGCCAGCGCGCAATCGAGGGCAGTATTCCGGGTGCACTAATTATCGAACGTAACGTGCTCGAGTGGCGGTTCGACCCAGCTTCCAGCTCGCGGCTGAAAATCGCGACAGATCATGACCTCCCCGTAGTAGTGTTCTGTTCTGAAGGCTATACCTCAAGCCTCGCCGCAGCAGCTCTGCAGGATCTCGGACTCTGGCGCGCGACGGACGTGGTTGGTGGCTTTCATGCATGGCATGCGTGGGGTCTACCGACCGTGCGGTCAACCAACACTTCTTAAGAACCGGCGCAAAGTATCACCGATCATTCCCACGTGCCCTTGAAGATCTGGGGAAGCGGTGATTGAGATCCAAGAACCAGATGTCAGTTACACAAGGATTGAGCGTGTTGTGGCACAACGTTAAAGACTAGCGCGTATGTGACTGAACGCACACCCTAACTTATTGAGGTGTCGTCGTCCATGAGGTGCCGGAAACGCGTTTGACACACGGATACTAGTGCGTCGCGGAAAAGCGAACCTTTGTAACTTATTGATTTAATGGTGCGGGGAGGGGGACTTGAACCCCCACGATTTTATTCGCTAGCACCTCAAGCTAGTGCGTCTGCCAATTCCGCCATCTCCGCAAATCGAACAAAACTTACTTTTTCGGGCTGGGTGCTGGTTTGACCGGGGCGGGTGCGGTGGTTTTGTGCTTATCCAGGACGCTGCCCGTTCCGTGTGCTCCGCCGTTCGCCATAATTACAAGTGTTAGTGAGGTAACCATAAATAGCGCCGCCGCAATGGTGGTTGCCTTGGACAACACGGTCGCGGTGCCGCGCGGTCCGAAAACCGTTTGCGATCCCATGCCACCGAAAGCGCCCGCCAAATCGGCTGCCTTGCCACTCTGCAATAGAACAACAATAATCAAAAATCCACAAACCAGGACGTGCACAGCCGTCACTACATACAACATGTCGTCTCTGAGTATAGCAGTGGAAAGCGGTGGTGCAACACTGAAAAAGGGGAAGAAATGGCGCATTTTGCGAAACAAACTACGCTCTCGCTCGAAGCCCTGCGGGCCGATTACCGGCGGGCGGAACTGAGTGAGACGCATTGCCGAACGAACCCAATCGAGCAGTTTCAAGCTTGGTTCCAGGAGGCGCAAGCTGCTGATTTGAAAGAGCCAAACGCCATGGCCTTGGCCACCGCCACACCTGCAGGAAAACCATCCGGGCGCATCGTGCTACTGAAGGAAGCCGGAGAGTTTGGGTTCGTTTTTTACACTAACTACCATAGCCGCAAGGGCCGCGAGCTCACAGCGAATCCGCAGTGCGCGTTGACGTTCTACTGGGCAGAATTGGAACGGCAGGTCCGGGTGGAAGGCCAAGTAGAACAGGTACCCCAGGAAAAATCCGAGGCGTATTTTCGGAGCCGTCCGAAAGGAAGCCGTTTGGGGGCGCTGGCCTCGGAGCAGAGCACGGTACTGCCCAGCCGGGAACCGCTCGAATCGCGGTTGGCGGAATTGGAGGCGATCTACGGCGGCACGGATGAGGTTCCGCTGCCGGAACATTGGGGCGGATATTGTGTTCGTCCCGACACAATCGAGTTCTGGCAGGGCCGGACGAACCGCTTGCATGATCGCATCCGGTACCAAAGAAAAGGCGAAAACGAATGGATTATCGAGAGGCTATCTCCTTAGTCAACGGCATGATCTGTCCTAACGTCACTTTAATGGCACTCTATTTATATGATCCGGCTCGTTTCCGCACTCATTCTTAACGCCGGGATATTGTTCGCCCAAACATCCACTGATGGACTCATCAAACAGGTCCAAGAACGCTATAACGGCGCGCGAACGCTTTCGGTGGAATTCGTCGAGGAATACAGTATGCAAGGACACGCGCGGCAACCCGAAGCCGGCACCTTGACGCTGCGCAAACAAGGCAAAATGCGGTGGGACTATTCGCGTCCGGCTGGCAAATTGTTTGTTTCGGACGGAAAATCCGTATACCTATATACGGCGGCGGATAACAGAGTAGAAAAAGTGCCGCTAAAAGACACTGAAGATATGCGGGCGCCATTGGCGTTTCTGTTGGGGCGGCTCGATATGAAAAAGGAATTTCGGGATTTCACGGCCCGTCCGGGCGAGGGCGGCACATGGCTGGACGCGACGGCTAAGACGGACAACCTGCCTTATGGAAAAGTGCAAATGCTAATTACGGCGAATGGCTCTATTCAGGAATTAAAGGTAGTGGGACGCGACGAATCAGAGCTGAATTTCCGTTTCAAAGAGGAGCGGCTAAATCCGGCGGTTGCGGATAGCATTTTCCGCTTCGTGGTTCCGCCGGGCGCGGAAATCGTCCAACCCGTGGAATTCAACGGTGAGAACAAATAAGATTCATGGCTGACTTTCTTTTACGCTACGCCGACCCACGCGGCCAAATGCATGAGCATGTGGCTGAGGCCACCAACGAACGCGAAGCGCGCGAACGGCTGACCAATCAGGGCTACCTGGTTTATTCGGTGAAGCCCAAGGATCTGAGCGCCCGAATAAGCGGCGTGGGCGCAGGCAGAAAGCAAGTCAATCTCGAGAAATTCCTGATCTTCAACCAGCAATTTGTCACTTTGGTGCGGGCGGGGCTGCCAATTCTAAAAGGCCTCGATCTGCTGGCCGATCGTTTAACGGATGAAAAACTCGGCAGGCATGTTAAAGCCGTGCGCGACGAGGTAAAAACCGGAACGGTTTTGTCGGATGCATTCGCCAAGCAGAACGTCTTCCCGCCGATTTATGTCACGTCGGTGCTGGCGGGTGAGAAGAGCGGCGCGCTCGTCGAAGTGTTAGAGCGCTACATCACTTATCAAAAGCTGACGATGGCAGTACGCAAGAAGCTAATCGTCTCGCTGCTGTATCCGTGCGTTCTGCTGGTTCTGGTGGCGGCTTTGATCGTCTTTCTGGTCACTTACGTGGTTCCCAGTTTTGCCGCGCTTTATACCAGCATGGAGGCCAAATTGCCGGCTGCGACTCAGTTGCTGATTGCCGTGGGCACGACCGCTCGCAGTTATGTTCTTGTGGGATTCGGGGCTCTGCTTGTGGCAGGCGTCGCGGCCTATTTCTGGTCAAAACGCGAAAGTTCGCAAGAAACACTGGACCGCTGGAAAATGCATACACCTCTAGTAGGTGAAATCTGGACTAAGTATCAAGTAGCGCAACTGGCGCGCGTGCTGGGTACGCTGCTGGTGGGAGGCATTCCGCTGGTGCATGCGCTCGAAACCACGGGACGCTCGCTGGGAACGGTATTGCTGAAGAAGGCGCTGGATAAAACTTCGGTGCAAGTGCGGGAAGGCAAAACGCTCTCGGCATCGCTCAGTTCGACGGGGATCATTCCAGCACTCGCCATCGATATGATGGAAGTGGGCGAATCGACCGGCGCGCTACCGCAAATGTTGAGCAGCGTGGCGGAGTTTTATGAGGAAGATGTAGCGACGCGCATGACCGCGCTGCTTTCTTTGATTGAGCCGGCCATTATGATTTTCATGGGAATTTTTGTCGCCTTCGTGCTGGTCGCGCTCTATTTACCCATTTTCTCGCTAGCGGATACGATCAGATAAATGGCAACCGAGACCCTTAGTAAGTTGATAGACCCGGGCCATGAGGCCGAGCAAGCGCAGGCGATCGCGCAGCGCTATTGCTGCGATTTCGTGGATTTAAAGACAGCACCCATCGACCACGAATTATTCCGCACCATTCCGGTGGACCTGATGTTCCGCTACCATTTCGTGCCCCTCCAGGCGCGGAATGGGACGCTGGAAATCGCGCTTTCCGATCCGCGGAATATTGTCTCCATCGATGAACTCGCGGTGCTTTTGGCGAAGAAGCTGAAAGTACAAGTCGCCACTTACTCGCAGATTTCGGACTTACTCAAGAAGACGGAACAATCTCAGCGCGTACTGGAAGAGGTCACCGAAGGCTTCACGCTGGATGTGGTGGACGACGAGAACGCGGATGAAAATCTTTCGATCGACCGGCTCACTTCGGAGATCGACAACATTGCGCCCGTCATCAAGCTGGTGGACACGACGATTTTCAATGCATTGGAACGGCGGGCCAGCGATATCCATATTGAAACGCGCGACCAGGAGCTAGCCATCAAATACCGCATTGACGGCGTCCTTCAGTATGCGATGAATCCGATCGCGAAGGAATGGTATTCGGCGGTCATTTCGCGCATTAAAGTGATGAGCGAACTGGATATTGCCGAGCGGCGCGTACCGCAGGACGGACGTTTCCGCGTGCGCTACAAGGGTCGGCTGATTGATTTCCGCGTATCGATCATGCCGACGATCCATGGCGAAGACGCCGTGCTGCGCGTGCTCGATAAAGAGTCGATGAGCGAAAAGTTTTCGAAGCTGTCGCTGGATGTGGTCGGCTTTGGAGACCAGGACATCACGAAGTTCCGGCGCTACATTAAAGAGCCGTATGGAATGGTGCTGGTGACCGGGCCGACCGGTTCGGGCAAAACCACCACTCTTTACGCCGCGCTAAGCGAGATTAAGAACGACGAAGACAAGATCATCACAATTGAAGATCCGGTGGAATACCAGATCAGGGGAATCACGCAGATTCCGGTCAACGAGAAAAAGGGGCTCACGTTTGCGCGCGGGCTGCGCTCCATTCTGCGGCACGATCCGGATAAGATTCTGGTGGGCGAAATCCGCGACCAGGAAACCGCGCAGATTGCTATTAACGCGGCGCTTACCGGGCATCTGGTGTTCACCACCGTACACGCCAATAACGTGCTGGACGTGCTGGGACGTTTCTTGAACATGGGCGTGGAGCCTTACAATTTTGTCTCTTCGTTGAATTGCATTCTGGCGCAGCGCCTGGTGCGCATCATCTGTCCGCACTGCCGGCAGCGGGTAAAATACGACGACGACTACCTTAAGGAAAGCGGCCTGGACCTGGAAGAATGGCGGAGCTTTCCTTTCCATGAAGGACGAGGCTGCATGGAGTGCAGCGGTACGGGGTTCCGAGGGCGCACAGCGATACACGAGTTGCTGGATTTGACCGAGAGGATCCGTGAAATGATTCTGGACCGTAAGCCGGCTTCGGAGATCAAGCGGGCTGCCCGGGAAGATGGCATGACTTTTCTGCGGCATTCGGCGCTGGACCGGGTGCGGCAGGGAACCACCACCTTACGCGAGGCAAACAAAGTAACGTTTATTGAAGGATAGTTTTCGATTTCGATGATAGGCAAATTACAACGCTGGTTATCGGATCCGCCGCCAGACCGGGTCTTTGAGATCGCGGAATACTCGCTGGCGGAAGCAGCTTCGCGCAATCCGAGCGACCAACATAACGAGTCACTAGAGGAGCGAGGCCTGACCGCTTCGCCCAGTCTTCCCAACATCCCCACTGCGGAGCCCTATCGTAAAGCGTTAGCGCGGCTGGCGGCCGGCGATGGGGCTAAACGGATGACCACCGCACTGGTGATTCCAGATTACGCGGTGCGCATGACCATTCTGGATTTTGAGGAATTTCCAGTGGGCGAGCCGGAACGGGAGGCCCTTTTGCGCTTCCGCTTGCGCAAAAGCGTTCCCTTCCCTATTGATGAAGCCCAGCTTTCTTATTCCGTGCAAATGGAAGAAAAAGGGCGCATTGAGATATTGGCGGTGACGGTGGCGCGCCCAATATTGGAGGAGTACGAGACGATCTTTACGGACGCCGGCTACCGGGTCGGCGTAGTGATACCGTCTTCGCTTGCGGCTCTGCCGCTGTGCGCTACCAGCGAGAAAGGCACCACGCTGCTGGCGAAGGTAGCAGGCCCTATTCTTACGGTCCTGCTAACGGATCAAGGCCGCGTCCGGCTAGTGCGGTGCCTGGACTTGACGAGCGACGAACACGAAAAGCAGCAAGGCTGGGACAAGACCGTGGCGCCGTTAGTACAACAAACGATTGCATTTGCGGAAGACCAATTGGGACAGAAAGTAAGCCGGGCGCTGCTGTGCGGCTTTGCGGAAGAGACCGCCCGGTTGGGAGCACAGATGGAAAGAGAATTTGGAATTCCCTTTTCTCCCCTGGTGTCAAAGTTCGGGAATGCTTCGACCGGGAACGCCGGCATGCTTGGTTTATTGGAGCATTTTACAGGAGGAGCGGCACAACGCGCGCCTATCAATTCGGCCTTACAGCCGTTCCGGCATGAGCGGGCGCAAACCGCAACGCTGGCCCTGGCAGGCTCTTTGCTGCTGTGCTCCTTATTTGTGCTGACCGGATTGATTTTGCACTCGCATGGGCAAGCTGCGGATTTGCGGCGGCAGATCGATGTGCAACAAGGCGTCTTGCAGCGTGTGCAGCGGGAACAGGGACAATTCTCTTCAGTGCTGAGTAAACCGGAAAACGCCGATATTTTCACAAAAAGCGTTTTTCTGAATGAGCTAATTGCGCGGCGCGGCCTGAGTTGGACGCGGGTGTTCAAAGATATGGAGACGGTGATGCCGGCCAACATGCGGCTGTTGGGGATCAGGCTGCCACAGGTGGGCGCGGACGATTCCGACGGAATCAACCGGGTGCAACTCGATATGTTTGTCGGCGCCACGCAACCAGACGCGGTGATCAGTTTGTTCAAGAATTTGGCGAAGTCCAGCCTGTTCGGATCGGCGTCCATGCTCAATCAAAGCCCGCCGACACAGAATGATCCGCTTTATAAATATCGAGTGACGGTGGCTTATGCTCAAAAACTTTAGTAGGAGCGAGGCCATTGGAGCGGCTGGCGGGACCGTTCAGTTTCGCCTAAAACTCGCCTGCGGAGTATTGGCCGTGCTGAATGCCGTTGCGCTGTTTCTCTACCTGGTTCCACCGGGCGGAACACGCGAGGAACTAGCGCAACAGAGCTTGCAACTGCGTAACCGGATTATGGCGGCGCGGGCGCAGAGCACGCTTTTAAAAACTACGTCCGCGAAGGTGCAAGCGGGCAGCAATGAGGCTGGGAACTTTCAGACAACGTATTTTCTGCAAAAGCGGACCGCGTATGAAAATGTAGTTGAAGAAATTCAGCGCATGGCGAAGGTATCGGGCATGCAAGAACGCGACGCCGCGCTTTCGGAAGAACCGATTGAAGGAACCGCGGACTTGTCGTTGTTGAACAT
>DASXGT010000048.1:0-16209 GCA_036488895.1 Bryobacteraceae bacterium | reverse complement strand
CGGTATTGCCAAAACCTGCCACTTGTTGCGAACTTTCGGCATTAAGATCAAACTGAAGTGCCTGCCCTAACTCTACCGGCATCAGCGACGCGCAGCAAAGATAACTAGCGCTAGAAGATGGAGCGGTTAAGCTGAGCGCTCGAATTGTTAGAGCGGAGCCGATCTCCCGTTTCACCGACATTCCATGTGATTTGGAGAAAGCCAGCTCTTTCCGGGCCTGTGGAGTCCAGCGAAAGCGAGACATCGGCCGAGGTTTGGGCGTAAGCTATTCCCACGTTCGGCGGCGGTGCTGCGTGATGCGCGTAAGAGCCCACGGTTTCGGAGGCGCTGAACGAGCTAACCGAAAAGGACTCCGTCACACTGACACTGGCCGTTCGGAAGCCACCCTCGGGCGAATTGGCAGTGCACGATAACGGGCCAGAGTTGGAGATTCTATCTGCTAGACACTGCGCCGACGTGACGACCGTGGCGGTTGCCAGCGACATACCAGAAAATGTAAGCAGTATTACCGCTGATAATTTGGCTGGTATGTGCATTGCGTTGCCAACTTATCATCACGAAATCATTGCGGCTATTAGCAAAACTTGCGGGTACTGAATGCCTTTACTTCGTGGCCAATGCGCAAAGCACGATACCGCTGAGCAGGCCGGAAGAGACCGGGCCGAGAGGGCAGTGTCGCAAATCCGATAAGGCGCTCTGATAGGATTTCCAACACCGCCGCTGGTTTCATCAGGCTTTTGAGTGAGCCGGCACGTCGGCGGAATAGCGCGCTCCGCTTCCGGAAGCGCGGATAGACTCATAGATATTCAGTAGCGAGGCGGTTCGAGACCGCTGGGCGAACTTGGTTTCCACCAGTTGGCGGGCCTGGCGTCCCATGGCGCTTTGTGCACTCCGGTCGTTCCAGAGTTGGCAGATCGCCGTTCTGAGTTGATCTTTGGCCCCGGGTTCGACCAGACGGCCATGTTCGCCATCTTTAATTAACTCTGGGATGCCGCCGATGCGCGTTCCGATTACAGGTTTTCCGTAAGCGAACGACTCAAGAATTGACATAGGCGCATTTTCATACCATTCCGACGGTACGACCACAAACGCCGCATTGCGGTAGAGCTCAGCCAGTTGCGCTCCTCCGCAATGACCCTCCAACACGATCGATCCGCCGTCTTTTTCCGCCATCTCCCTCAAACTGGCCTCCATGGGGCCCGTCCCGGCGATTCTGACCGGAATATTGGTTCCCAGCATCGCCTCGAGAAAAGTCGGAAGGCCTTTCTCGTGAGAAAGCCGGCCTACGGACAACACATATTGGCCCTCGTAAGATGGAGCATAATCGTCCGGCTCCACGGAATTCGCGTGATAGACCACCCGCTTCTCTTCGATGCCGGATTGTCTAAGGAGCCCGGCGATGAAATGGCTTGGACAAAGAAATGCCGAGACCGCGCCATAGTTGCCGGTCAGCCGTGCCCAATAGGCCTCAATTGAATAGATCACGGAGGCGCCCAGTTGTCCTTTGTGGCACCGGTTGACGGCGCAGCGATAGTAATGGCCATCAATGCAGTCGGAACAGGGCTTGCCTTTCTTTAGTGCTACGTAAGCAGGACAAACAACCTTGTAATCGTGCACAGTCAGTACGGTGGGAATATTACGCCTTTTGGCTACCGCGAGTATTGAAGTCGACAGCCTCCCATAAATATTGTGGCAATGGATCACGTCCGGCTTGGTCTCGGTGAGTAGCTTGTCAAACGCGGCCGCCGTGCGGCCGCAGTGGATCGCGTCGGCGGCCGCCTCGATGCGTCGTAGTTGACTGGTAGCGCGGATGTCGGCGCCCGGCACAAAGTAACTCGAATAGGGCGTCGGGACGTTTTCCGGATCAGCTGCGGAAAACGGCACGATATCAATGCCCTGCGCGGACATGGCCTGTATGTCATTAAACATGACACGCTCACAGCCGCCCCGAAGATAGTAATAATTGTTCGCTACCACAACTTTCATATTTGCCTCGCACGGCTTGTTTTTATTGAATACTGCTTACCGGAGGAGTCCCTCGATCGGGGTTATGCCCGCTGAACCCCGGTGTTCCCACCTAGCGATAACGGGCTGCTTACTCTTTGTCTGAACCAAATCGCCTACACCGCGAGCGGAAAGGCACAGCGTGAATAGGGCCATGAAAGGGAAATTGTCGAGGTTATTCTCACTAAATGAATAGATGGCCACAATCAGGCCGATGTACTGAACCTGGGGCGGCGCGGTTCTGATAATGCGGTACCAGGCAAAGACGAAAAGACAGAAGCCGATGATCCCTTGCTCGAATAACATTCGCAGGTATTCGTTGTGCGGCAGTTTGCCCAGAATCTGAGGTGAGGATCCAAGCCCGAATCCGAAGACCTGTTGCGCGGGAGTGCCGTCAAGATAGGTGGCGATCGTCCGCCGCCAGTGGGCTAGTCTCCAAATACCTGACGCGCTTCCCGGCCCCAAAACACGTTCTTGTTCATAATAGGCAACATTGCCGCCTTCCACAACGGTCTGGAGTTGAAGACGCATCACTGATATTTGATTGGTCAACCGCGTCTCGGGCAGAAGCCGTTCAGCGCCCACCGCTAGCAGAGCCACGCCTGCCACGGCGGCAACGGCGGCTAATCCGTAAACAAACGATCGCGACTTTTTTGAAACCGTGCCAAGGAAATGTACCATCAGGCCGATCCCGTAAGCGAGAACAGCGCCACTGGTGCCAGAGTAAGCAAGCACAGCCACAACAACACCGTGAGCGGCAACACGAATGAAGCGTTTATCTTTGAGTGAGTCGATGAAAAATAAGAGCAGAAACGGGATCAAAGACAGATTGTTTGGATTGACGAAAAGTCCCGAGTGTCTGGTGCTTCCGTCCCAGGAAGTCCCCTTATAGATTGTCATGGATATAAGAAGAATCGCCAAGACTTGTGCGGCCAGAAACCAACGCATTTTCGATTTGAATGCGACGGGGACTTGCAAGAGGCGGCCCACCGCCATAACTAGGCACAGCGAGACATGTTTAAAAAGAGCCTCCGGCGCTGGAGGACTCGAGAACATCACTTGCAGCACCGGGAGGCACACGGCCGCAGTCAGACTGGCCACGACGACTGCGTCCAGCCGGACCCACAAACGTTCGAGGAGCGCCCAGGCCAGAACGCCGAGGACAACAACGCCCCCGGCGGCATTCAGCGCCTTGTGGCTCAGGAAGGCTCCCGTTACAAATAGAATCCAGTACGCAGCGAAGGCCCAGGCAATCCACGACCAAAGCGCTTCTCCCGGCGCGCTTCGCTGTCGCCAGATATTTCGGTCGCGGGCCTCACCCAAGCTTGGCGCCATAAAATCCGTTGTTTGAATTGCGTTCTCGCTCATCTGGCTACGCCGTAACTTGAAAGTTGGGAATGGCGGCAGTCTCATTGCGCGCTGTTTTGCGGGCGTTCCACAGCAGGCGCGCGCTGCCGGCACACTGAATTACCGCGGAAATCAAAATTGCCATTGCCGCTCCCCGCAGCCCCTGTAACGGCACCAGGGCAATGCACCCGATGGCCGTGATGACGGCGGCGCCGGCAAACAAAGGCAGTTGTGGTTTAAAGCAACGGACGGCTGTCACCGCGTAACCAAGTGTCGAGCCTAAATAGAAGAAGCCGGAAGCGCCCATCAGCCATAACAAAACGTCTTGGTGCGTACTGTATTCCGGCCGGTAAATAAAGGCCATCGCCTGCTTGCCGAACAAAACCGCGCCGAGGAAACCCAGGGACCCGAGACCGAGACTGGCGACAACTAAGGCAGCCAGTAACACATTGAACCCGCGATGGTCGCGGTTGGCGAAGCACTTTGCCAAGCGTGGGGCCGCTGCTTGTCCCATCGCGTTGGTCACAACGCTCCCGGCCGATAGCAAAGTGGCAATGGCGGAGAAGATCGCCAATTCCGGCGTTCCCAGGCGCTGTTGAATAAAGTATCTAGGAATATTCAGGTTGAGCGAGACCATCATTAGGACGAAGCCCAGGGGTAAGCCCGCCATTCCAAGCTTCCACAATCTCTTGAGCCCGCCCTTCGCCATTACTGTCGTGAAATAAAAGCTGCATTCGCTCAGCAACAGCTTGAAAGGAAGCTTGCTCACTGCCAGGCTTTTCGGGATATCGTAGGCCAGCAGTACAAACGACGAAGAGGCCAGCAGGCAAACGGCGCCCCATGCCAGCGAGTTTGTCAGATAAACGCCCAAGCTCAGGGCGCCCACCGACAGGATCGCCCGCAAACTCATGGAAATCGCAATACCGGACATGTTCTCCTGCTGCTGCAGCGAGCCGTAAAGAATGTCGCTGACATACTCGACCGCCTTAGCGGCGCTAATCAATACCGTGGAGAGAACAACGGCGGAAGAATATCCGGCGGCCATGCCGAATGCCGCGATGAATGGCAGCGAAATGCACAACATCAACAGCCTCAGCCCCATATACTCCAGGAAACGGTGCGTACGCTTATAGTCCGTCACCTGTAAAGAGCGGAGACTGAGCGAGCTGAACATCAGAACAGGCAGGCAAACGGCAAGCGCTAGGGCGAAGTTGCCTACCATTTCAATGGTTCCAACCTTGGCTAGAGCCACCAGTTGACCCCACTGGCTAAAACCGTACAACACATTTCCAACCAACATCCAGGCGATGTTGGTTAACAACACACGGTCCGGCCTTGAAGGCTGTTCGCCTTCAAGGCCATCGTGGCTTGAGAAGACTTTCGCCGGGAAGTCCGCCGGCTCCGCCTCGCCGCCGATGGAAGTCACGGTAGCCAGACTAGATCCATCCACGTTGGAATGACTATTCAATGCCATACCTCAAGCACCGGCGGGAGTCACCTTCACTACCGCCTGCTCAGGCGCCGGTTCTTTATAGGCGGCGTAGTATTTGTGCGCGGAAAGCTTCGAATCCCAATTGTTGAGTACAACTCCCAATACCGGCGTGCGGTCTTCGACAAAGCGGTGATAAGCCGCTTGTATGGCACTGCGCGTGGTCTGGCCCGCTCTGGCGACCAGAACGACCGCGTCCGCCGCGCGGGCCAGCACACGCGCATCCGGCATGATCAGCATCGGCGGCGTGTCGATCAAGACCATGTCGTATGCGTCCCTGTACCGGGCGATAAGCGTTGGCATGGAAGCGGAGAAAAGCAGGTCCGCTCCGGCTTGAACCGCCGGTCCGCTTGTGAGGACCTGCAGATTCGGAACGCTCGTTTCCCGGATAAACGTCTCGGTATTGGCGTCCTGAAGCGCGATTTGCTTCAGTGTTGTCGTCAGGCCGGTCGAGTTCTCTAATCCGAAAATGCCGTGAAGCCGCGGACTTCGGATATCACCATCGATCAGCAGAACTTTCCGGCCCATCTTGGCCAGCGTCGCCGCGAGATTGGAGGTCATGGTGGTCTTGCCTTCGCCGGGGCTGGCACTTGTTATCACCAGTACGCGTTGGCGTTCTCTTGCGCCCGCAAAAAGAATGGAAGCAAGCACCCCTCGGAAGCTATCGGCCATCTTCAGGGAACCGTACGAGGACGAAATCGCCGGTAGGCTCCGGTTCTCCGCTTCTTTGGTTGAAGAGAACAGGGTTTGCATGCGCGCTGTTTGTGACAATCCACCTTCGGCCGCGGGGATCACGCCTAATTCAGGTATGCCCAGCAGCATGCCCGCATCGCCGGGTTCTTGCAGGGTGCCATCGGCCTTACTCCGGATGACGATCACGGCTACGCCTAACATTAGGCCGCACAGTAAACTGGCGGCGGCATTCATCGGCAGGTTCGGCTTATAAGGGTGCGCCGGCGCCTTGGCTGGATCAACCACCCGTATGTTGGTTGCGCTCAAAGCGGAAGCGATGCCGGATTCCTTCACGCGCTGCAGCATCACCTGATAAATCTGGCGGTTCGTATCCACTTCGTGTTTCAGCATGTCGTATTGAATGCTTTTCTGTGAATCGTCCGTCACCAGCCGTGTCTGCAAGGCGTAGGCCGCGCTCAGCAATTGTTCACGCCGCTTGGATTCATCCAACTCGTTTTCAAGACGGCTGATGATCATCGTACGTTTGCTTTCGATTGCTGACTGGAGCGCCTCGATTTCAGCGTGAAGCCGTTTAGCATTGGCGTAATCCGGCTTGAACGTCACTCTCATCTGGGCTTCCTGCTCCTGCAAGCCGGTAAGATTGTTTTCCATCGCCCGCAGGTTGGCGTCATTCAGAACCTCCGGAACACTTTCCGGACTGGCGTGTCGGGCGGTTTCCGACCGGGATTGCTTATCCACGCGATCAGCTTGCGCTCTGGAAAGCTCGGTTTGGAGCTCACGGAGTTTTCCTTCGGAAATATTCTGTTGATCGCCGGTGTAAATCAGCCCCTTCTCGCGGGCGTACGCTTGTAGAGCATCTTCGGAATGCCGCAGCTTGTCCCGCATCTCGTCCAACTGGCTTACCAGCCAATCTGACGTTTTCCGGTTCATCTGCCCGCGTGCCTGCAGATTCTGCTCGATGAATTCCGACGTGATCGCATTCGCGAACCGCGCCGCCAAGGCAGGATCCGTCGCTTGGTAGGAAATTTCCACAATACGCGTCTGGCTGACGGAGCTCACTTTGAGGTCCTTTGCAACCTTCTCCACCAGGCTGTCGTGGGTTTCCGCTTCCGTAGCAGCCGGAAAAAGTTTCTGCCAAAGCGGCGTTTCAGCTGGGTGCCGCTTGAGATCCGCCAGAGAAACGATCTGTGCCTTGTCCAGCGCCCGGTCAATCAAGCTATAGCTCTGAAGAATCTTAATTTGCGTCTGGATGTCCGTCAGTGAGTCGTCCGTGGTCGAATCGGGCTGCGGATTCAGGATCTTCGCCGCCATATTATCTTGCTTAGCGTCTTGTATCTCGATGGAGGTGGTCGCGCGATATATCGGAGCTTGCAATAGCGTAATTCCGATGCCGATTCCTAAACTCGTTAAGCCAAGCGCCGCGAGCGTGAATTTGCGCTTGCTGATCGCGTGCCAGTAATCGAGTAAGCTTCCTGTTTGCGGCTCGGTTGAATACCCTAGCCCCGGGACGGCGGCCGGCATGGTGGCAGGCAGGGCTGTTGAGTGTCGTGTCTGTATGAGTGATTGGTTTTCCATTACATGTGACCTATTTAGTGGCCGTAAATGGCCACTCCCGTTCCAGCCTGAAGCGCCGCGTTGAGAATACGCATGGAGGCACTCTTCGCCAAACTATTGGGTATAAAGAGAATGTCGTTCGCCTGCAGCGGAACGTCTTGCGCGCGTCCATCCAGGATCTTCTGTACGTTGACGGCGACTTCGGTGCGCTGCGCGCCCGGGCTCAACTGCCGCAGGATGCGCGCGCCGCTGGTCTTCGCCACGCTGTCGAGGCCTTCCGCCAGCGATACCGCCTGGAGAACAGAGATCTCTTCCTTCTCTGAGAGCGGAAATCCTCCGGACTTGTGAACAGCGCCGACCACATAGACCATATCGGCTTTCGGGACCGTGATCACGTCGTTCGAAAGAACATTGATGTTTTCTTCCGGGTTTTTCGCTTCCATGACGCTTTTAACGTTGAGTTCGGCGGTGTAAAACTCGCCGGTTTTATCTGAAGAGGCATTAGCTAAAGGCAGCGGACCCGCGGACGTGGCTCGCATGATCTTTATCCGATTGCTGGCATCGGGGTTGAGCCCCCCGGCTAGAGAAAGAACCTCAAAAAGCGTCTTTGGGCCGGTGACCTGGTAAACGCCGGGATTCCGCACCGCTCCCAGGACAGAAACCGGATGGCTCCGATATTCCGCCACCGAGACTGAGACCTCGGGAGCGTTCATGATTCCGGAAAGCCGCTTTACGATTTCTGTTTCCAGGCCCTCCACTGACCGTCCGGCCGCCTCGATCCGGCCCGCAAGCGGGAGACGGATGTTGCCTTGGTGATCGATGCGGATCACGCCCAGGGTCTTAGCCTCAAGCTCAGGGAGGTCAACCACGTTGACCGTAATCCCATCATCGGGGCCGAGTATGTAGCTTCGGTTTGAAGCTGGTAACTGCTGTGCCCATAATCCGCTACAACTAAGAGCTAGCGGTAAAAGTAAAAAAGTAAGTATTCTCATCACAACTCCAAATGGAAAAATTTTCAGCCAGCTTCGTTAGTGAAGCTAGTTTGGGCTTGACCAAAAGTCAACCCGTCTTACAAAGCTTCAAGCGCGGCGCTCTGGTGGTTGGCAATCTGTTCGAGCGTCGTAGTCAGTACCTCAATGCGTCGCCACAATCTATTGATTTCCACATCCAATGGGGAATGTACGAATTCCGAGGAATTAAATGCTAAAGTTGCCGAACGGGCGAAAAGAGAAACACTTGTAAATCCCTGCTTCCGGCTTGCTTCTTCGACTGCCTCATAATCTTGGTCGGACACGCGAAAGCTGATGATCCTGCACTTGATAGGTTCTTCGGTCATTGCTACTCCACTCCGCTTAAAATTTTGTTACGCGCAAAGATGAGATTTTGAGACGCAATTTATATGGATCCTGTCCCAGCGGGCAGACTTCATCTTCATTGATATGCAAGGATGCGGACTGATTGAGTAGCTCAATAGAGACCACTAGCCGGTTACTTGTTGCATCTCGAACCAGAATGCCTTCCACTCCCTCTAAAGGCCCGTGTGTTACACGTACTCGCTGGCCTTGCTCCATACCCCGCGTGGCAGAAGCGCCGGCGTCAATCATTCGCCGGACGTTCATCAGTTCTTCTTCCGGTACAGGTGTGGGTCCGTCCGCGAACCCGACGATGTATTCGACACCGGGGCAACTAATAATAGGCAGCTTCTTTTGACTGTCGAATTGGCAAAATACATATCCAGGAAAGGCAGCTGCGTCCACAACCTTCATGCGATCGCTATAGTGCCGGCGCTCTTTCTGCATCGGGCAATAGAGGGTATAGCCTCTGTGCGTTAGCGCTGTAACGGCCGCCGATTCGCCGCCGGTCCGTATCTTTAAGACATACCAGGCGAATTGCCGGCTCGGCATGTAAGCCGAGTGTGGATTTGATAGAAATGCAGTGTTGCTGTAAGTTCTGCTGTTAAGACAGGCTTCGCCCATTTTTTTCACCTCTGCTTTCTTACGATTGCCGCGAGAGAAGCTCGCAATGAATTAAGGCTGAGTATCACAGGAAGGAAGCACGGCTAACTAAATCCGTCGCTTCCCGTTAATATTTAGCTGGCAATCGTTTCGGTTTAGTATTGGTCTCAAGCTGACTGTAACAACGCCCGTCTACCGCGTCAACGCGATGCGATGCGTCGACGTACTCCAACAGGACTACCTTAGTTGCAACTCGATTGGGGAATATATACGAGAGATCTACCGCAGGTGAGGCATAGATGGTAAGGGCTAGGGTGAGGTGCTAAATACCTTTGCATTCTTCTGGGGGAAAATGTGGATGTTATCTGACTAACATGTGAATGTACCGGTACTCGGTGGCGTGTCCAGATATCAGTAACACGTACTCTGGATCCGGCGTCCGCTGCGTCCCAAAACGCGCCATCAGCCAACCTCCAATTTCCGCTGGATCCAGCGCGCTGTGCATCCGTATGTAGCCCGGCTTGTCGCGACGAGGGCCCAGACCATACCAGCGTTTTTACGTAAACAAAAAACTCATAGCTCGCGGCGTGAAATAGTATGCTGCTACTATATTTTGAGATCATGCTGACCCATACGGCCTTTGGGCTACTCACCTCTATTACGTTGAGCAGCCACCCGAATCCTCTGCTTTTTGCAAGCCGCGAGACTCGTGCCCAAAGTTTGTGGAAGCTAAGTGATTAGCGCTAGCTACTTCAGCAACCTTTGATCGTGTCTAATTGCGGATCACAAGTTCGTGCTCCTCAATTAGGTACGAACCCCAACCCAAAAGCTAGTTTTTTAGACGTTGCGCGCTTTAGCGCCGCTTGCCTGCAGGCGCTACAGCGGAGGACTGGGCTCAGTTCCTATTCACCGTTCATTTAAGGAAAGGCACCGCGAACTTTAGGTGCTTCGGAAGCAAATACGTCATGCAAACTCATCCACCCCTTGCGGGTGCGGCCAAGCCTCAAATTCCGGCCTTAACGGGCCTACGATTCTTTCTCGCATTGTGGGTCGTAGTATTTCACCAAAGCGCCGCGGATGGAACGATTATGGGGGAGCGGATTCCCTTTCATTTGCCCGCACTGGTTTGTCTGATTCGAACGGGGTATCTCGCCGTGGGCGTCTTTTTCGCGCTTTCTGGTTTTGTGCTGGCTTATAACTATTCGCTTCAGGCGGCATGGCCATTTCGCAGAATGATTGATTTCGCGGTGGCTCGATTTGCTCGCATCTATCCCGCCTACGCTGTTGGACTGATCTTGATGGCGCCCATAGTGTTGTTTAACGTAGCGGGCCTTCCGGAGAAGGGATGGTTTAAACAGACTGCGGAAGCGGGCCTGAATTGGACACTTCTGCAAGCATGGATTCCAACGCATGCGTTGAGTTGGAACATGCCTGGGTGGTCGCGGTCGGCGGAAGCATTCTTCTACCTCTGTTTTCCGCTGGCGGGCGTTGCGCTCTGGCGCGCGTCCCGTAAGCCCAATAGGATTTTGCCTCTCCTACTCTGCTTTTGGATGCTCGCATTGGCCTCCCCTGTAGTTGCGATCGTAATGCGAATCCCTGGATTTTCAGACGTGCCGGCCACTGCCGATAATTTGCACGGAGATCCTTTCTGGACGAGCCTTTTCAAGTTCAATCCGCTGTTCCACTTTCCGGAATTTTGCTTTGGAATCCTTCTTGTCCGTTTTTACCAACTGATCCAGAGTGGAAATTCAGCCCTTAAAGGAAGAGGTCACCTCCTTTATATTCCCGGCCTGTGCCTGGAAATGATATTGATCTCGAATGCAGGCTCGATAGCGTTCCCCCTATTCCACAACGGCTTACTTCTGCCGCTGCATGGAATGGTCATGTTGGGGTTCGCGTTGGGCGGCGGCCAGTTGGTGTTTTTTTTGTCTTCGCGTGTTTTGCATCTGTTAGGCAACGCAAGTTACACCATGTATATTCTTCATTGGCCGGTTTTCGAGTGGATGAATTGGTTATCTCTGCGTTTCTACGGGACTCCGCCGAACGGTTTTGCGAAATTTGGTTTGTACGTAGGTATCTTGATCGCCCTTTCAATTTTGGTGCATCGCTTCATCGAAGAACCGGCTAACCGCCTGATTAAACGGAGCTGGCACAAGATACGGAGCCGCCGCTTCGAGCCTTCCACCATCAACGCTGCCGCGGCCTGATCCAGTCCAGTACCTTTTCCAAATCTTTGGGATCGACGAACAGAACATAGGCGGTCAAAACATCCCACTGAAACATTGGGATATTCAACCAGTACTCAAGGCACAGGTGGAATAGGAGCCCGAGCAGCAGCAATGGGTAACGCAATTCTTTGAACCAAATGAGTACGCCGAGAGAAAATTCCAGGCCTAGGGTTAGCCAGGTGCCCAGTTTTAGCACGATGGGAACTTGTACCCAACCGGGCAGTGGAAAGCGTTGTATTTCCTCGAGGTGACTCACATAATAAAGCGCGGTGCCGTTCACCCAAGTGATTCCCATTGATTTCCACCAAAAGGAGACGAAGTAAAGAAGCGCCAGCTCAAATTGAATCATGCGCTGAGCCCAGGGGCTTCTTGGCTGGGTTGCCGGGTCTATCTTGCCAGCGCGGATACGGATGAGCCGGTCTACCGAAAATGCCGCTCCCGCCGGAGCAAAGATCAGAAAAAAACCTGCCACGCGTAGAAAAGTATCGCCTGCGTGCGTCATAAACAGGTTCCTCTGTTGAATGGACGCGAGGGCCAAGAACACCGCTACGCTACTCACGCGAGTCAACAATCCGATTGTGAGCAGTACGGCGAATCCGAGGAACAGCCAGAACAATGCATTGATCCAAGAGTCATCCTGCGGGATCAACGTAAATAGATTAAGGCGCGGGCCGGGTTCGACTTTGGCCATTGTCGGCAAAGTCACCCAGGCATGGACGCCGTACCAATTCAACCAGTCAGGGCGCAGAAGCAGGAGAGTAGCCGTAACCACCAGTCCGTAAAGTACGCGAAATAATGAGATGGGAGTAGGCGACTGAGGCGTAAAAAAGAATTCGTTCCATGCCTGCAGCAGCGCGCGCAGACTCATTTCAAATCCTCAGGCGTAACCCTGTATTCGAAGAAAATGCGCGCGCTCGGCCGTTCGCTGTGATGCGCTCCGTTCAGCGGAGGCGTGATGTCAGACCAATATCGAATCAGCATCACAATCTCCGGCGGATTGGCGGGATCGTTGTGGAGGCGCGCCAAATGGCGAGCCACATCGGGCCAAAGCGCCGAGTTCCTGTCGTCTTGCAGATTTTCCGCGAACTTTCGATAACGCTCTTTGTAGTAACGTTCGGTAAAGCTGAGCTGCTCCATCCTGGGGAAGTTCCAAGGGTGAACAACTCCGTCTTTCGTGATGACGCTAGCCACGACGTAAGCGTTGACTGCTTTGGGAGAGGGAGCGAACGTATCCCAGGACTGAAACAACCCGGACCAGACCATATAGGGCCGGATGAAGCTTTTACCTTCAGCGATTAATGGAGTATCTAAGGGCGTACACCACAACGCTATGGCGACAATGTGAAAAAACAGAAAGATGCTGATCGCGATGCGAGCGACGGATGACCATAGAGTTCCCTTTACCATGGAATTTTGGAATGCCCTGCGGGCGCTTGCGAATGCCAAGCACAGAATAACATCGGCTTCGCCCGGTTCACTGCGGAACGCTCGAAGGGATCGGTGGTGGCTCCATGGCGCCCGGAATCACAACGGCTGAGGACTTAATGTGCTCAACTATGGCGTTTACCGCATCATTCAATCAGCCCGAACGCGAAAACATTCTGGCCCGCAGCGATGGCTACGTATTGCTTTCGGTCGAAAAGGTAAGTCATCGGCGAGGCCTTGAACTCGGCGTTTGTCTGGAATTGCCATAACACTTTGCCAGTCATGGTATCCACGGCACTGAACATTCCTCCATCACTGCAAACAAATGTGATGCCGGTTGCGAAGCCGAGCGTACCGCCCCAGGAGCCGGCCGGTCCCGTTTCCGGCAATTCCCACGCAATCTTTCCGGTGCGGATGTCAATCGCCCTCAGGATCTCGTGGGGAATTTCACCCGGGACGAGCCGCTGCGACCCACCCGCATACCCCCGGCCAGCCTCCCATTCCTCCGCCTTTCGCGTCGCGAAGATGCTGCACTTTTCGAACGCCTGGACGAGGTAGTAACCCGACTGCGGATCAAACGACGTAGAAAACCAGTTTGTTGCGCCATCCTGCGATGGGCAGACGCGAGCGCTGTTTGGCGTCGGACCCGGTGTAACGGGGAGATGCACCGGTTTACCGTCTGCTCCGATTTCCTTCGCCCAGTTGATATTTTTTATAAAAGGTTTGGCAAGCAGCAGCTTGCCGTCGGTCCGGTCAAGAACATAGAAGAAACCATTCCGATTCGCCTGAATCAGCAGCTTCCTGGGACTGCCATCCCATTCGCGATCAATCAGGACTAGCGGCTCATTCGCGTCCCAGTCATGCGTATCGTGTGGTGTCGTCTGGTAATACCATTTCAGTTTGCCCGTCTTGGCGTCCAGCGCCAGAATGGATGAAGTATAGAGATTATCTCCATCGCGCTCCTCGCCGTTGTAATCCGGCCCCGGATTGCCGGCTGCCCAGTAGAGTGTATCCAGACCGGCATCGAATGATCCGGTCAGCCACGCCACGCCGCTTGGATGTTCAATTGCTTTGCCCTTCCAGGTTTCGGAGCCCGGCTCGCCCGGCTTCGGCACCGTCCAGAACCGCCAGACCTCCTTGCCGGTTTCGGGATCCCAAGCAGCGATAAATCCGCGTGCGCCCTGTTCACCACCCGCGGTCCCTGAGATGACAAGGTTATCGGCTATGAGCGGGGCTGACGATGCGTTGTAGTTTTGATGCCAATCCGCCATCTCCGTTTCCCACACGAGGTCGCCCGTATAGCGGTTGAGTGCCAGCAGATGGGCGTTGTCCGTTACCATGAACACGCGGTCGCCAAGCCATGCGACCCCGCGATTGAATCCCTGCGCCGCATTACCGACAAGCCCTTTCGTGCGGGGCCGTTGGAAATGCCAAATTTCCCGGCCGGCCCCCGCATCCAGAGCCCAGCATTCGTTCGCACTGGTCACATACATAATGCCCTGGACCACGACAGGCGTAGTTTCGGCGCGCGCCGCGCCTTCCATCGGAAAAACCCACTTCGGCGCCATCCGCGCAATATTTTTTTTGCCGATCTGTTCAAGCTGACTGTAGCGGTTACCATGAAGGTCCCCGTTGTAGGTGGTCCAGTCCACCTGAGAGGTCACCTCACGGAACCGCTTCCCTTCGGGCCGCAGCAGATGGATATGCCGATCGGCACTTCGCATTTGGAGATCCGCGGCGGTTTCATTCATGACCAGACCTGAGAGTTTTGTATCGTCCACAAGTTCAACGGTTCGTGGAACCGGCGCCGGGCGGCGGAGCGGGTGAATGGTTCGCAGAAAGGCCATGAGGGCGGTCTTCTCCTCGCCGCGCAGACTGGGAAACCCCGGCATGCCAAGGTTCGGTTTTCCATTCAGCAACAATTCCGAAAGCTGCTCGTCCGTGAACCGCGTGAGACGAAAAGCAATGTTCGGACCCATCTCACCGCCGAGACCGTCGCCACCATGGCACGTTCCGCAGTTCCTCTCAAATGTAAGCTGCCCTGGCGCTGCGGGCGTTTGGCAGCGAGCCGGTGTTGCGGTAGTTAGAATCGTGAACAGAGCCGCCGGAACAAAGGCAAGATTTCTCATCAGCATAAATAAATGAGCAGGAAATGCTTCTGATTTTAGGATGACTGATCGAACGTGAACTGCCTTCGGGGTTCGGTTATCCCCACCACGTCTCTCCGCTTGCAACATGGGCGCGGAGCCAGTCCTCATTCAGATCCAGACCAAGACCAGGTCCTTCGGGAACCGGGAAAACGCTCTTGCGCACCGCTGGTTCCGGACCCTGCGCCATCTTTTCTTTGTTGCCTCTGAAGGCGCCCAAGGCGTTCTCCACCTTGAAGAAGTTTTGTGTTGCGGCGCCCAGGTGCATGGAGGCATAGAAGCGAATTAGCGAACAGGGCCCGCTGTGCATGCCCATTGGCGTGCGTGTGAGTGCCGCGTAGTCGGCGATTTTACGGCATCCGGTGATTCCGCCGGAGTAAGCGACATCCGGATGAATCATGTCTAGAACCTGATTGTTGAGGTATGGCCGGAAGCCTGCGACCAGTTCGACCTTCTCGCCCGCAAGCAAAGGCACGCGCGTCGAGCGCTTTAGTTCCAGCCATGCTTCTGAATAGCGAACCGTCAGTGGATCTTCGATCCACAAGGGATCGGCCGGCTCGATCGCTTTGCACAAGCCGATCGCGCTGCGCGTGTCGAACTGGCCGGTGCAATGCATGGCGATGTCGATATCGTCTCCCAGTGCTTCACGAAGGTTCGCGTAACCTTTTGCCGCCCTCCGAAAATCCGCGCCGTCCAGAGTAGGGTTGAATGGGCCGTTGACACCCGCACCGCCGCCAGCCCTACCACCGCCAGTTCCACGATCGCGCCGGCCGGCGCCAGGGGCCGGGCCATAGCCGAATTTGAAAGCCGTAAATCCTTCCGGCGCCGATTTCACCTGGTCCGCCTAGGCCTTGCACTGCGCTTTGTCGAGCATGTCGGCCGGGCCTCCATGCGAGTAGACCGGAATGCTTTTCCGGATCGGTCCGCCGAGCAGGCGATAGATTGGATAGCCGGTGATCTTTCCAGCGAGATCCCAAAGTGCAATGTCGATACCACTGACGGTTGGGATATTCGCCATGAATGAATACTGCGTGTCGGCCATCATGTAAAAATGCCGCTCGATGGCAAGTGGATCCTGGCCAATCAATTGAGACGCCATCATTTCGATGTGCGTCCGGGCGGCGTCCGAAGGTAAACCGGCTTCACCATAACCGATAACCCCGGCGTCGGTTTCGATGCGAATCAGGCAGCCGTCGCCAAGGTTGTCGAGGCCCATGGTCTTGATCTTTGTAATTTTCACCTGACCGGCATGTGGGGCCGCGGCGGCGCGATAATTCAGCAGCCACATGGCCGCCGGCGTTCCAAGCGCGGCTTTGAGCAGACTTCTTCGGTTTAAATTCATTTGGTATCTCATACGGCGCTTTCGG
>DASXGT010000020.1:0-7387 GCA_036488895.1 Bryobacteraceae bacterium | reverse complement strand
GAAAAGCGTCGAGGCGCTTTCCGGCATCAGCGGCTTCAGCCGTAATGTTCACCTAAGGGGTATCGTACTCGGCGTGGCCCTTGCCGTAACGCATTTCTCCGGCTTCGATCGCAAAGGGAAGGCTATTTTCTTTCGGCGGCAACGGGCACGTGGCGTAAGGAGTAAACGTGCAGGGCGGATTGTAGGAGCGGTTGAAATCGAGATGGACTACTCCCTTTTCGTCAGGCAGAGGAACGTTCAGCATCCGGCCGGCTTGATAGGTCTGGGTTTTATTGGTGGCATCTTTGAAAAGAAAATAGAGTGTCTTGCCCGTGGCCGTGTCTTCATAAAGAGCGCGCAGATGATATGGCTTGCCCTTTATGGTGAACTCGACAAGGCCCGGGCTCTCTTCCTGGTCGGTTTGCCCCAGGATGTTGAGAATTGGGATCTTTTTTTCGTCCGGGATAAACTTAGCCTCGAAGTTCAGCGCTTCATTGATGGGGAAGTATTTCATCCCTTTGAAATTCACCAGGACCGGACTGGCGCTGTCTTTCGCGCGGATGGCGTACCGATCACCGCGCTTAATGACGAACAGGGCGACGGTCCCGATCTTTGCTCCGGCCGGAGCTTTCTCATCGCTGGGAAGCGTCTTGGTGATGCTGGTGGCATCCGTGAACGTGACCTTACCGCCACTCAGACGAAATTTTCCCGCAGCCGCTGGCGCGGATTTTTCCGACAAAACAAAATCGTTGGAACTGGCAGATCCAATGGTGTTGTCGCCTTCTTTCAACCAGTACAGGCCGACCAGGCTCAGCCAGCCGGTTTCGGAGCGCAGTCCGACTTCACGATGCTTTTGCCACTCCCGGACCGAATCGGCGTGAGAGCGCGGAGTTTCGCCGGCAGCCATGAGTATTGCGGCCAACGCTGCCATTCCTATCGAGAAGCGGTACATGCATAGAGTCTAACAATTATTCCCGCAGTTCGACAATAGTGGCTCCGGCGCCTCCCTCGGATTGCGCGGCAGGATGAAAGCGGCTCACGTGCGGATGAGAGGCGAGCAGATCGCTGACGGCCCGTTTTAAAATGCCCATGCCATGGCCGTGCACGATGCGCACGCGATTGATGGACGCGAGTGCCGCATTATCTAGGAATTTATCCACCTGTTCCATGGCTTCTTCGGCGCGCTGGCCGATGATGTTCAATTCGCGGAAAGAAACGTCCCAACGGGGGCCGCTATCCAGGCGGACGTTTTTAGGCAGCTTGGTTTGCGCGGCGTGCGCCGGCAACACTTCCAGCACGTCTTCCATCGGCACTTGCATTTTCAGGAAGCCGACCTCGACATCTACTTGCCCGCTTTTGAGGAGCCGACGCACGGTAGCAATTTCGCGCACGTCCTTCAAGCGCACTTTGGCGCCTTCTTCCAGCATTAGGCGCGGCGGCGCCGCTTGCGCGGTCTCGGGCGGGGGAGCCATGACGTCACTCGCCTCTTCGCGAAACTCACGCTTGGCTTTTAAAACGAGACGCTGCGCCTGTTCTACAGCTTTGCGTTGTTCTGAAGCGCCGCTGAGGCGATCCATCAAGTCCTGGGCGCGGTCTTCGAAGCTGGCTACGAGTGCTTCCGATTTTCGTTCCCATTCGCGCTGGCGTTGTTGTTCGCGCTGGAGCGCTTCTTTTTCCAACGCGGCTTGCCGCTCGCTCAATTGACGCTTGGCGGTTTCCATTTCTTGCGCAGTGCGGGCGTTGTCGTCTATCTGTCGCTGCAATTCCTTTAATAGGTCTTGAAAATCGACCTGCAGCCGGGGCAGCACCTGGCGTGCATGCGCGAGCAGCGGTTCAGGAAGAGCCAAACGCGTGGCAATGTCCAGGCCCGCCGATTTACCGGGCAGCCCCAGGCGCAATTCATAGGTGGGCTCCAGCGTGGTTTCGTTAAAACCCATGGACCCATTCAACACGCCAGGAGTGTGCGTGCCGTAGAGTTTCAGAGGAAGCAAATGCGTGGAGGCCAGGCAGAACGCCCCCGACTTGCGAAATTCATCGAGAATGGCCACGCCGAGTGCTCCGCCCTCTTCCGGGTCAGTGGCGCGGCCGAGTTCGTCCAGCAGTACGAGCGAGTTCGGCGTAACCCGTTCCAGCATGTCTTTCACATGCAGGAGGTGGCCAGAAAAGCTACTCAAGCTTTCGGCAATGGATTGCTGGTCGCCGATGTCGGCAAGCACGTCGTCCGCCAGTGGGAATTCGGCCTCAGTGCAGGGTACGGGCAAAGCGGCGTGCGCCATTAGCGCCAGCAAGCCGGTGGTTTTCATGGTGACGGTTTTGCCGCCGGTGTTCGGGCCGCTGATGAGCAGGCAGCGGTGGGTTTCGTCGAGCTCGAACGAAATGGGAACGATCGCTTTGCGCTGTTTGCGCAAAACGGTTTCGAGCAGCGGGTGGCGGGCCTCGCGCAGAATCAGCCGGCGCGTTTCGCGGCTGAATTGCGGTATGACGGCATTGTAAGCTTGCGCGAAGGCAGCTTTGGCGAAGACGCAATCAAACTCGGCCAGCGCCCCGGCGGTGGCGGTGATCTCCGGGGCGTGTTCGCGCAAGGCAGCGGTGATTTCGGCCAGAATGCGCTCAATCTCGCGCAATTCGTCTTCGCGTAGGCGGACGAGCTGGTTGTTCAGGCCAATGGTTTCCAGCGGTTCCAGGAAGAGCGTGCGGCCAGTGCCGCTGGAACCGTGAATCACTCCATCGACGCGCGCTTTTTGGCCGGCTACGATGGGCACTACGTAACGGTCTTCGCGGATGGTGACGAAATCTTCCTGCAGCGTGCCGTCGGCGCGGTGGGCGCGCATGAACTGCTCCAGCGATTGCTGAATGCTCTTTTGCTGACGGACAATGTCGCGGCGAATGCGGCCCAGCGCCACGCTTGCTTCGTCGGCCAGGCTGCCGTCAGGAAGAAAGGTCCGGGCATAATGGCGCGCCACCGGCCGCAAATCCGCCAATTGGTAAGCGCGGCGTGCGATGCGCGGAAAGCGTTCAGACACCGCCAGCAGCATGCCGCGATATTCGCCTGCAATGGCTAGATTGTGAAAGAGGTCCAGAATTTCGCGGCCTTCTAGCGAGGCGCCTTCGACCTGCAAAATGCGCACCGGCCCTTCCACATCGCGCAACTGATCGAAACGCAGGCGGACGGCTTGGCCACCCTTGGTTTCCTGGGCTCCAGCAACATCGCGCAGGTAGCGGAGGGCTTCGCCCGCTTCGAGCAGATCGGCTTCCAGGCGCTCCCGCTCGCTGTGCGGTTCCAAAGCGAGCAGTAGTTCGCGCCCCGCCAAGCTGCCTGCGTAGGTGGCAAGCAACTCTTTCAGATCGTCGAATTGAAGAAGTCCGGTGCTGCTAAAAGGCATGGCTTAGGGCTGGGTTTAGGGGCGTGTCACGTACGACAGCGTGGACGGCCGATTCCGGCAGGAGGCGATCACTTCGCGGGTGCCTTCCGTCATGGGCAGGCCGGCCAAAGAAGCGGCGTCAAACCAAGCCACGCGGCGTGAGTCGTCACCCGCGCGAAGATCGCCGCCGAGGACGTTGCAGTAAAAGTCGACCAATACGTAATGATATTCACAACGCCCGTCCGGGTGGGGCATGACGCGCTCAAAAATGGTGGCGATGGAGCCAGCCTGAACGCGCAAGCCTGTTTCTTCAAAGACTTCGCGAACGATGGCGTCTTCCAGGCGTTCGCCGGTTTCAACCAGCCCGCCGGGCAGCGACCAAAATCCGACCAGCGGTGGTTGGCCGCGTTCTACCAATAAAACGCGGCCTGCGGCGTCCAAAATGAGCGCGCCAACGCCTAGCAACGGACGCGCGGGGAAACGGCGGCTGCTATTTTCGCTCACGCCATTTCACCTACGCGCGTAACCGGTTGCGCTAGGCGATGGAGGCTAAAACCTCTTCGGCGTGCCCATCTACTTTGACCTTGGCGAAGACTTTCTTGATGACGCCCGCCGGATCGATCACAAATGTGGTGCGCTCCACCCCCATGTATTTCTTCCCGTACATGCTCTTCTCCTTCCAGACGCCGTAATCCTCTGCCGTCTTGTGCTCGGCATCGGCCAGGAGGGTGAAGGGCAGGTCGAACTTGTCCTTGAATTTGGCTTGCGACTTCGAGGCGTCGGGTGAGATGCCGACAATGACGGTGTTCGCCTTCGAAAATTTTGGGGATGTATCGCGAAATTCGCATGATTCCTTGGTGCAGCCGGGAGTATCGGCCTTCGGATAGAAGTATAGGACGACATTCTTGCCTTTGAGCGAGGAAAGCTCAAAAGGCCGGCCGGAATCGGTATCGAGGGAAATTGCGGGGGCGAGATCGCCTTCTTTGAGGTGAGACATACGCAGAAGAGATGAGGGAGGCGGAGAAAGGGCTCCAAAGAGGAATAAAATATTTAGCAAATAGATTACTTGACAAGATCACGCGCAGATTATATGCTTAGATCAGATCCAATGGGATGAAAGGAAATTTAGAAATGCCACTGATCAAATACACCCCGTTCCGTGCCGAAGTGGAGGATTTTCCAGTCGGCGTACGTTTGTTCCAAGATTCGCTCTCGCGTCTCTTTAGTGAGCCGGCTTCGCGGCCATGGTCGCCTGCCGTTGATATTTACGAGAACGAAAATGAACTGGTCCTGAAAGCGGATGTTCCTGAGGTGGATCCCAAGAACATCGGCATTCAAATTGAGAATGGAACGCTCACGCTGAAAGGCGAACGTAAGTTTGAAGAGCAGAACACCGGTAAGGGCTTTCACCGTGTTGAGCGGTCTTACGGTTCGTTTGTGCGTGCCTTCAGCCTGCCGGAGACGATAGACGGCGAAAAAGTGAAAGCTGACTATAAAAACGGCGTGCTGACCGTGACCATAGCCAAAAAAGAAGTGGCGAAGCCGCGCACGATCAACGTCGAAATCAGCAATAACTAACTCCTACACCTAACTCACGCAGCGCGGTGCTTTGGCGCCGCGCTTTTTTCTGCTTCCGGGTATGTAGTCACCGCTGTTTTGAGAAATACGATATTTATTTAACTCTTTAGGTATCAGTCATTTTGTCCGACATAAAGGCGGTGGCAAGGGGGGAGGCTTCAAAAGGATAGAAATTTGGTCGATTAGTAATTGTGTGTGGAATTGACGAATTTGGGGCTGCGGAAGGACAATAAAGACATCATGCCAGCGTTCGGCACCATGCGCGCCCGCAGTGCACCGGGGATTTGGCCCGAGATTGAAGCCGCGCTTGGCGATCCCGAAATGATCGACGACGGCGACCCTCAGCCTTCCGCTGATGCAGCCTCCACTTTGAAGCAGGTCGTTGAGCAGGCGGAGCAAATGCTCCCGAATCCGGTTCCCCCTCCTCATATCGAATTCCTTGAAGGGTCCATTCGGCTGATTTGGAGTAGCCCGGTCCGGAACATCCGGCTAGTCATCGCGTCGCGCCCGGACCGGCGTAGTTTTCTGTACCACGAAGAAGTGCAAAACGGCCTTGGAGTCAATGAGGGCATCGTGGAGCCGACGCCCGAAAATTTGGTGCAATGGCTAACCATGATGCAGTCTTAAGCATTTCTCCCAGCATAATTCTGCTTTTCGGGCGAGGTTACCCGCTAATAATTCGGCCGCTTGTTCGTGCAAATAATGGAACGGCATATTGTCGATGATCAGGTGATGTGGGCTTTTGGGTGCGTTGTAAAACACCGCTAACGGTAAACCATCGACTGGATTAACGAATTTCTCCACTTCCGCTACCACTATTTCAGCAATGCCGAAAATATTCAGCCTGTGGCAGCTGGCCTGATCGTCGAACACGGATACGCCGTCTAGATCCGATTCTTTTCGAAGAAATGCCTTGGCCGTGACAGCGTGCCGGGCGGCGGTCTTGTCGATGCATTTTTTGTATGACAGGGCACGGTAGACCGCGTATGGTTTCATGATGCCAGCGAGTCCGATTATAAATTGCGGCCCCTATGTAAATATGAGGCTTGTGGCGAAGACCTTCACGGCTGCGGTCGTAGTAGTTATTTTTTGCCTGCAGCCATTGATGGGGTATTCGGTGCTGTCGCACGAGGCCCTGGTGGATGCTTTGTGGGGCGCCAAGCTGCGGGCGATTTTGCTCTCGCGTTTTCCGAATGCGACACCGGAAGATTTGAAACAAGCGCATGGTTTTGCCTATGGCGGAGCTATCATTCAAGACCTTGGATATTATCCGCACGGCAGCACGAAATTCAGCGATTTGACGCACTACGTCCGGACCGGTGATTTCGTGGTTGCGCTGTTTCAAGAAGCACACGGCTTGAATGATTTGGCGTTTGCATTAGGCGCTCTCTCGCATTACGTTTCCGACCTGGATGGGCATCGCTACGGAACCAATGTGGGCGAGCCGCTCCTGTACCCTAAACTGCGCAAGAAATTCGGGAATGTGATCACCTATGAGGACGATCCGCTCGCGCACCTGAAGACCGAGTTTGGGTTCGACGTCCTGCAGGTCGCGCGCGGCAACTTTGCGCCGCAGGCCTATCACGACTTCATCGGGTTTTATGTGGCAAAGGATCTGTTGCAGCGGGCCTTTCATGACACATACGGGCTGGAATTGGCGGATCTATTTGGCGATTTTGATCTTGCCATCAACTCCTATCGCAGCGCGGTGAGTAGAACCATTCCCATGGCCACCCGCGTGGCGTGGTCGATGAAGAAAAATGAGATCCGGAGGACGCACCCAGGCCAATCGAGAAGGAAATTTGTATACCTAATGAAGCGCTCAAGCTATCGGCGGGAATGGGGTAAGCGCGACGAACCATCCAAGTGGGAACGGTTTTTAGGGTTTCTGCTGCGGCTGTTGCCGCCTATCGGTCCCCTGAAAGCGCTTGGATTCAAAATGCCTACGCCGCCCGCGGAACGGCTCTTCATGGTCAGTTTCGAGCGCGCCACGGACCGGTATTCGCAAACCCTGGCCGAGGCCGGAAACCAGGCGTTCCAGCTTGACGATGAAAATTACGATGTGGGGATGCCCACTCCGGCTGGCGTCTACCGGCTGAACGATGAAACGCAAGCGTTTTGGCTTCACCAACTGGCGGTAAAGAAGTTTGCGACCGTGACACCCGCCATCAGGCAGGAACTGCTCGCGTTCTATAACGACCCTAATGCTTCCATTCAAGCGAAGCAAAAAACGCCGAAAGTTTGGCGGCAAACCATGGCGGAACTACAAGAGCTGCGGAGCCAGAATATCGCTACGCATGAATAAGAATCTTTAGGCGGAATCCGCTTTACGGCTTGACAATTAACAATTCGGTGTAAACTACAGGTAGGTAATTTATTTGAACTTAACCTTTTCCTACCCAGCCGCGCTGTCCAGCGCCGTGCGTTAGTCGGCATGTATCCACCAAGAAGTCTTCCTCCCCGCCGGC
>DASXGT010000007.1:0-23731 GCA_036488895.1 Bryobacteraceae bacterium | reverse complement strand
CGCCCGACGCGGCCGGAGAGGAAGCGCAGGGCATGGGGCTGGGGCATTTTTTATTTGACACGGCAATGCGTCAAATCGCCGAGCGGCAAGAAGAAGCGGGAACGCAGTTCGAGGTAAGCGTAAAGGCGGGAAACATTCCGGCGGTCATCCGCCAAGAGGCATTGCATTATCATGCGGACCTCGTGATTGTCGATCGCGGCCGCCTCCGCGAATTTCTGGGAAGTTTGAAAAGCAGCGTGTATGAAATTATTCGCGAATCTCCTTGCCCGGTTCTAAGCTTCTAAATTACGAGGTTTTCGGGGGTGGTGATCGGCGTGCATAAGAACGGTTGCCATGATGAATTCCATCTCAATCCAACCTGTTCCACAAGACGTTCCGAAGCTTTCAATTTCGCATTCGCCAAAATCTTTCAACGCGATTGAACCGGCTCCCAAAACAAGCCGACAGAAAACGCCTCCGGCTGGTGATGAGGGAGAATACCACATTGTTGTTCCGTTACATGGCGTAAATCCGCAAAATGTCTATGTGCTGGTATCGCCCCGGTCGATATTGATTGAAATCCGCACACGAAACGGATTTTGCATGCCTCCACCAACCCCGTCCATACGGAAATTGAGACCCAACGAATTTCGCGCGATTTGCAATTGCGTGAACGTATCCAGCGCGGAGCGACAGTGGCCTGCATGGTGGGCGATTCGTTGCACCTCACGGTGCGAAAAGCCACGGGTGCTGACGAAGGGGTTTGGTCGGAATGGACCCGGTTTGATTCGCGTGGGTCTTTAGGGTGTGTCTAGTGCAGTTCCCGTTAAGGTTCTCGTGGTCGCCGCGCCGAGAACGCATCGGCGCGGGCGTGGGCTACTGTTCCGGCCGCTCTTGAGAAATGCCTGGGGCATCCAAGTCTGCGCGTTCGGCCAGCGTCCAACTTTGCATCGTTTTAATGCGCGTGCCGCGCGCGGTCAAGTAGCCGCACACGAGCCCGAAGCCAAGTTGACAAGCCACAAACCAAGGCCAACTAATGCGTTCATTGAGCGCCGGGTTGATCACATTCAAAAGGGTAGCTACTAGGCCACTCCAGATGAGCGGCATCAGCAGTCCCGCCCAAAATGGAGCGTACTTGGGAAACATGGGTAGGGTCATGGCGTAGAGAAGTCCAACCAAGATGGAGAGCGCGAGATGCCCAGCCAAAGCTACCGCGAACGTTGCGCCGTTGAATACCCGCAACTGCTCCAAGGTGGCGTCGCCAACAGAAGGCATCACGACGCCAGCCAGCAGATTCACCGGAAACCAGATGCTATGTTGCGCAATTAAACCATAAAGGCATGCCAAAACAGCCATCGCAATTCCGCCGGCCAGCCCACCTAAGACGCCTGAAGAATAGGCGTGCGTTTCTTCCGGTATGCGCATGCGGTGTTGCAAATCTCCCGCCGCGAGCCGCGCTACCGCCTGTGGCCGGACGGTGATTGGCGCAGGACGGTGCGCTTTGTCCAATGGGATGAGTTCATGCGCTTCAGATGGAATAACGCTGCGCCACCACCCTACGGCCGCGCAGACTGCGACTGCAAATCCCAAGTACGAAAGAAAGAAGTGAAATAACAATCCCGCAAATATCAACATCAACCCAAACGCCAGCAGCAATGGCAGCAGCGTTGGCGCGGGCATGGAAAACTGCGCGGCGCTGCTGCGCGCGCCCGCTTCGCCATATTCAATGTTCTGTTCCAAATTCGGCCTCATTTCCCGATCAAATAAACCACGCTAAAGACAACGACCCATACGGCATCTACAAAATGCCAATACCAGGAAAGAAATGTGACGCGCCTCAATTGCTGTTGAATCGGAAATCCAAACACAGTCGCCAGCATCGCGAGCAACAAAAAAATCAAGCCAACCAGCACGTGAGTTGCATGCAAGCCCACCAGTGAATAGAACGTGGTGCCGAAAAGATTCGTGCTGATAGTCAAATGGTCTTGGTAAATCAACTGCCGCCATTCGAAAGCGGTTGCGGTGAGAAATTCCGCGCCGAGTAAGATGGTCGCCAGCAGCCAAAGCTTAAACCGGCCGATTTGATTCTTCTTGAGCGAGTGCTCGGCAAAGAAAATGGTGAAGCTGCTGGAGAACAGGCAAATCGTCGATACAACCGGAACACGAAGCACATCTCGCGGATACGGCCCCGTGACGCTTTGGCCCACATAAACCAAATACGCGGCCGCGAACATCATAAACAATACGGATTCCGTCAAAATCAGCATGAGAATGCCGATTGTGCCACGGTCGGGAAGCGTCCACTGCCGTCCTAAAGTAAGGGCATCGGCTGTCAATATATTTTGTTGTGTCATCGGTTTACTCAAACTTCCAATCCGGATCTTCAGGATGCTTTAAATCCCATAACGGGCGGCCGCTACGAACCACTGGAATCGTTTCGAAGTTATATTCGGGCGGCGGTGAACTGGTGGACCATTCTAAAGTCCAGGCGTCCCATGGGTCATCTCCCGCTTTCTCGCCTTTTGCTAAAGACCAAATCACATTCACCACAAACAGCAGAATCGCCACCACCTGCAACACAACGCCCCATGACGCAATCAAGTTCCACAGCTCTAATCCATGTCCGGGTTGATAGGTGTAAACACGTCTGGGCATGCCTAGGAAGCCGGCAAAGTGCATCGGAATAAACGTGATGTTGAAGCCCAAGACAAACAACCAGAAGTGCCACTTGCCTATGGTTTCGTTCATCAGCTTGCCGGTGGCCTTGGGGAACCAATAGTAAATTCCCGCAAATAGGCCGAAAACCAGTCCACCGATCAACGTGAAGTGAAAATGCGCTACCACGAAATACGAGTGATGCAGTTGCCAATCGAACGGCGCGGTGGCCAGCATGATTCCGGTAAGTCCCGCAGCTAGGAATTGCAGCAAAAATCCGCAAGCGAATAACATCGGCGTCGCAAAACGGATGCTTCCTCCGTACATGGTCGCGGTCCAGTTGAAAATCTTAATTCCCGTGGGGATGCCCACTAGCATGGTGGCCACGGCAAAGAAAGTGTTTGCGGTTGCGGACAAGCCAACCGTGAACATATGATGCGCCCAAACGCCGACACCAATAAATCCAATCGCCACGGTTGCTCCCACCACCGCCGGCTTGCCAAAAAGCGGCTTGCGCGAGAACACCGGCACGACTTCCGAGACGATCGCAAAGATGGGGAAGATTAAAACATACACTTCGGGATGTCCGAATATCCAAAAGAGATGCTGCCACAACAGCACTTGCCCGCCGGCGTTGGCGTTGAAGAAATTGCCGTTCGCGTAGCGGTCGATCATCAACATGATTTGCGCCGCGGATAATGGCGGCAATACAATCAACACCAGCCAAGCATCCACAAGCATCACCCAGACAAACATGGGCATTTTGCTAAGCGTCATTCCCGGGCAACGCATGCTGATAGTTGTGGCCACGACATTGATCGCGCTTGCTATGCTGCCGAAGCCCGCGAGTAACACGCCCAGCACCCAAAAGTCAGTGCTGGCGCCATGCGAGAACGTCTTCGACGTCAGAGGCGCATATCCAAACCAGCCGACATCCGGCGCGGCGCCCACGGCGTAGCTGGAATAAAGCAGCAAACCGCCGAATAAAAAAGCCCAAAACCCAAACGCATTGAGCCTGGGAAAAGCCATGTCGCGCGCGCCGATCATTAGCGGCACGAGATAGTTCCCGAGACCCGCCACCATAGGCATGCCCACCAGAAACACCATGGTGGTTCCGTGCATGGTGAATAGCCGGTTGAATGTTTCGGGACTGATGAAGTGATTATTCGGCACGGCCAATTGAATGCGGATCGCAATGGCCATGCATCCGGAAATCACAAAGAAAAGAAGCATGCAGATGATATAGAGCAATCCAAGCTTCTTGTGATCGACGCTGGCGATCCACCGGTAAAGTAATCGAGGAATTGAGAGTTGCACGCTGCCCATGCCGGGCTGCTCCAACGGATAGTTGATCGTTGCCATAAAAACTCTAATTGAGCGTCTCCATAAACGCCGCGATGTCGTTTAAATTTTTCCCCGACAAATGCATGCCCGGCATCAAGCAGCCTGGCTTGGAGGTCTGCGGATTGGCGATCCAGGCCAACCTGTTTTCGGGAGTATTCGGCAACACCCCCGAACCAATCAGCCGGCGGCTCATCACGTGTGTAAGATCAGGGCCCAGTCGCCCCATGAAACGCGTCCCCTTGATGGCGTGACAACTTCCACAAGCGAACATCTGGAACTTCTTTTGCCCGTCTATTGCTTGTGCCGCGGCGATGTGCGGCTTTTGTTGCGCCGCGGCCCATTTCTGAAAATCCGCCGGCTCTTCGGCCACCACCTGCACCAGCATGTTGGCGTGTTGCACGCCGCAGAACTCGGTGCAACTCCCCCAATAAACACCTGGTTCGCTGGGGTCAAGCCACATGTGGTTAGTGCGTTTGGGAATTAAGTCCGTTTTCCCGCCGAGCTCGGGAATCCAAAGGCTATGGATTACATCCATGCTTTTCAGTTCAAAATAAGTGGCGTTTTGATGGTTGCGCGACACCGGCACGTGGATTTCGTTGGCCGTGACAATCCCGTAATCCGGGTAGCGGACTTCCCACCAATATTGATGGCCAATGACGGTCACATGCAGCGCGGATTGCGGTGGGCTGGCGTTTTCAACGGTCCACACGACGCGCGCCGCCACTCCCGCTAGCACAAACACAATCAGCATCGGAATTACCGTCCAGGCCACTTCAATCCGGTTACTGCCATAGACCTGCGGCGGCTCCTGTGATGCATCACTGCCACGTGCACGTCGGAAGCGGATCATCGTATAGAGCAGCAGCGCCGCAACTACTACAAAAATCGTTCCGGTGATGGCGAACACCAGCATTGCCATGTTGAACTCGGATCTTGCTGGAGTGCTCAACGGATGGAAAATGCTTGTGATTTTGTGTTCGGTAAGAGTAGACTGCTGGTCCTGGAAAAACAACAAGCAAGCAAAGACAGACAAGCGTTACCTCTTTATCCTTTAAAACGGTTTCAGTTGGGTACGAAGCATGCGGATTGCCAAATGCATTAGCATTGGAAATTGGTCAAATTGGAAAGAAAGAAGCGCGCCGGCATGTCACTGCTGCGTGCTTTGGCCCGGCGCGCCGCCAAATGGCGCAGCGGAGTTAGGCGCGAGCAGCTGTGTTCCAGTCGTTCAAAGTAACGAAGGCCTGGTAAATTACGCGGGGATCATGCTGGCCTTTATATACCGGAGGCGGTTCGCGTTTCAAGCCTAAAAGCGAGTACACCGCCGCCTGCGCCGAGCGGACGGAATATTCAACCGTAAAAACCACGTCATCCGGCAACTCGCAGAATTGGCCAGTGAAGGCTAAATTTTCCCAGCCTTCTGGCACAACTTGCGGTCTATCGCCTTTTTCGCGCCGCAAAAATTGACTGGTGATAAAGGGCATCATGCAGGGAATGCAAGTAGTGGTGTCTAGAATGTGCGATGCTTCCCGCTCAATCCGTAGATGGCCGAGGATCTCCGTCAGGATTTCGCGGCCGGTGCATTCCGACATTGGCTTCGCGACGAAGTTTCCCGGCTCATCGACAAACAGGCCATAGCCCCAGAAGACGTTCACATCGGCCGGTTGTCCAATGAAATGCGGCTGATGAGGAAGCACAATAGATGCTAGCCAATTGGAACTAGTGAAGGTGATAAGTCCGCCTTCGCCTGGCACATTACCAGTGAAATCGCGCACTATGCGGAAAAACTCAGCATCATGCAAGGTTACGGTAAAAGACATCCATTTGGATTCATCAATATGAGCCGCGAAAACAGAGGGTTTGCCAAATTCAGGCCTGCCGGCGGCGATTTTTTTCCAAAGCGCCCAAGCGCCGCCTTTTGTTTTGTCCTTCAACTCCACGGCCGTGTCCATTGCACCCAAGCTGGAGCTTTCCGTCATGGAACCTAGCGTGACAATGACAAAATCGTTCGGGCCGATAGCGATCTCGTACTGCCGCTTGCCCTGCCGGCAGACGATACGCTCCACACGCTTTTCCGGTTTACCTTCATGCAAGATAAGATCAGTGACGTGCGTATTCAGCTCAAAGCGTACGCTATGTTCATCCAGCCATTTATGAAGCGGCCGCACCAGCGAATCGTACTGATTGTAGACCGTGCGCATGATCCCTTCCAGCTTGTTAAACCCGTGGACCATATGGGCAAAGCGCATCAAATAGCGCTTAAACTCCACCGCGCTGTGCCAAGGCTGAAAAGCAAAAGTGGTGCACCACATGAACCAGAAGTTGGTTTCAAAGAATGAATCGTCGAAGTGATCGGCGATGCGGCTTTTCCCTAACATGCCTTCCGGCTCGGCGGCCAAACGGCCAATGGTTAAAATGTCTTGTTCGCTAAGCCCGTATTCCGGCGCATCGAGCCGTTGGCCATCTCGCACCAAGCGGCACTTCGAAGAGGTCTTCATCACCTCATTCCATTCGAAGATTTCTTGTGTTACCGTCTTGCTCTGGTCGAGCGTTGGAATTGATGAAAATAAGTCGTAAGTGCATAGATACTTACTTTCGATCATCCTGCCGCCGCGCAAAACATAACCTTCTTGCGGTGACCCGGCGCCGTCCAGACTGCCACCCAATTGAGGAAGCTCCTCCAAGATGGTGATTCGATGGCCGGGGATATCGCCATCTCGAATTAGAAATGCCGCAGCCGCAAGAGAAGCGATGCCGCCGCCAACCAGATAAAAGTTTTGCTCGTTGTTACTCATGTTGTGCTCCGGTCTGTTAGAGCATGTCTACTTCCAAAGCAAATGCGCTTTCCGGCTTCGACTAAAAGCAGATACGTAATAGTAGAGAGGGCAAGAAAAATAAAATATGGCCCAGGCAGGGGAGTAAACCCAAGTAGATTCGCCAGCGGAGAGTAAGGAAGCGCCGCGCCCACGGCCACAATCAAAATCGTGGTAACCGCCAGCGGCACGCTAGGCCGGCTCTTCAGCGGATTCCCTTTCGTACGGATCACAAAAATAACAAGCGTCTGCGTGGCGAGCGATTCCACAAACCATCCGGTATGAAACTCGGGTTGGCCGGCGTGGAAAAAATGCAAAAGCACGTAGAAGGTGAGGAAATCGTAGAGGGAGCTAATCGGCCCAATGAAGAGCATAAAATTCCGCACCAGATTCATATCCCAGCGGCGCGGCGTGCGGATCTCTTCTTCATCTACATTGTCCGAAGGAATAGTAATTTCGGACATATCGTAAAGGAAATTATTGAGCAAGATTTGAGTGGGAAGCATGGGCAAAAAAGATAGAAATGCCGAAGCGCCCGCCATGCTGAACATATTGCCGAAATTGGAACTCGTTCCCATCAGCAGGTATTTCAGAACGTTTAATGATGCGCGGCGTCCTTCCATAATTCCCTTATGAAGAATCTGCAAGCCTGGCTTAAGCAAAATGATGTCGGCGGCATCGCGCGCCACGTCCACCGCTGACGCGACGGAGATACCCACATCGGCGGCGTGTAGCGAAGGCGCATCGTTAATCCCGTCTCCCATGTATCCGACGACATGCCCGCGGCGTTTCAGCGCGTGAATCACACGTAATTTCTGCATGGGAGATACGCGAGCGAATACGCTAGCTTCTTCCGCGAGATGCCCGAGCGCCGTGTCACTGGTGCGGTCTAGTTCGTCACCCAAAACAATCATTGGGTTGCTCATACCCACCTGCTCGCAAACATGCCGCGCCACCAGTTCGTTATCGCCGGTCAAGATCTTTACCTGAACGCCGTCGCGCTTCATGGCCGCAACCGATTCCGCGGCGTCAGGGCTCGGTGGATCGGCAAATGCCAGATACCCGGCCAATATAAGCGAATGCTCGTCTGCGGCGGAAAAATTACTTTGTCCCGCCACGTTGCGGTACGCCACGGCAAGCGTGCGGAATCCGTCGTTGCTGAGGTTGGTGAACGTCTGGCGGCATTGATTTCGTAATTCCGCGTCGAGCGGAATTACCTGCCCATCGTGTTCATAAAAATCGGATAGATCGAGAATCCCTTCCGGGGCGCCTTTCGTGATGAAGATGCGGCGCCCCCTTTGATCCGCCGTCTTCTCTTCCACCGCAATCGATAATCGCCGGCGCTCGAAATCGAAGGGAATTTCATCGCACTTCACGTATCCGTTGGCGTCGGCTCTTTTCTTTTCCAAAATGGCGACATCCAACGGGCTTCGGATGCCTGTCTCGAATTTACTGTTTAAGTAGCCCAATGCGAGCGGGTGGTCAGCGGCCTTTCCCAATGGATCCATCGAAGCATGCAGCATCATTTCTCCGGTGGTCAACGTGCCGGTTTTGTCGCTGCAAAATATGTCAATCGCGCCGAAATTCTGAATTGCAGGAAGATGTTTCACAATCACTTGTTCTCGCGCCATCCGGATGGCGCCGCGCGCCAGAGTGACCGAAGTGATCATTGGGAGAAATTCCGGTGTTAATCCGACTGCCAAGGCAACAGCAAATACAAACGATTCGAACGCATCTTTGTGTAGCGCGATTCGCATGGCCAATATAAGGAGCACCAGAAAAAAGACCGTGCGTGTAATCAGCGCGCCAAACCGCCGGAGTCCTCGCTCAAACTCCGTTGATTCCGGGCGTTGCGCCAAGCGTTCCGCGATTGCTCCAAGAGCCGTGCGGGAACCCGTTGCGGTGATGCGCGCGATGCCTGTCCCGCTTACCACCGGCGTCCCAAGAAAAACCATATTGCATGCTTGCGGAGTTCCTTTGACAGATTCTTCCGCCGGCCGCGCCTCCTTTTCGGCCGGTATGGATTCACCTGTAAGCGCCGCTTGTTGCACATAGAGGGTTCGCGCCTGCAAAAGTTGTCCATCGCCGGGAATTAGATCTCCCGCCGAAAGCCTTACCACATCGCCGGGCACGACTTCCCTCCGGTTCACTTCCTTCCATTCGCCATCGCGCAATATGGTTGCCGTCGGGCTGACATGTTCTCGCAAGAGCTGAATTGCGCGTTGCGAGCGATAGGTTTGCACGAAGTCAATGCAGACGCCCAGCAGAACGACCACGACAATAATTTCGGCGTCCACTTTCTGGCCTAGAACGGCCGAAATTCCGCCGGCGATTAAAAGAATCACCACCAGTGGATTCATGAATAGATTCAGTAATTCGAATATGGTTTTTCCACGATGCCGTGGCGTGGGGTCGTTCGGTCCAAACTGCGCCAAGCGCTCTTGCGCTTCCTGCGATGTCAACCCTGTAAAGGTGATTGACTCAGCATGTGTGTCTTGCGGTGAAACAAAAGATGTGGAACTCACGGCAGCCCTCGTTACCGTTTTGAATACCGAAGTTAGTAACGCAGCACTGCCGTCGCGACTTGGCCCGCCGGCATCGCGGCCAAAGGCAACGAGTTCACCATGCCGCCGTGTAAAGAGGCCTCAATGGCAATCAGGTTCAGCAACTCTTCGTCATTTGCGCGCGGCGCATTTGGCGAAAGCGATACAGTTTCCGTGGCCGGATCGAACGCGCCCCAAACGTCCACATCGCTTGCAATCAGCACATCGGCGATCCGGCCTTGAAACACGGCGCGCAGAATATCCGGCGGCGTGGCAAGGCTGCGCCCGGTATGCCGCAACTCCGTGTATCTAGCTAACGCGGCTTTGGCTTTCTGTTGTCCCTGAAGATTGGCAATCTTTTGTGCGGCGGCATGCAGTTCGCTTGGTGTAAGGTGATCTGGATTTCCCAGAATAGCCTCAAACGATAAGTTCGCGTAGGTATTCACCCGCTGGAATAACGGAATATACTCTTTGACGCAGGCAAGAATCAACGGGTCTCCTGATACGCCTAAGAGTTTGCGGATCGCCGCTTGAATGTGCCTGCAGTATAGTTGCCGGTTCTGATGCGCCTCTTCAACGGGTCCGGAGTGGGCATGATGCGTGAGGCCAGGTCCGCCGCTAGCGCCGGAAAAATGGGCTTGCAAGCTGGTGGAAAAATCTCTGCCGTGAAGCGCTTCTTTCAAACTGGACGGCAAATCACCGGAGTGGACTTCCGTGCACTGGCTGTTTTCGCAGCGAAGCAGGCGCGTCGAGTTTTCGCTGATAGCGAGAACATAATATCGGCGAGGCTCCGCCAAGAATGGGAACAGCGGCTTGAGGTAAAAATGACTTCCCACGATGGCTCGCGGTTCCACCGCCAGCGGAGCAGCGAATGAATAGAACGCATCCGGCGTGCGAAACAGGAACAAGCTTTGTTCCGTTCCGCCCCAGATTTCCGGATTCGCGAGAAAGGCCGTAACGGGCGCCAAGAAATGGTTGATTGCTTCGGCCTCCAGGCCCCTCGCGCTCAACAGCTCCCGCCCGCTTCTTAGAAGATCTTTCAACGCGGCTGCGCCATGGCCGAGCGCCGCTTGAGCTCCCCCGGCATTCGGCACAAGCAGGGTTAGCACTGCGGGTTGCCGCACTTGGGTAAGCAAATGAAAATCCGGTTTCGTAATTTCCTGTAGAGTCACTATGGTTGGCATATACACAACACCAAGCACGCCGCGTGCCGCCTCGAAAATATTGATTCCGCTCATGATTGGACAGGAATTGCGCCAAAATTCACCCGGAACCTGCGCCAAGACGCGCAATTGCTCAGGCTTGGCCGGCATGCGCGGTTTCCCGTTTCCGCGCCGCCTCCAGCACTTCCGCCACTTTTTCGAGAAGCTGCGCGGCCGTAAACGCGGCCGGGAACAGGTCAAACCCTTCCAGATCGGCGCGGTTTTGCAGCCGGTCATCTTCCAAAAGACCGGCTATCACTAGTACCGCCAATCCTGGTTTTTGCGTTCGCAGATATTTGGCCGCCGCATGCCCCGGAACGTTATCGATATAAGGATGCGTGACCAATAGATCGATGGGATATTCGGCCAGCAGCTCCGCGGCGGTTCCCAAACCTCCCGTGGCCAGCACGACGTAGCCGGCGCCTTCCAGCACTTCTTTAATCACGGCGCGAACCACCGGCTCCGAACTCAGGAGCAAGATCATCGCGTTCTTTTCCGGTGTATACATCATAATGATTCCTCTTTTCTTTGTGAGGACGCCTGGCTAACGCCCGCGTCCTCCTCCGCGTGGCGCGGACATTCTTGGCCCTGACATACGCGGCGCCATGGTCCGCGGACCGCCTTGCACGTGCCCCCGATTTTCAAATTCACGCTGGCGCGACTCACCGAGGGAACGCGATTGCCGCTGCTGATCCAAGCCTGGGTTAGGTTGTACTTTTCGCCAATTACCTGAATTGTTCTGCTGATACCAGCCGTTGGAGCGATGTTGATAAACTTGTCCGTCTCTGCGCGTATACGTATCGCCACGTGATCCCACGCTGGGTCGTGCCGCAATGCGGCTCCGTTCCAAGTTGTTCCGCGTCACTACCCACTCCCGGTCTCCCGCATGCCATCGTGGATTCCAGGGCTCATAGTAGAGCCGGTGCATGTACCACGGATTGTGATACCACCAAAAACCGCTCGGACGCCAAAACCATCCGCCGGTCCAATAGCCGAAATGGAAACCAAATCCCCACGTCCATGGCCACCCGTACCCACGCCGTCAGAAACAAACGCTCCGGCATATCCAGGTGTGTAGCCGAAATAAACGTAGTCGGGCGTCGATCCATAGACGTATACATAGCGCACATTTCGAGATTGTGATGTACTCCCTCGCCGAAACTGCTGATGTCATTCATGCGATGAAGATTAACGTCATCGTTCCGGACGAAAAGATTAAGGTAACCGCTCGTGATGGTTTCATTATCCTTGAGGGCAGCGTTGAGTGGAATTATCAACGAAACGCCGCCGAGACCTGCGCAAGGAACGTAGCTGGCGTCCGGAGTGTAACCAATAGCATCACCGTAAAGCCAAAAGCATCATCAAGCGAAGTGAAGAGCAAGATCGAGGATGCTTTGCGTCGCAGCGCGGAAGTGGATGCGCGGCGAATCACGGTATGGGCTCACGAGGGCTCAGTCGATCTTTATGGAAATGTCCGATCCTGGTTTGAAAAGGAAGAAGCGGAGCGCGCCGCATGGGCAGCTCCAGGCGTTTCCAAGGTGGTCGATCACATCACGATTGTTCCGTAACGAACAATCGTCAACGTGTTTTATCAAAAACAACTAAGAAGAAGAAAATGTCGAATATTGCTATTGAAAAAATCAACGAGAACGGCGCCAAGACGCCTTCTCTCTTTACGGAAATGAAAAAGATGGGTGACCGGATACGTGACCGGGCATTTGAATTGTTTCAACGCCGCGGCCGGGGAGATGGTTTCGCCTTGGAAGATTGGCTGAAGGCCGAAAAAGATCTGATCTGGACTCCAGAATCGGATCTTGTGGAGAAAGAATGGAAATTCGAAGTGAAAATGGCTGTTCCTGGATTCGATGCCAAAGATATACATATCGCGGCAACATCCGGCGCGCTATTTGTGAATGCCGATACAACTAGCCATAAGCATGAAAAGGAAGACGGGAATGTTCACTTCTGTGAATTCGGTAAGAGAGAACTCTTTCGACGTTTTGACTTGCCGGAGCCCATCGACGTGGACAAGGTGACCGCCAAATTGGATAAAGGCGTGCTTCATTTGGTCGCGGCCAAGAAGGAACAGGCAGCCGAAACGCAAGTGGCCGCATAAGAAGACAAAGGTCATCTATATTGTAGGGCGCGAAGTGACCCCGACACTTGTCCCCGGTGAATTCAACTTGGGCAATTTCTCGAGACGTTTGAAGGGAAAAGATCCATGGAAGGATTTCTTTCTTACCAGACAATCTATTTCAGATGCGAGGCGTTATCTACGTACCTAGTAATTTGACAGCGAATTTCGGCTCGTTATGAACGTTTCACCTGATACTTCCGTCCTGCTTGCTAAAAGTCAACCGCCAACCGGCCTTACCAGCGAAGAAGCACGATTGCGGCTGGAGAAGTTCGGCCCGAATGCCATGCCGGATAGCTCGCCCAAGCCATGGCGGCGCGCGCTTAGCAAATTTTGGGCGCCGGTTCCGTGGATGTTGGAAGCGGCAATTTTGGTTCAGGTGTGCCTGGGAGAATATTTCGAAGCCTCCGTTATTACTCTTCTTTTAGTTTTCAATGCCGTGCTCGGTTTTTTCCAGGAGGGGAGGGCTCAGGCCACATTGGAAGCGCTGAAATCTCGCCTCGCGCTGGTGGCGTCTGTTCGGCGCGGTGGTATCTGGAAGACGGTCCCGGCCGCCGAATTGGTGCCTGGCGACCTCATCAAGTTGTCCTTGGGGGGCGTCGCAGGCGCCGATGTGCGGTTGATTGAGGGTGACGTGCTGCTCGATCAATCGATGTTGACCGGTGAATCGCTCCCAATAGAAGCCGGACCGGGGATGGAGACCTATGCCGGGGCGTTAGTACGCCGCGGCGAAGCCATTGCGGAAGTGACTGCAACCGGTACGCGTACCAAGTTCGGAAGAACCGCCGAACTTGTACGAACAGCGAATGCCCCCAGTTCCCAGCAGCAAGCCGTGTTGCGCGTGGTGCGTAATTTGGCCATTTTTAACGGCGCCATTGTTCTTGTTCAAGTGGCTTATGCCGCGATACTTAAAATGCCGGTAGTGGAGATGATCCCACTTGCCTTAACGGCTATTCTTTCCGCGATTCCTGTAGCGCTGCCGGCAACGTTTACTCTGGCCACAGCTCTAGGCGCGCGCGCCCTAGCCAAACGCGGTGTTCTTCCGACAAGGCTATCAGCCGTTGATGAGGCAGCGAGCATTGATGTACTCTGTGTGGATAAAACAGGGACGCTGACGCGGAATGAACTGGCTGTCATGAGCGTGCGCGCCATGCCCGGCAGCGATGAGCAAAGTGTGCTTGCGCTCGCATCACTGGCCAGTTCGGAGGGCGGTCAGGACCCGGTGGACGCAGCCATCCGTGCCGCTGCTTCGCGGCTGAAAGCCGTGAACCTGCCGAAGCTGGCCTCGTTTGTTCCGTTTGATCCAGCAAAGAAAACTTCCGAGGCGCTGGCAGCCGACGCCAACGGCGCTACGATGCTGATTGTAAAGGGCGCCTTTGCGGCCGTGGGAGAACTGGCGGGCCCGCCGCCTCAGGCCCTTGCGGCTTCGGACGCGCTGCAGGCGCAAGGCTTCCGTGTCTTAGCTGTTGCGGCAGGACCACCATCAGCGATGCGTTTTGCCGGATTGATTGCACTCAGCGATCAGCCGCGGGCCGATTCCGCAGGGCTTGTTTCCGAATTAATCACATTAGGCGTTCGCACTGTTATGCTGACCGGCGACGCGCCTGCGACCGCTGCCGTGATAGCCCGTGCAATCGGACTCGACGGACCTGTTTGCCCGCCCGGAGCGCCGCCTGCCGTCGTAAGTCCCGAGGACTTTACCGTTTTTGCCGGCGTTTTCCCGGAAGACAAATTCCACATTGTCAAGGCATTCCAGAAGAGTGGCCATGCCGTTGGGATGTGCGGCGACGGAGCAAACGATGCGCCCGCGCTTCGCCAAGCGCAAATGGGAATTGCCGTTTCCACAGCCACCGATGTCGCCAAGTCAGCCGCGGGCCTTGTATTGACCGAGCCAGGCCTGGGCGGTATTGTCGCAGCGGTAAAGGAAGGCCGGGTGACATTCCAGCGCATCTTGACTTATACACTAAGGTCGCTTACGCGGAAAATCGATCAAATGCTGTTCTTGACGGCTGGATTAATCATGACCGGCCACGCCATTTTGACGCCCATGCTGATGGTAATTATGATGATCAGCGGTGATTTTTTGGCTATGTCATCCACGACAGATCACGTGAGGCCGTCCGCAAAGCCGAATGCCTGGCGGGTAAACAGCCTGACCGTTGCCGGCATCGTGCTGGGTGCCTGCAATTTAGTTTTTTGCAGCACGGTTCTAGCCATCGGAGTTTTCAGATTTAAACTCGGCACTGAGCAAATCAGAACTCTGGCGGCGGTCACACTGGTATTCAGCGGCCAAGCGATCTTCTACGTTGTGCGCGAGCGGCGGCGCCTATGGAGTTCGTGGCCAAGCCTATGGCTCGCTTTGTCGTCAGTAATAGATGTATCAATTATTTCCACATTGGCGGTGCGTGGGATTTTGATGGCGCCATTGCCTCTTTTAGCGGTAGCTTCCATACTGGCTGCGGCAGTTGCGCTCGCCTTTGTTCTGGATATAATAAAGATCGCTATATTTGCCCGTCTCAAGATGACGTAACGGTTCGGCACCCGCGCCTTGGCGTGCGATTTTAGCGCGAATGGACCAGTGGACTGAGTCATTGAGCGCAATTTGCGAAGACCCCGCCGATATGTATCGCGCGCTGTTTCGCTTAAGTGCCGTATTTTAATAACTTTTCGTGTGGAAGCAGGTTTGCTAACAGACGGATCGAGGGCAAAAAATGATTTGGAAGAATTTATTTGCGAAAGAGATCTATGTGCGGATTAATAGCTCCGGCGACGGTTTGATTTCAACGATAAGCTACAGCATCATGCATCCCAGTGGACTTGGCGTTCGCTTTAAGAAAATTTCACAATTTATGACGGATGGAAAGGCTAGCGGAAAATACGTTGAGCAATTAACGCCAGTTCTCCAGGTCCTAAAGACTGACCGATCACGGTTCGGCTATCAAGGCACGCCCAGAGGAAACGGGGAGGAACGAGCTAAGCAAGACCTTCGGAACACCGCGTCAGTCCTCAACCCGACCCAAAATAGCCGACCTGACAAGCGGCGCTTAGCTCAGAGCGTTTCACGACGTGATCGTAACCGTCCGCGATCGCGTCAAACGGATGATCGGTGCTGGCCAAACCGAGGAGCCGGTGCTAGCAGCGCACCCTCCGCGGAGTTTGATGCGCAATGGGGTCATGGCCGCGTAACGCCTGCCGCTCTTGCGCACACACTCTATACTGCCCTGAAAGCACCCTAGGCGAATTCCTTCTCTTCTGGAGTTCACTCTCTGGTCCTTGAGTTGCTGTGACTAACGCATGGGTGCCAGATGATCGAAATGAGGCAAGCCGGGTTTGAACGCTTCAGATGTCTGAACCAACACCCCCTTAGCCTGAGTCTCTTGCTTAAAGGCTTCGATGTGCTCAGGGTAGTTCTGATAATCATGGCCGGCGTACTCTGTTTGTTCGCCACCGAACCAGTCACGCAACAGCGGTTCCCAAACACCATGGCGCCCGAAGCCAACCAGTTACCCTACTACTGGACTGCGCAGCCGGTGGGTAAAGACGCGCAGTTGCTCACGTTATTCTGCCGCACTTGTGAAGTTGCACCTACTTTGCTAGGTGGCACGCCGCTCGTCGCGGTCCTCCGCGACACGATGGGTCATGATGTACCTGAAAACGATCGCGTCACTTATGTTTGGTTATTGACTTACACGCGTCCGAATTTGGGCCGTCGCATTCTCTCGGCCGTGCCTTTTTTCTATTGGCGGGTGGGCGGTAGCCCCGCCATCAACGCAAACAACGGGAACCTCAAACCTCTCGTGAACGTAGCAGCGCCTCGCCATGCGGTGATCACTCGCATCGGCCGCCAAATCGTGCAGTATACGGCCCTCGATCCCATGACCATGCCTGTGCGTGCAACTTCACGCGCTTACGGTAGCAATGAGATGGATCATGAGCGTCTGCATCTCGAAGAGGCTGTAGACTATCTTCGCTCGGCTCCAACTTCCAACGGTCCTTCAGAGTTAACGCAAACTCGGCTTGATACCATCATCGCCCGCCTTGAACTACGCAAGAAACTGCTAGGCGGATTCGTCAACGAGCGCAACGCCGCCGATCTCGGCGAGGAAGTCGGGTTGCAAGAGGAACGTATCCGGTCTCGTAATTGGGAACTGCTTCGGCAATGCGCCGACAAGGCGAATTTGCTGTTCGAGCCGATCGCGCTCGCCGGGGCACCTCAGCGATACGCCATTCTTTGGTACCCCGTCGGTCAGCCGCTCCGGCCCAGCGCTGCTTCGCTCGATCCCATCTGGAAATTGCTCAACATTGAAGATCCAGGCCGTGCTGCACCGAATGCTCCCGAAGGCCCTGTTTTCCAACGGTCGCTGGACTCCAATGGCACGCTTTTGCCGACCGGCCGGACCGGAGTGAAAACGGTGTCTCTGACGCCACTTGGCGTTTATAGCCTGAGCTATCGTAATCAGCCTCTACTCCTAGTCGACTTCCGCAAGACCGGCCACCTACGCCGCCATGAGACGACACAGCGTTTGATCAACGAGATTGTTAGTGGGGTTGTGGGCATCTCGCACTTTACCAATTGGTATTACTTTGCAGGTGCCGACCTGTACGATTTCTACGCGTCGCGCCATGGCAATCCGATGAACCAGGCAGCGCGTCTTGATTGTTATGCTCAATTCCGTGTGCAACTCGCGCTGGACCGCAGTCTCGATCCCACCCTTCGCGAAGAGATGCAACGCCGGGTAAACACTCTCGCGATCAATCCACTTGAAACCGCGCCTGGGCGCGAGCTTTCAAATGCCGCGCAACGTTATATCCAACTTCAAAGGGCCGCTGACGACGGGCCGATTGTGAAACGGCTCGACAACGACCGCCGGGCAGAACTTGCCATGTATGAGTCTACATCGGCCCAGCGCGTTTGGGAGGATATCATACACGGCGTTACACTTGGTGCCTATACAAAGCGTGTTAAACCTGCCGAAGGCAATCTGGCTCGACTCGGTTCTTATCGCCGCGTCGAATATGATCTAGCTTTTCTTGACCGCCTTGCCGCTGCCGGTACGGCGCCCGAAGTAACCTACGAGGCGTCGCGAGTAGAAGAGGTTGTGCTGGAACTCGAAACCGTCCCCCCTGGCATTAAATCTCCGCAAATTGAAGCTCATGCACAGCGTATTCTTTTAAGAGTCAGGCAGATCTCGCAAGATGCAACCCTTCGGGCGGATTTATCAGCAGCGACCCAATCCCTACAGAAGTCGGCAAACTCGCATTTGCAGGTTGCACCGACGCTAGGCGGAACGCGCTAACTGTCCCGTTTTCTCGCCGCCGCTGATGTTCTTGCTACAAAGCGCCTTGGCGGGGCAGTCTGCCGCTGGAACCGTTGCAAAACGCCTCGTCATCTTGCAAGTCGACGGCCTTAACGCCGATCTGCTCGCAGCCGACAAACTTCAGGACTTATTAAAGGTTTTCGAATTAACTCTGGATAGACTCTTTGCCACTCATTCGTCAAACGGAAAGCAGGTCCAACGTATGCAGTCTGGCTATCTGCTCCCGGCATGTCCGAAGTAGTAGCGCGCGGAGCCAATAACGAACAATCTTGATGGCGCATTGTCGCGTTTCTGCGAGGACGGTGACAATCAGTTCACGATCTGCGAGGTGGAGCAAGTTGGAATTGAGTAGACCGAAGAACGGAAGCGAAAACGCCGTTGGATTGCGGAGCTGTTACAGTGTGTTGTTTATTTCGTTCCTAAATCGAGTTGTGTTTGGAGAGAATCGGGAGGCTAGGGCCTCCCGCGAACAATCTCGTATTGGTGGAATGCTTTGGTGAAGCGGTACGCTTGCCAGAACGCATGCCTGTAAGGAGAGCGAACCATAAAGAACAGAAGGAGGAGTGAATTAGAAAGACGGTACGGGTGGCACAGTAGTTCGGGGCGTTCAGCAATTCGAATGCCGGGCGAGCGCGGTTCGTGGGGACCGCTATCTTACCGTATGGCAAGAAGCCGTCGTTCATTCACAGCTTTCGCTGACGCCCAAGCCGAGGCCAGATGTTCGATTGAATCGTGGAGCTTGATGGATTGCGCCCGGCAGACCACCGATTAACGGCGACCACACGTTGAGGGCGTCGCCCCGAGTGAACGAATCATGGGAAAGGACTCCTGACGCATTTGCAAGCGGATTATTGTTCAATCCCTACGTGACTATTTGCGTCAATCAACGAGGGCGAAGGAAATCTTCAAAGCGATTCTGTACACTTTCCGACAAGCCTACTTTTCAGCGAGTGAGCGAAACCTCTGTAAACACATCGCCGTAAGGACGGATCTGTCAGGCCAGTAGGGTCAGGTAGATATCGACGACTCCTCATGAGTAATTGGCACTGTTATCGCTGCCCTCGCCCTGAGCTTGGGGACTTCAAAGCACTAACAAGCTTCTTCTGCCCAACGGTGACTTTCTTAATGTAGGGAAGGGTACCCCTGGATGTAGATATATCCGGTCGCTTTCGCCGGAAGATGGCAGCCCTTACAATCCGACTTATAGTTGGTGGAGTTCGTTCGTGTCGGAGCGTTGGCGTCAAAATGAGACCAACCCCAGCCTTCACCCCACAACGGATTTCCGGTGTGTCGATTGGTATCGTCCTTAACCATCACGAACCATCCCAAGAGCTTCTGCTGGTGACTCGCGGTTCCCGACGTCATCGGGGCAGTCTCAGCTTCAAACTGCTCCTTGACCAGCACGGTATCGTCGGGGAATTTCCCGGTACGCTGGAAAACCGCCCGGGTTCCAGGCGAGGCATAAACCACGTGCAACTGTTTGGCACCCGGCGTCTTGTCGGCAGCGACAGACCAGGCGCCCAGATACTCGTAATGGTCGCGATAGTCCGTTGGCACGTGTAAGTTGCCCTGGGCATCCTCCACCGGTGACAACTTGTTCGTATGTTCTTCAGCGTAGATCAGAGCAGAAGAACAAGCTAGGAGCATTACAGCCCCTATGACAATTCCCAGCTTCATATTCACGACAGATTTCCTGATACGGCTCGCGCGGTAGAAGAGGCTAGCAGCGAAGCCAGTACGACGATCAACTACGGAGACGGTCTGGCAGGTGATGGGTGCGGGCATTAGATGGTCCTTCGCGTTTTTGGTTTTGCTTCGGCACGCCGTTGTGTACCGATCAATTGGTACAATACGACAAGTCGAGAGCTATAGTCAAGGCTTTTCTTGCTGAGAGACGGAAAAGTTAAGGAAATCGTTGCCGGACCGGATGCTGACGTGAAACTTCGCTCCGGAGAGCTTGCCAGCGGAATTTCGGGCCAAAATCTCAACAGTGATTCAATCTCAGCCCATAGATCGATTAGCCTTTCTGAAGGCACGTGCCCTCGGGCCGATGACTGCGGGCATAAAAATTGTTAGAAATTTGTGCAGGACACTCCTTGTAACTGTACCGATGGTTCGGTACAGTTGTCTTAGATGAGCATAGGGCTGCAGAGACAGCGCTACGCCAAGGAGAAAATATGGCCCGCATTGCAATCCCGACAAAAGATACCGCTTCCACCCAATCCAAACCGATCGTTATGAGAAGAACCTAGGTGTGGTTCCTAACTTTTTCAGTTTGATTTCACGTTCCCGGACACACTGAAGGCTATCGCTGATATGCACGCGATTCTCGGCAAGAGCCTAGGTCACAAGACCCGAGAACGCATTCACATCATGACGGCAGAGGTCAATGGATGCAACTACTGTCTCTCCGCCCATACCTATGTTGGCGGCAAGTTCACCGGCCTCGCCAAAGAAGACATGGACGTCAACCGCGAAGGCCGTTCCACCGATCCCCAGGCAGACGCAGTACTACAGTTTGCCTATAAGGTGGCGAAGTCGCGCGGCCATGTCGGAGCCGCCGATGTCGAGGCAGTACGAGCCGCAGGATTCACCGATGAGCAGATTGTTGATGTCGTTGCTGAAACCGCTTTTAGCTTCGTGACGAATCTCTTCAACAACACGTTCGAGACCGATATTGATTCCACCTTCCCGCCGCTCCAAACACACTACAACAAACAGTCCGCGAAGTAAAGACGAAGGTCGCAGGCAACGGGCCCTTCAATAGAGACTGCGCTGCTGGGCAGCACACGCAAATCTACTGCCCAATCGTTCCGGGGGGGGCGAGCTATCGCCCTCCTCAACTTCAACCAAATCGAACATACCGTTAAAAGGAGGCTTTGAATGAGTAAGTCAGAACTACATCAGCATCGCCAAAGAAGGAAATCGTGCATGAGGGGCCTTCAGTCAGCATCCCGGCCGGCGAGATCAGGTTCATCAACACCGGAGTGAAGACTGAAAAAGGCGAGCTGCGTGCGGGTCCCGTGTATGGCGACCTCCAAAATGGCCGGCATGGAACATTCGTCCGCATGCCCGCCAATTTCAAAAGCCCGGTACATACCCACACCGAAGACTACTACGCCGTAGTTGTTGAAGGCGTTGGCGCGAACCATGCTCCAGATGGAAAAGTAGTCCCGCTGCCGGCTGGCTCGTATTGGTTCCAGAGCGGTGAAGAAGCACATGTGACTCAGTGCCTATCAGAGACGGAGTGCCTGTTCTTCATCGTTCAGCCTGGGAAATTTGACTATGTGATGGAGAATCCGGAGATCGCGGAGTAGCTGTCCTCTTCAGGACATATCAAGAAAATGAGGATACGCAGATGCAGAGGAAATTGCTAATCACCAGCTGGCGGGCCGCTACTTCGAAAGAAGTCTCGCGATGACTACCATCGTGATGCCGGTCTACAACGAAGTAACCCAGCTCGACTTTACCGCGCCGCACCAGTTTCTCTCAATGGTGCCTGACATCAACGTGATAGTGGCGTCCATTGGCGGTATCTCCGTGACCTCGCAGGGTCTCTCTTTTGACAAGCTCGCTGATCTAGAGTCAATCGAGAAGTGTGACGTGCTCTGCATCCCAGGAGGCTTAGGTTGCATACAAGCGATGGAAGATGCGCGCTTTCTGTCAGCCGTGGGCCGTCTGGCTAACACCGCCGAGTATGTGACCTCGGTTTGCTCGGGTTCACTGATCCTTGGCGCTGCGGGTTTACTAAAAGGGCGTCGTGCAGCTTGCCATTGGGCGTGGCGCAACATGCTGCCGGCATTCGGAGCAACTCCGGATTCGTCCCGTGTCGTGCGCGACGGAAACATCATCACCGGAGGCGGCGTCACTGCGGGCATAGACTTTGCATTGACACTCATCTCTGAGCTGTGCGGACCGGAGATAGCGCAGTCCGTTCAGCTGGTGCTGGAGTACGCTCCGGCACCCCTGTTCGACTCCGGTCGGCCCGAGACAGCGCCGCCTCTCATCCGCGACGCTGTGAGTGCTCAGATGGAGTCCCTGCTAGGGGATGGGCGCAAGCGCGTGGAAGCGATCGCCAATCGGATGTCGTAAACAAGCAGGGGCGCTCCTATGCGCCCCTGCTTGACGAACACAAAGCAGGGTCGGCTCGTACGACCGCCGATAGCGACCGTTCCGTTCATTAAGCGAAGCTATCAGGGCAACAAAGCATGATGCAGATCAATGGCACCGTTGATGATCTGATGTTTACCGTTCACGCGCATCCGACGTTAGCGGAGGCTTTGCTGGATAGCACAGTGCCGTGACGGCCTGGCAATCAACGGTAGCGAAAGCACGAATCGACTGTACAAGTGCTGTATCTTATATATAGCGAACGTTCTGTACAGAAGGAAACCCGCACATGCCAGCAGCTTTGGATGAGAAGGAAAAAGCGGAAATCATTGGTCGCCTATTTGTCGTATTTCGAGACCGAGGGTATGAGGGTTCATCACTGGCTGATCTGTCCCGCGCAACTGGCCTAGGAAAATCGAGCCTGTATCATCACTTCCCCCGAGGGAAGGAACAGATGGCCGAGGCGGTGCTGGAGCAAGGCAAGGCTTTTATTCAAAGCGCCGTCGCTGAAGTAGCCAGGTCTTCAGAATCGCTAAAGGGACGCATTCGCAAGATCATTGCGGCTCTTGACCAACTCTACGCGAGTGGTCGTAACCCCTGTTTGTTGGGCAGACTTGCGGTGTCCGAGATCGGTCCTGCGGGTCGTCAGATAGCACGTGACATTTTCGCTATATGGACGGATGCAGTCGCTGTTCTTGCTCGCGAAAGCGGCATGTCACAGATTCGGTCGCGCGATTTCGCTGAGGACTGGATCGCTCGCGTGCAAGGATCTCTCATTCTGTATGCCGCGAACGGTGATTGTGGCCCATTCGAACGTGCGATGGCCGCGCTCCTGGAACTTGCGAAAGAGAAGCCCTCGCCAGCAAAAGAAGCGAAGACTCGGGAAGTGTCAACTGTGCGCGCTTTGTAGTAACACTGAGTCCCCCGATTTGTCCGGGGCAAAGAAAGGTTTATGCAGAGGTTCGGCGCGGGCATTGCACGTTCGCTTTGCCCAGGAAGGGTCTCGCGTTTATCCTTTCTGTCCTGCTGGACAGAGGGAACAGGAACGAAGGGAGTCGAACTTTTTGCTACGCGATTTGACAGTCTTATAACCCAAGTAGAGCGGGAGATACGAGAAATCGAGCATCGCTCCATGCGCTCCAGTGAATTCGAGAGCACATATGAAAGGGCTAGACCAGACCAACCGAGGAGTGTAGTTTTTAGGGATTTCCGTCAGCTGTGCGTCGAAGAAGAAGGAAGCTTGGCCCATTCCCCTCATCGCCGCGTCGATCGCCTCCCGGCAAGATCGATATTCGGAACAGATCCAACGTGCCGTCCATCCCCACTTTGATTCATTACCCCAGTTATGCACACCAGGCTGTCATGCGCCCGTTACTGAGTAAGGTCCCCACAGTTACTACGTGCATTCCCCAACCCTCAAAGATGCCCCCGATCGGTCGAAGTGTAAAACGTAACTACTTTACATTAGGAGAACACACACGCATGGGAGCATTTCTACATTTTTTACTTGAATTTATGAAAGGGCTGATATCAATTTGGGAAAAATAACCTAGATACATCGGACACTCCCGGCTCCTTAGACGAGCCGGGAGCGATGTTTTTGTTCGGTCTCTCGACTTTCTAATTAATTAGCAAC
>DASXGT010000039.1:0-19296 GCA_036488895.1 Bryobacteraceae bacterium | reverse complement strand
TTGGTAAATGTCATTGCCGAATCGGATGGAAAAGACGATCGCCAGATGGCCGGTGAGTATGCGGCCTCGGCGTTTTGGACGCTTACGAGCATCAGTTTAACGATCGGCCTGATTTTTGCGGTCGCCTTTCGATGGATTCCGTGGCGCGCGGTTTTCCGGGTGTCGGAAGCGATGACGACCCGGGAACTGCATTTCGCCTGTGCGCTGACCCTTTTAGTTTTTGTCTTAAGCATGCCGCTGAACATGCTGAATTCCATCTACAACGCTTATCAGGATGGGGTGGTCGCCAACATGTGGGGAATCGCCAGTAACGTACTGGCGCTAATTGGCCTGGTGGTGGTGACGCAGTTCCAGGGAGGTTTGCCCGCTTTGATTATCGCCACCTCCGGCACGCGCATACTTGTGAGCGTGGCGAATTCCATCTATCTTTTCGCATTCCGGTATCAGTGGCTGATGCCCAAACCCTCGGCCGTGCGCATGGTGCGGATTAAGCGTCTTTTCGCTCTCGGCGGGAAGTATATGGTTACGCAGCTGGCGAACCTGGGCATTTACCAAAGCCAGCCGCTGATTATTACTCAGATGCTGGGGCCGTCGCAAGTTACTATCTTCGTTATTGCATATAAGATTATTTCCGCGCCGGTTGACCTGGCTTACATTGCCACTACGCCGTTTGTCTCGGCCTTTAGCGAGGCGAAGGCCAGGAATGATTGGCAGTGGATTCGCAGCGCGTTCAAGAACTCAACGCTGGTCTGCCTTGCCATTGGCATTCCGGTGACTATCGGCATTGGGTTGGGGGGGAAGGTACTGGTCCGGATGCTGGCGGGTCCGCAAGCGGTGCCGGAATGGAGTCTTATTGCGTGGCTTTGTGTCTACACTCTGATTGGAATGGGTTTCATGACGTTAGGCCAGGTGCTCTGCGGGCTGGAAAAAATAGGGGTGCTGGCCATTTCACTGACTGCTTCGGCGGTCGGGACGGTGCTGTTCGGCATCTTACTCGCGCATCCCTGGGGCTTGAATGGCGTTGCCGCTGGGATGGCGCTCGCTAAGGTGCTGGCGTATTCACCGCTGCAGGGTTATCAGGCGCAGCGTATTTTGCGCTTTGCCGATACTCAGATCGCAAACGAAGAGCGACGTATTGCCTAGTCAGCTAATCATTCGTGGCGCAAAGCGTTCATTGGATCGATAGCAGATACTCTGTAACCGGGAATCAGGCAGGCGGCAAATGCCGCGAGGAGCAGCAGTACCACATCTGCGTTTTGGCGCAGTGGGCCAGGGAAAAAGTAATAGGATCGAGCGGCGGTACAGCGTAAGATCGCCCATCGCGTGAATGTCCGCGATTGCCAGATTTGTATCAAGACTTCGCACTGCCGCGCGAATTTCAGAGACGTCGCCGGTTACGCCGATAATCGTGGTCGAGGGGAGCCTGGGCGAGGCGCGAAAGCGACGCCCCGTCGCGTCGCTACTGTTGAAATACTTTTTAGTTCCCGGTCTACGCGTTCCTTGCGGAAGATATTTCGAACGAAGATGGAAAACGCCAGTGCACGATTTGCCGCTCCTAGGTGGCTCGCAGAGCGCTCGCCATGGCAAGTGAGATCCGATCCCAACGTTCCGTCTCCGTGACGAGTTGGCTTTTGCCCGACTTGGTCAATTTGTAAAATTTGGCGCGCCGGTTGGTCTCCGATTCTCCCCAGGAGGATGCCAGCCAGCCTGCCTCTTCCATGCGGTGCAGGGCGGGGAACAGGGAACCCGCTTTGACCTCAAAGGCTCCATTTGTGACCTGGGCGATCCGCCGCGAGATTCCCATGCCGTGCAATTGTTCGAGCGCGAGCGCTTTTAGGATGAGTAAATCCAGGGTTCCCTGCAGGAGATCGGTTTGCGCGAAAGCCATTGTTCTTATAGAGAGACTATAAGAATGATCGCAAGTGTTTTATTGAATGTCAAAATATTTCTATTTCAGCTAGCGGTTTTTTGGCTGCCAGGGGTTGGCTAGCCGCTGCATGCCTGGCAATGCTGCCGTGGCCATAGCTGCCACCAGCGTTTGCCGGGTAGCCAGCGAAGACATGAAGTTCACTACGAGCCTTGCTTCGGCATTCAAATGGGACTTGTCGACATCGCCGAAATTGTCGAGGAATACTTGCTTGTGCAAGTCAATGCGAGCGCCGCGCTCTTCGCGATCGTCCCAAATTGTATACCAGACCATCACTATGGGAGTTGCTTCGTATTTGGGAATTTCCAGCCGGGTGATTTTTACGCCCGTGGCCGTGGAGGTCGGCACCACGCCAAGTAGATCATATGAGATAGTTTCCATTCTCAGCTTTCCCCTCTTACACTACTTCATATCGGTGTCTGACCAGTGCTCTAGGCACTTTTCCTCTTATCAAAATCTCCGCGTCGCGCAGTGCTCTGACTATCCCCTCCAATTGTTCGCTGAGGTATGGCGTGCGGGGTGTGCCGTCGGAAAGGGGTGGGAATAGACATTGGATCTGTAGACAAGCCTGCATATTGACGGGGTCCACCACGCCCAAAAGGAACGTGGGCTCACCATCATGGTGATAATTCGGGTCCTGCCAGGGATGCGGTAAGCTCTTAGCGATTTCCTTGACTGGGTCTAAGAGCATACATTCTTTACCGTTGGAAATCTCAATTTCATAGACATACCCAGGATTTTCTGGTGTAGCGAATCCCCGCGGTCCAACCACGGCATAGGAACGCGCGACCCCGTATGAATGGGAAAACGAAATGTACGGGCTAGCCGTCGTAGCGCGGGTAATGTGGTGTATCAAACGGTTGGTAGACGCGATTTGCTCAGGAATGTGAGGTGCAAAACCAAACTCGCGCGCGTCATGGACATGCGAGTGGCTGCCTGGACCGGCGCCGCGATAGAAGAGTGCCATAAGCTCATATAAAAGTGAGCGCCGTGTCCGGAAATGCTCATACTTTTTTGCAGGGCTATCATGGTTTCTTCATGCAGCCTGCGGCCGTCCCGATCCCCTTAACCTCTTTACAGGAAGAAGAGCGGCTTTTTCAGGCATCCGTCCGTCAATTCGCGAAAGAGCGCGTTGCCCCGCATGTGCGCGCCATGGACGAATCCAGCAAATTCCGGCCGGATCTGCTGCGGGAACTCTTTGAACTTGGCCTGATGGGTATCGATATTAAAGAAGAATATGGCGGGCAGGGCGGCACATTTTTTCAATCCATTCTGGCGATTGAGGAACTGGCGAAAATAGACCCCGCCGTTTCGGTGATCGTCGATGTGCAGAACACGCTGGTCAGCAACGCCATCGAAGCCTGGGGAACCGCTGCTCAAAAGCGTAATTATCTGTCGCGCCTGGCTACCAAAAGCGTGGGCGCCTATGCGCTCTCTGAGGCCGCATCGGGTTCCGATGCGTTCGCCTTAACCACCCGCGCTCATCAGGATGGCGTTGGCTTTCGCATCTCCGGCCGCAAGCTCTGGATCACAAACGCGGCCGAAGCCGATATTTTCCTGCTCTTCGCCACCATAGATCCGGCGGCCGGCTATAAAGGCGTCACCTGCTTTGTGGTCGAGCGCGGCGCACCGGGCTTTACTGTTGGCAAAAAAGAAGACAAGCTGGGTATTCGCGCTTCGTCCACGTGCGAGCTGATTCTGGATGAAGTGCCGGTCAGTCGCGATCAAGTGCTGGGCGATCCCGGCAAAGGCTACAAGATCGCCATCGAAACATTGAATGAGGGCCGCATCGGCATCGGCGCGCAAATGCTTGGTCTGGCTGAGGGGGCGTTGACCCACGCCTTGCAATACGCGCGCGAGCGCCGCCAATTCGGCAAGCGCATCGGCGATTTTCAGGGCGTGCAGTTTGATCTGGCGGAGATGGCTACTCAGGTGGAAGCCGCGCGCTTGCTGGTCTACAACGCCGCTCGGCTCCGCGACGCCGGCCAGCCGTTTGTTACGCAGGCGTCCATGGCCAAATACTTCAGCTCCATCGTGGCCGAGGAGGTTGCTTCAAAAGCCGTGGAAGTACTGGGCGGCGTTGGTTTCACCAAGGATTACCCGGTGGAGAAATTTTATCGCGATGCCAAGATCGGTCGCATTTATGAGGGCACCAGCAACATGCAGCGCGTGACGATTGCCAAAGCCCTGCTCGATCCAATAAAGTAGGTGCAACGCCACCCTGTGGGAAATGCGTCAGAATGGGAACAAATGAAGTTTAATCGTTGGTGCGTTCTTTCGGCCGGTGTTTTGACTTGCGCTCTGGTCTTCAGCATCCCGGCGGGTGCCGCAGCAGACAAAAAGCCCGACCCCACCCCCGATCAAATTCAAGACATCATCAAGAAATTCACGCAAAAAGAAACCGAGTTTGCGAACGCCCGCGAGAGCTACACCTATCGCCAAACCAGCAAGATCACCGAAACGAACCCGGCCGGCGGCCAGTATGAAATCGTCGAAGAGGTTAGTTTCGATAGCCGCAACAAACGCACATCGCACGTGACGCATGCGCCCGTGAATGGCCTGCAGAACATCTTAATGACCGGCGAAGATGAACAGGATCTGAAAAACGTCTTTCCTTTCGTCATGACAAACGAAACCGCGGACGAATACAATGTTACGTACAAAGGCCGCGAGCAGGTGGACGAGATTTCCTGCTATGTGTTTACCGTGACGCCGAAAACTTTGACAAAGGACCGCAAGCGCTACTTCAACGGCGACATCTGGGTGGACGACCAGGATCTACAGATTGTCAAAACCTTCGGGCGCTCCACTGGTTACCTGCGGCGCGGCGAGGACCAGCAATTCCCCAAATTTGAAACCTACCGGGAGCAGATTGATGGGAAATACTGGTTTCCCACCTACACTTATGGCGACGACACGCTGAACTTCAAGGGCGGTCAATCGCAGACAATAAAGGTGCTTGTGAAGTACGATCATTATAAGAAGTACGACTTCAAGAGCCAATCTTCCATCACTTACGGCGAAGTGGGAGCCGGTGGCCAGCAGGCAAATCCACCCGCCCAGCCGCCAAACCCGCCAAAATAAGATGAAAACAGTTTCACTGCTGGTATTGGTTTTTGTTTCTTCGTTTCGGCCGGGGTTAGCGGCTAGCCCGCCGGCCGCAGATGTTCGGAATTTTGCACAAGTGAATGATCATCTGTATCGTGGCGGAGTGCCTACCGCCGTTGGGCTCCAGGAACTAGGCGCTATGGGCGTCAAGCTGGTTATCGATCTCCGCGAAACTTCAAAAGAAACCGGCGTCGAAAAGGCGCAAGCGGAAAAACTCGGCATCCGGTACGTAAACGTGCCGCTGCGGCCCGTTTCGGCTCCTACTCAGAGTGAGATAGCGCATATCCTTTCCCTGCTTTCCGAAAACGAAACCGCTCACGTCTTCGTTCACTGCCGTCGAGGGAAAGACCGTACCGGAACAGTCGTCGCCTGTTATCGGATTCAGCATGACGGCTGGAGCAATAAGAAAGCGCAGGCCGAAGCGAACGGGTACGGTATGAGCCATGTGGAACGCGGCATGCGTTCATTCATCGGTCACTTTACGCCCCTGACCGTTCCGCAGACGCTAAAGGCCTCAAATTAGGCGGAAAGATGCGGCGTCAGAACCGTTCTACCGTCCATCTTCCGGTTTCAACCGCTGATTACTTCTTTTCACCTATCTCTCATCGTTTCAACGTTGTCCTTTGTGTCAAAATGAGGAATCGCGTCTGCGCCTTGGCGCAAATGAATTGACATGTCGGAATCGAAATTGAATTGGCAGCGGCTTGGCCGCACGCTGGATCGGCGGCGTCGCGAGACTGCGCTTGTGGCAAAGGGTACGTTCAACACGGATCACCCGATCATGGCGCATATTATTCCCATCCGGCGTTGCAATTTGGCCTGTACGTATTGCAACGAATACGACGATTACTCAAAACCGGTGCCGCTTGAGACCATGCTGGAACGCATGGAACAGCTCGGACGGCTAAAGACCGGGGTCATCACCCTTAGCGGCGGCGAACCGTTGCTGCATCCGGACCTGGACGAAATCATTCGAGGCATTCGCAAAAATGCCACGTTAGCCGGGTTGATTACTAATGGGTATCTACTAACTGCCGATCGCATCCGCCGCCTGAACGAAGCTGGGCTCGATTATCTCCAGATCAGCATCGACAATGTGATGCCCGATGACGTCTCTAAGAAGAGTCTCAAGGTGCTGGACAAGAAGCTGCAACTTCTCGCCGAGCACGCCGATTTTCACGTCAACATTAACTCAGTCTTGGGCGGCGGTATCCGCACTCCCGAGGACGCGCTGATTGTCGGCAAGCGCGCCATGGAACTGGGCTTTACGTCTACTGTCGGCATTATCCATGACGGCGACGGGCAACTCCGCCCGCTTGCCCCGCGCGAACGCGAGGTGTACATGGAAATGAAAGGCTTTGAAAAGAAGCATTTTTCGCGCCTCAACTATTTTCAGGACAGTATCGCCAACGGCCAGCCCACTAACTGGCGCTGCCGCGCGGGCTCCCGCTACCTCTACATTTGTGAAGACGGATTGGTTCACTATTGTTCGCAGCAGCGCGGGTTCCCGGCTAAACCGCTGGTGGACTATACCGTGGAAGATATCCGCCGTGAATATATTACTGAGAAGTCTTGCGCCCCGCTTTGCACCATTTCGTGCGTGCATCAGATTTCGTATTTCGATTTTTTCAGAGGCGAGCAAACACTCAGGGTAGAACCTGTTCCGGCAGAGCGACTGGTTTCGATTAAAACCGCAGGCGTCTAGCCGCCGATTTATGCTCCGGACGGGTCTCGCGGCTGATGCAAACGTAAAAGCGCATGAACCGGGGCCAGGCCATCCCGAACAGCCGGCCCGTTTTTCCGCGCTTCTGGACCGACTGGAGTCTACCGGCCTGGCCCAGGAAATGCACCGGATCGGAACGCGCCTCGCCGAACCGGACGAACTGGCTCTCGTTCATGCACGCGAATACATTGACTTGGTTGCGCGGGAAGTGGCGCAGCGCCGCAGCCAACTCAGCACCGGCGATGCCGACATCGGTCCGCACAGTCTAGAAGCAGCGCGTCTAGCCGCAGGTAGCGCCTTAGCCGCAGTCGATGCGGTGTTCTCGCGCGCGGTGGGGAACGCATTTTGCGTGGTCCGGCCGCCTGGACATCATGCCAGCGCTGCCCGTGGCATGGGCTTCTGTCTCTTCAATAACGTCGCGATTGCGGCACGTTATGCCCAACGTTTCCATGGCGTCGAGCGCGTGCTCATCGCCGATTGGGATGTCCATCACGGCAACGGAACGCAGGATATTTTCTACGAAGACGGCTCAGTTCTCTTCTTTAGCACCCATCAGTCTCCCTGGTATCCGGGAACCGGCGCGCGCGGAGAAACCGGCACGGGTGCGGGGGAAGGGCTTACCATCAACTGCCCTCTACCGGCAGGCTCCGGCAACGCTGAAGTTCTGGGTGCTTTCCGCTCTCAGTTATTGCCCGCCGCGCGGAAATTTCGGCCGGACCTGATCCTTCTCTCGGCTGGCTTCGATTCGCGCATAGGCGACCCGCTAGGTGAGTTTCTTCTGACCGACGAGGATTTCGCTGAACTGACGGACATGATGATGGATCTGGCGGACGAATGCTGCGAGGGCCGGCTGATCTCGGTTCTTGAAGGCGGCTACAGTTTGGAAGGCTTGGCCTTGGCCGGTGAAGCGCATGTACGGGCTCTCTTAGGCCGACCTTAACCGGCAGCAACATCCACCTGATAAACCTTCTTATTGCCGCTATCCCAGGCAATTTGATCGAACAAGGCATCCAGCAAGCCCGTCTTTAAATTAAGGTGATCTTGTAGATGCAAATGACCAGCGACACCACAATTCCCGCGCCCACTGCGCGCGCCCCGATCTGGTTGCGCATTGGATTCTGGGGCTGTATTGTGATTGCCGTTGCAGTGGTCATCCGCCGCTTGTTCGCACTCGCTGCCGTGCGCCCGGCATCGTCTCGATTCGAGGGGCTCGATACCGCATTTGCCAACCATACGGCTCTGACGCTGGCGCATATTCTGCCGGCGTTGGTCTTCGTCATTCTCGCGCCTATCGTGGTCTTCGGCAAAACGCCGCGGTTTGCCTGGGCCGAGCAACTGCTTTTCCCCATTGGCGCAATCGTGGGACTCACCGCTTACGCGATGTCCCTCTATTCCATAGGCGGCTGGCTGGAGCGCTCGGCAGTTCTGTTCTTTGACACCCTTTTCCTTTTTTCTTTGTTCCGGGCCTATCGATATCGGCAGAGCGGAGATCTTCCGCGGGAGCGCCGTTGGTTGCTGCTTTCCATTGGCATCCTGCTGGGAATCGCGACAACCCGTCCTGTTATGGGCGTCTTCTTCGCCACCAGCCGGCTCACTCACCTTGCACCGAGTCAGTTCTTCGGCATGGCTTTCTGGGTCGGCTTTTCCATCAACACAATCATCGTCGGACTCTGGCTTCGCGCCAGAAGGCGCGCGTGACCGCCGCGCCGCAAAACCAGGAAGCCTCTTTCATCGTGTGTGTGCTTTGTTATTTATAGAGCGGCAGGCACGGAGGCAATACGCGGCATCGCATCGTTCTGGAGGGCATCGTTCAGGGGGTTGGGTTCCGGCCATTCGTCAAGAAATTGGCGGACCGGTTTAAGCTATCCGGAGTTACTTTCAACACTGCCGCCGGGCTGGTGATTGAAATCGATTCGATGGACGGACACGAGGCCCTGAGCTTTGTCGAAGCCGTCCGTGCTGAGGCGCCGCGTGCCGCCAAAATCGAACGATGTCTAGTGGAAGAGGTCCGGCAAAGCAGTCACCTCCAGGATTTCCGGATTACACCCAGCGCGCCGCGCGATGGGAGCTTCACGCTCATTTCCCCTGATCTCGCGACCTGCCCCGAATGCATTGAGGAGATCACGAATCCGGCGGAAAGGCGTTTCCGGTATCCGTTCACGAATTGCACAAACTGCGGACCGCGTTACTCAATTACATTGTCCACGCCGTACGACCGCGTGAACACCACCATGAAGCGGTTTCAGCTGTGCGCCCGATGCGCCGCCGAATATGTGGACCCTGCCGATCGCCGCTTTCATGCCGAACCAGTTGCCTGCGCCGATTGCGGCCCACGTCTATCGATGGAGCTACCAGAGGCCATCGCGGCATTAGAAGCCGGCCAGATACTGGCCATTAAGGGACTCGGTGGCTTTCAACTGGCGTGCGATGCGTTGCGTGCCCAGCCCGTGGACGAGCTGCGCCTTCGAAAACGCCGCAGCCGCAAACCATTCGCGGTCATGATGCGCGATTTAGAAACCGTGGAACTCTACTGTGTCATTGATGATGCGGAGCGCAGGCTGTTACGTCAACCTCCCGCTCCTGTGGTGCTGCTCGCTATGCGGAACGCCTCAGCATTTGCGCCCGGCGTCGCGCCCGGTCTATCGCAAATCGGGGTCATGTTGCCTTACACGCCGCTTCATCATCTTTTGTTCGAGGGATCATTCGCGTGCCTGGTGATGACCAGCGGCAACATCAGCGAAGAACCAATTGTCACGCAAAATGAGGAGGCAATCGAAAAGCTCTCGCCGCTAGCGGACCGGCTGTTAATGCATGATCGCGATATTTTCATGCGCGTCGACGATTCGGTGGCGCGCACGTTCGAAGGCGTTCCGCGAATTTTGCGGCGCGCGCGAGGGTATGCGCCGGGCGCCATTGCTCTGGCGCATGAGGTGGACGAGGTGCTAGCCACAGGCGCGGAGCTGAAAAGCACCTTCTGCATCACAAAGGGCCGCTATGCGATTCCTAGCCAGCACATCGGCGACCTACAAAATTATGAGACGCGGCAATTCTTCGAAGAGACTCTGCGCAATTTGCAAGCGGTTTATCAAGCGCAGCCCCGGCTGATTGTGCATGACTTGCATCCGGACTACCTGAGTACCCGCTGGGCCCTCGAGCGCGCGGAGCCGAAGCTTGCGGTTCAGCATCACTATGCGCACATCGCCAGCTGCATGGCGGAAAACGGGATCAGTGAACAGGTGATCGGAATTGCGTTCGATGGGACCGGTTTTGGCGATGACGGCCAGGTTTGGGGCGGCGAGTTCCTGCTTTGCGATTACAACGGCTACCGGCGCTGCGCGCATCTTCGCTATGTCTCGCTGCCAGGTGGAGACCGCGCCGCGCAGCAGAGTTGGCGCATGGCCGCCGCGCACTTACATGATGCGCTCGGCCCGGATTTCCGCAGCATTCCTTTACCTTGCTGGGGGATGGCATCTGATTCTTCGTGGAAACTGATCGAACAAATGATAGAGCATCCGGCGGTTCGCACATCAAGTTGCGGCCGCTTGTTCGATGCCGTTTCGGCCATCTGCGGCATTAGTTTTGAGAACAGTTATGAGGGCGAAGCCGCGATGCTTTTGGAAGCGGCAGTCGAAAAAGAGAGCGGCGAAATCTACAGAATAGATGTCGACACAAATAGTGTTCCATGGAGCATTGATACGCGTCTAATGATGCGAGAGATTGCCGGTCAAATAGCAGCGGGTCACTCGCCTCGAATCGTAGCGCGTTGCTTTCATGATTCGATTGCGGATATGATGAACTCGGTTTGTAAGAGGCTTCGTGAAAGGAACGGCGTGGACAAAGTTTGTCTGAGCGGCGGTGCTTTTCAAAACTTCACGCTTGTCGCGCGTGCTGCCGTGTTGCTGAGACACAGCGGCTTCCAAGTATTTCTTCACTCACAGGTCCCACCCAATGACGGCGGCCTCTCTTTGGGGCAGGCCGTGATCGGTGCGGCATATCTCGAAAGGACTGGCCTTCATGTGCCTGGCAATCCCCGGTAGAATCAGCGCACTTCATGAAAATCTCGGCGTGCCGATGGCGAAAGTCGATTTCGGCGGCATTACGCGCGAGGCGTGCCTGTCTTATGTGCCAGATGCGCGTATCGGCGATTACGTTCTAGTGCATGTCGGCTTTGCCATCAGCAAGGTGGACGAAGAGGAAGCCGAGCGCACCTACCGGTATCTTTCGGAAATGGATCAATTAGCCGAATTACAGGACGGGGTAGGAGATTCAGGCCGTGAAGTACCTTGACGAATATCGAGATCAACGCGTCGCTCAAAAAATAGTCGACGAGATCAAGAAGACGATCACCCGGCCGTGGGTGCTGATGGAGGTATGCGGAGGCCAGACCCACTCCATTGTCAAATACGGCTTGGATTGCTTGTTACCGGAACAAGTGGAACTGGTGCATGGCCCAGGCTGTCCGGTCTGTGTCACCTCGCTCGAAATGATCGATCGGGCTCACGCCATCGCGCGCATGCCGGACGTGATTTTCTGTTCCTTTGGCGATATGCTGCGCGTGCCTGGGTCCGATAGCGATCTTTTCAAAATCAAATCGGAAGGCGGAGACGTTCGCGTCGTCTATTCGCCGCTAGATAGTTTGAAGATCGCGCGCGCCAACCCGAATAAGAGGGTGGTGTTTTTCGCAATCGGATTTGAAACCACCGCGCCCGCAAACGCGATGTCCGTCTGGCAAGCCCGGGAGCAGGGCATCCGGAACTTTTCCGTGCTGGTTTCGCACGTGCTGGTGCCTCCGGCCATGATGGGAATTCTGGATTCTCCGAACAACCGCGTGCAAGCGTTCCTGGGGCCCGGCCATGTCTGCGCGATTGCCGGCTGGACCGAGTATGAGCCCATCGTGGAACGCTATAAAGTCCCGATTGTTATTACAGGATTCGAGCCGATCGATATTCTGCAGGGCGTACTGATGTGCGTGCGGCAATTGGAACAAGGGCGCGCGGAACTGGAGAATGGCTATGCGCGAGCGGTGCAGCGCGATGGCAATCCCAGCGCCCAGAGCATGATTGAACGCGTTTTTGAAATTCGTGATCGCGCCTGGCGCGGCCTTGGCGTGATTCCGCAAAGCGGTTTCGGATTAACGGAAGAATTTCGCGATTACGATGCGGAGCTGATCTACGACGTGGAGAACATTCACGCGGTGGAACCAGCCGTGTGCATGAGCGGCGAGATTCTTAAGGGTTTGAAAAAGCCCCTGGATTGCCCAGCTTTTGGAAAGCAATGCAGTCCGGAACATCCCTTGGGCGCAACCATGGTTTCCGCGGAGGGCGCGTGCGCGGCTTATTACAGCTACGGACGGCATCTGGTTAGTGTGGAAACGCTAGCTGGAAAAGGATAAAACACTTGGTTGAAAAAGATTTTGTGCTGTCTTGCCCGGTTCCCATTACCGAACGAAAAAATGTTGTGATGGGACACGGCAGCGGTGGTAAATTGACCGCGCAACTGGTGCGCGACCTTTTCCTTCCGGCTTTCGACAACCCATATTTGCAGAAGCTGGATGACCAGGCCGTTTTTCAAGCAGGTTCGGCGAGGCTGGCTTTTTCCACGGACTCCTTTGTGGTGACGCCGCTCTTTTTTCCCGGCGGCAACATTGGAGAGTTGGCGGTGAATGGGACAGTCAATGATTTAGCCATGAGCGGGGCGAGGCCGCTATTTCTTTCGGCGGCGTTCATCATGGAAGAGGGCCTGCCTATTGAGGATTTGTCACGCATCGTCCAATCCATGGCGCGGGCCGCGCGCGAGGCCGGTGTCTCCATCGTCACCGGAGATACAAAGGTCGTGAACAAAGGCTCAGCGGACAAGCTTTTCATCACTACGTCCGGTGTGGGGCTGGTGCCGGAGGGCGTGTCTATCTCAGCTTCGAACGTCCGTCCGGGAGATGATTTGATCGTCAGCGGATCGATCGCCGATCATGGCATGGCTGTCATGTCGGTGCGCGAAGGCTTGGAATTTGAGGGCGCCATTGTGTCTGACACCGCTCCTCTCTATTCACTAGTTGAGGCGATGCTAGGCGCGGGCGAAGTGCGCGCTTTGCGGGACCCCACGCGCGGCGGCCTTGCAACCTCACTCTGTGAGATCGCATCCTGTTCCTCCATCGGCATTGAAATTGATGCTTCCGTGGTACTAGTCCGTGAAGAGGTGCGGGGTGCCTGCGAAGTGCTCGGGTTAGATCCCTTATTTGTTGCGAACGAAGGTAAGCTGCTGGCCTTTGTCGCCCATGAATCCAGCCCGGCGATTTTAGAGGCGATGCGCCGCACGCCGCAAGGAGTGGATGCGCGTGTGGTGGGCCGCGCGGTGGACAGCCATCGCGGAATGGTGCTTCTGAAAACAGAAATAGGCGGCACTCGGATTTTGGACCTTCCTTTTAGCGAGCAATTGCCGCGTATTTGCTGACACTTCCTTGTATCGGTGTTTTAAATTCGTTGACTCTCACTTGTTGAAGGAATAGAATTCAAATCGGAGAGGTGTGACGCCCATGTCGGCAGAAGTTGCTCCTTACGGCCGATCTACTCAAAGGCCCCCTGCTGTAAAAGAAGTTCACGTTCTCTGGATCACGGCGGGTCTAGGCTGCGATGGCGATACTATCTCAATCACCGCCGCATCGCAGCCTAGTGTGGAAGATGTCCTGCTAGGAGCGATTCCCGGACTTCCGAAAGTCCACTTACACAACCCAGTACTTGCTTACGAAGTCGGCGACGATTTCATGAAGTATTGGTACCAAGCGTGGGAAGGCAAGCTAGAGCCTTTCGTGTTGGTTGTGGAAGGCTCGATTCCTAACGAGAAAATCAAAAGCGAAGGCTACTGGGCCGCGCTTGGAAACGATCCGGATACCGGGCAGCCCATCACCACCTGCGAATGGATTGATCGGCTAGCGCCGAAAGCTACCGCAATCGTGGGGGCCGGGACGTGCGCCACCTACGGCGGCATCCATGCCATGCAAGGCAATCCCACCGGCTGTATGGGCTTGGCTGATTATCTTGGCTGGAACTGGAAGTCCAAAGCGGGGCTGCCAATCGTCAACGTCCCTGGTTGTCCTGTACAGCCGGACAATTTCATGGAGACGCTGCTCTACCTGCTTTATCAACTTGCCGGACTTGCGCCGATGATTCCGCTTGATGACCAATTGCGTCCGAAGTGGCTATTTGGCGCGACGGTTCACGAGGGATGCGACCGGGCAGCTTATTATGAGCAGGGCGATTTCGCCGAAGATTATAATTCGCCGAAATGCCTGGTCAAAGTGGGATGTTGGGGACCAGTGGTGAACTGCAATGTTCCCAAGCGCGGTTGGATGAACGGCATTGGCGGATGTCCCAACGTGGGCGGTATCTGCATCGGATGCACCATGCCCGGTTTCCCGGATAAATTCATGCCCTTCATGGATGAGCCGCCTGGAGCAAGGCTTTCGGCTGCGGTCATCGGCGTCTACGGGGCAGCGATTCGGTCGCTCCGGAGCATTACCAATTCCACAGTCAATAAAGAACCAAAGTGGCGGCACGCCGGGACCAGGCTTACGACAGGCTACCGGCCGAGTGCTTTCTAATCGCGTAAAACGGCCCATACAGGAGCTTACCGATGGCAACAGTTACAGACCCCGCAGTTTCCAAAGACAACTCGCAGCGCCGCTTGGTTGAAATGAATTGGGATCCGATTACACGGATCGTCGGCAGCCTGGGCATCTACACCAAAATCGATTTTGAAAATCGTCAAGTCGCTGAGTGCCACAGCACTTCCTCCATTTTCCGCGGCTATAGCATTTTCATGAAGGGGAAAGACCCCCGCGACGCTCATTTCATCACCAGCCGCATCTGCGGAATTTGCGGTGATAATCACGCCACTTGCGCCTGCTACGCGCAGAACATGGCGTTTGGCGTTCGCCCCCCGAACATGGCGGAGTGGATCACCAATCTCGGCGAAGCCGCCGAGTACATGTTTGATCACAACCTCTACCAGGACAACCTGGTCGGCGTCGATTTTTGTGAACAGATGGTGCGGGAGACAAACCCGGGCGTATTGGCCCTGGCGGAGAAAACCGCTTCGCCTCACTCGGATCTGCATGGCTACAAGACAATAGCCGATATCATGCGCGCGCTGAATCCGTTCACGGGGTCGTTCTATCTTGAGACTCTGCAGATGAGCCGCATGACGCGCGAGATGTTCTGCCTGATGGAAGGGCGGCATGTGCATCCTTCCACGCTTTATCCAGGGGGCGTTGGAACCGTTCCCACCGTGCAATTATTTACCGACTATATGGTCCGGTTGATGAAGTACGTTGAATTCATGAAGAAGGTAGTGCCTCTGCATGACGACTTATTCGACTTCTTCTACGAAGCGCTGCCAGGCTATGAAAAAGTGGGCCAGCGCCGGATTTTGCTGGGATGCTGGGGATCGTTTCAAAACCCCGACGTCTGTGACTACACCTACAAGAATATGAATAAATGGGGTAACGCCATGTATGTTACTCCAGGTGTGGTGGTAGATGGCAAGTTAGTAACAACTAACCTAGTCGATATTAATCTCGGCATCCGGATATTGCTAGGCAGTTCGTATTATGACGGCTGGGAAAACGGGGAGATGTTCGTGACACACGATCCTCTCGGCAACCCTGTTGACAAAAACCATCCCTGGAACCAGACCACTACGCCGCGTCCGCAGAGGCGCGATTTCAAGGGAAACTACTCCTGGGTGATGTCGCCGCGATGGTACGACAAACGGACTGGCGAATATCTTGCCCTCGATACGGGCGGTGGCCCCATCGCAAGATTTTGGGCGACAGCGCTTGCCGGCACTGTCGACATCGGATACATCAAGGCCACGGGTAAGAGTGTCAAAATCTATCTTCCCAAGACTGCGGGCAAACCCGAAGTCGAGTTCGAATGGAAAATTCCGAAGTGGAGCAACGCGATTGAGCGCGACCGCGCGCGGACGTATTTCCAAGCTTATTCCGCCGCAGCGGCGTTGTATTTCGCTGAGCAGGCGATGCGCGAATTGCACAAGGGCAACACCAAGACCTTCCGGGAATTCAAGGTGCCGGAAGAAGGCATCGGCTGCGGATTTCATGAAGCGGTGCGCGGTGTGCTCTCGCATCACGTAGTCATCCGGAACGGCAAGATCGCGAATTATCACCCATATCCGCCGACGCCGTGGAATGCCAATCCCCGCGATATCTACGGTACGCCCGGGCCGTACGAAGACGCCGTGCAGAATACACCCATCTTCGAGGAAAACGGACCTGAAAACTTCAAAGGTATCGACATCATGCGCGCAGTTCGCAGTTTTGATCCGTGCCTGCCGTGCGGCGTTCACATGTACCTGGGAAAAGGAAAGACAATCGAGGTTCGCCACTCGCCCATGTTCGGTGTGCAAGAGCACGGCGCATAGGCCCTAAATTCCCATGGCAAAAGTCGACGAGGAACGCGTACGGCGCATTGAAGACTTGGTGCGCCGTCTAGGCGATATTCCGGATCGCGAGAGCCGCGAAACCGCGCACGCGCTCATGGAAGCAATCTTGGAACTACACGGAGCCGGCTTGGAGCGCATGTTAGAAATCGTGTTCGACGCGGGAGAATCCGGTAAGGCGGCGATCCGCCGTTTCGCTGGTGACAGCTTGGTGGCGAGCCTGCTGGTGCTGCACGGACTGCATCCCGACGATATGGAGACACGGGCCCAACAGGCTTTGGGCAAATTGCACGGCACGGCTGAATTGATGGGTGTTTTCGAAGGCGTCGTACGAGTGCGCCTCATTGGGAATGCTCGCGGCTTGAGGGAAGCGGTGGAAACGGCATTAGGGGAAGCAGTGCCCGATGCGTCGGAAATTGTGATTGAGGAAGGTATTCCGGCGAGCGCTTTCGTTCCGCTAGCCGCGCTCGGAATGGCTGTCCCCAAGGGGGCCTGAAATGGCGCATGCCCCGATCGCCGCGCTTCGCAAATTCGTCCGGTCGCGCGAACCGGAGGAGCGCTGCGATACGTGCGGCCAGGGATTATCCGCGGAACATGGGCACAGCTTTGATCCAGCCTCTCGCCGCATTCGGTGCGCCTGCGATTCTTGTGCGATCCTCTACGCTTCGGTGTACCGGCAGATTCCGCGCCGCGTGCTGGCTCTCCCGAATTTCCAGATGAGCGATGCGCAATGGGATGACTTAATGATTCCTATTTCGCTCGCATTTTTCTCGTACAGCACACCGGCGGCAAGAATCATCGCCCTTTACCCCGGCCCTGCCGGCGCAGCGGAATCACTGCTGCGTTTGGATGCGTGGGAAGAAATCTCGGCGGCTAATCCGGTATTGCACGGCCTGCAACCGGACGTGGAAGCGTTGCTGGTCAATCGCGTGGGCGCGTCGCGCGAGTATTTTCTGGTCCCAATTGATGAGTGCTACAAACTGGTTGGCTTGATCCGGCTGCATTGGCGCGGTCTTTCCGGAGGCACAAAGGTTTGGGGAGAGATTGCTCAATTTTTTGACGATCTGCGCCGGAAAGGAAATGCATGCCTGGCCTGACATTCAGCGTGGAAGCCGCGGAAGCGACTCCGTTTGCGGCTGCGCCCACTATTTCCTTCCGCCTGCGCGTCGTCAACCCAAACGCGAGCCAAGCGATTCAGAGCGTGGCTCTTCGCGCGCAAATTCTGATTGAAGCGTCGCGGCGGCACTATAATCCCGGCGAGCGTGAATCCTTGCAGGATCTTTTTGGAGAACCGGACCGTTGGAGCCAAACGTTGCGTTCACTGCTGTGGACTCACGCTTCGGCCACGGTGCCCGCGTTTTCCGGCGCGGTTAGCTGCGAACTCGCCGTGCCCTGTACGTTTGATTTCAACGTGGGAACGGCCAAGTATTTTCATGCGATCCTAGAGCAGGATATACCGCTGTGTTTCCAGTTCAGCGGAACCATCTTTTACTCCGCGCCGGATGGCGCGCTGCAGATCGACCAAATCAATTGGAATAACGAAGCGAGATTCCGACTCCCCTCGAAGGTCTGGCGCGAAATGATGGACCACTATTACCCCAATAGCGCCTGGCTGCGATTACGCCGGGATGCATTTGAACGCCTTTATCAGTACAAGCGGCGTCACGGCATTGCGACTTGGGAAGATGCCATTGAGAGCCTTCTGCCACTTGAAAAGGAGGCTGCGTCGTGAACTTCGAACCGCTGGAAAAAATCGCGAACGCAGTGATGTACGAAGGCTTCCTGCTCTATCCCTACCGCAAGTCTTCCGTGAAAAATCAGCACCGCTGGCACTTTGGAACCATTGGGCCGGTGGGCGGCGCTGACCGCACCATGATGCAGACCGAATGCCTGGTGACAGGCTGCGAAGAGACAGCCATCGATGTAAAAGTGCGCTTTTTTCAGGGAGAGATCGAACGTGAAATCACGTTTCGCGAATTAAAACTTGACTCTCAGCCGGACCGCCATTGGTTTTCCTTTGCGCCGATTGCGGGAGCGGTAGAAATTGAATCCGCAGCCGTGAGCGAGTGCCTTTTTAAATTTACTGTCCGGATACTCAATCTGACGGAGGGGTCCGGTGACGATTGCTCTATGCTCTCCGCGCACACGCTGCTGGCCGTTCGCGAAGGCGGGTTTGTATCGCTTTTGGATCCACCGGAACAATATAGCGCCGCTGCCGCCGCTTGCTGCAATATCGCCACTTGGCCCGTGCTGGCAGGCCGCGAGGGCGAACGCAACCTGATGCTTTCCTCGCCGATCATACTTTACGATTACCCGCAAATCGCACCGGAGAGCGCCGGCGATTTCTTCGACGGCACGGAGATAGACGAGCTACTCACTCTGCGCGTGCTCACCTTGAGCGAAGAAGAGAAACAGGAAGTGCGCGCCGGGGACGAACGCGCCCGCGATATTGTAGACCGCACCGAGGCGCTTCCCGCCGAAGCGTTCGCGAAAATGCACGGAGCAATTCGCGGCTTGCGAAAGGCTTCGAAGCTTGAGTTTCGCGAAGGAGATCGCGTCCGCCTGCACCCGCGCAAGAAGGCCGATATTTTCGATATAGCGCTCGACGGAAAAATCGCGATTGTGGAATCAGTGGAGCGCGATTTCGAGAATAACGTTCACTTGGCGGTAACCGTGGCGGACGACCCCGGACGCGACTTTGGCGTCGCGCGGCAGATTGGCCACCGCTTCTTCTTCGGACCGGAAGAAGTGGAGTTGGTATGAGTATTCTGGTCGCATGCATTGGCAACATCTTCCAGGGCGACGATGCGTTTGGCTGCGAAGTTGCGAACGTGCTGCTGCGGCGCGGTCCGGAACAGAATGTGCGGGTGGTGGACTTTGGCATCCGCGGACTTGATCTAACCTACGCATTGCTTGACGCGCCCGAATTGACAATCCTGGTGGACACGGTTTCGCGCGGCGGCGAGCCTGGCACGCTTTATACGATTGAGCCGGATCTCGAAGACCTCGAAGCCGCCGGTCAAACAGCGGTGGACCCGCATGGCATGGATCCGCTTCAGGTGTTGCGAGTAGCAAAATCGATGGGCGG
>DASXGT010000036.1:0-22609 GCA_036488895.1 Bryobacteraceae bacterium | reverse complement strand
ACTTGTGACCCACTTATCACGCGCGACGTCGTGAACCTGTTTCACTACCTCACGGGTCATGCGCAGGCGCCGCAATGCTCCACGCTGCTGGTTGCGCCGCTCACCATGCGGCCCCGGCTTCTTGGGTTAATCAAACGCGAGATAGAAAACAAGCGCGCCGGATTGCCCGCGCGCATCGTCGCCAAGATGAATCAACTGGAAGATCCCGATTTGATTGACGCCCTGTGCGAAGCCTCCATGGCGGGCGTGCCCATTGACCTGATCATTCGCGGCTTCTGCTGCCTTCGTCCGGGAGTCGCGGGGCTCACCGAAAACATCCGCATCCGATCGATCATCGGCCGCTTTCTGGAGCACTCGCGGGTGTTTCATTTCGCCAACGGCAAAGAAAATCCGCTGGACGGCGACTTCTTTATCGGCTCGGCGGATTGGATGTTCCGCAATCTCTCCAAGCGAGTGGAAGTCGTTACGCCCATATTTGCTTCCGGCCACAAGGAAAAACTCTGGCAATTCCTGGATATTTGCTTGAAAGATACCCGCCAAGCTTGGGTTTTGGGAGCCGATGGCGCATACAAGCAGTTGCGCCCTGAGACTCCTGACCAATTAGGCACGCATCAACTCCTGATGAATTTGACACTGAAGAGCGTGCAGTAGCCGACATCTTGAATGACGTCTGATAGAACAGACGGCATATGGAATTGAAGAAGTTTTTTCTAGAACAATTAGAGCGCGAGGCTGCTTCGTCGCGCAAGGTGATTGAGCGCGTGCCGGAAGGACAGAATAGCTGGAAACCGCACGAGCGCTCAATGGAACTGGGCTATCTTGCCGCCCTGGTGGCGACGATGCCGGGGTGGGTGGCGTTGATGGTTGACCGCGACGAGTTGAACCTGGCCGACCCGGCGAATGAGATCATGCGCACGAAAGCAGTGGACACCCGGGCGGAGCTTTTGCGCCTGCTAGATGAGTCATTGGCGAAGTCGCGTAAGGCCCTTGAAGGCGCAACGGAAGAACATCTGCTGAAGCCATGGCGCTTCCGTCTCAACGAACAGGTGGCGGGCGAAGGACCGCGCTATGTGATGATCGCGGACAGCGCCCTCAGTCATATGGCGCATCATCGCGGGCAACTGACGGTATATCTGCGGTTGAACGAAGCCAAGGTGCCGGCGCTTTATGGCCCCTCTGCGGACGAAAAGTTCTAATTGCCGTATACCTTGCACTCCTACATGTGATGGGTGTATAACATGTAGAAGAGCGAGGCGTGCACGATGGCTGCAAAATCTGAGGACGGCGCGAAATGAACTGGTGGCATCGCTTCTGGCGTCGCCGCCAGATGGAGGAGCAACTTGAAAAGGAACTGCGCTTTCATCTGGAGCAACACACCGCCGATTTAATTTCGCGCGGCCAAGATCCCGAAGCCGCGCGGCGGCAAGCCCGGCTCGCGTTGGCTGGTCCGGAGCAGTTAAAGGAACACTGCCGCGATGCGCGCGGTACGCGTTGGCTGGAAGATCTGTTACAGGACATCCGCTATGCGCTTCGCATGCTGCGGCAGAAACCGGGATTTGCGGCTGTCGCTCTACTAACTCTAGCTCTCGGCACCGGAGCGACAACGGTGATGTTTACGGTGGTCAACAGCGTTCTGCTAAAGCCGCTGCCCTATCCGGAACCGGACAGGTTGGTCACCTTGATGGGACATACAGAAATGTCTGGTGACCAGCCTATTGCTTACTTGGACTTTCTCGATTCCCAGCGTGCGAGCCATTCTCTAGACATGGCCGGATGGATCTATAGCGAAGGCACGTTGAGCCAACACGGGGAAGCCGAACACGTGGACGAGATCCAGGTCTCGTCCGGACTGTTTTCTGTCTTGGGCGTTCACCTGGCGCGAGGCCGTGCTTTTCATTCCGAAGAGGACCGGCCCGGCGGAGCAGCTGTCATGATCATTGGCTACGATTTGTGGCAAAGCCACTTCGCGGGACGCGCTGAAGCGGTCGGCAGCACGCTTTTGTTCAATGAAAAACCTTATGCCATTGTTGGCATCGCGCCTCGAGGTTTCCGGATGTTCGGAGACGACAGCGCTGTCTTTACGCCCATGAGTCAAAACACGGAACGGTATATGCAGAATCGCCGGCTTCTTCCCGTTGGTGTTTTGGCGCGGCTCCGGCCCGGCGTGGCCCTGAACCAGGCACAGAGCGAACTGGGGCTGATCGGCCGCCGTCTCACGAAGCAGTACCCGGAAACCAATGCGGACCGCAGTTTCGTCGTGCAGCAGCTTCGTCCGGATGTGGAAGATGTCCGCTCCACGCTATGGTTGCTCCTGGGCGCGGTCAGTCTGGTGCTGCTAATTGCGTGCGTAAATGTTGCCAGCCTGCTGCTGGCGCGCGCGATTTCACGCGAACGGGAGCTAGCCATGCGTGCCGCGCTGGGTGCGGGCCGGGGCCGGTTGGTGCGTCAATGCTTAACGGAGAGTGCCGTGTTGGGGCTTTCTGGAGGCGCGCTCGGCATTTTGCTGGCAGCCGTGAGCCTCCATCCATTCATCTTGTTCTGGCCCGGCAGTTTGCCGCGCGCCGAAGAGGTTCGGCTTGATTGGCGGGTGCTGTTGTTTGCAGTTGGCGTCTCCCTATTAAGCGGCCTCTTTTTCGGCTTGGCTCCAGCGTTGCGCGCTCCGGCCAAAGAACTAGAAAGGACGCTTCGCGCGGGAGCGCGAACCATCACCGGCAACTCGCGCCGCCTGCACGGCCTTTTTGTTGTATCGGAGGTCGCTCTGGCAATCGTGCTGTTAGTCTCGGCGGGAATGCTGGGGCGCACGCTTCTTCATCTCTCCTCCTTGAATCCCGGCCTGAATATACACAATGTATTGATTGGCCGTATGGGGCTTTCGCCCGCCACGCTTACAAGTCCGGGGCAGATACGCGCGGCCTGGCAAGACATCCTGGATCGCGCGCGCACCGTTCCCGGAGTGCAGTCCATAACGATGGTCGATACCGTCCCGATGCGCGAAGGCAATAATCCACTGGGCTACTGGACTAGCGCGGACGTGCCGCCGGCAAACAAGCGGCCTATAGCCCTGACCACGTGCGTGACGCTGGATTATCTGAAAGTGATGGGAATGCCATTGCTTAAAGGGCGATTCTTCAATGATCATGATCGCCTGGGTAATGAACTCGTGGCAGTCGTCGATGACGTTTTGGCGCAGCACGCCTTCGGAAAGGAAAACCCTCTCGGGAAACGTCTTTGGGTTCCCGATATGGGTCCCAATCCCGTTCGCGTTGTGGGGGTGGTCGGCCACGTCCGGCATTGGGGACTTGCCAGCGACGATCAAGCGAAAATACGCGCTCAACTCTATTACCCGTTTGCGCAGGTGCCGGATCCGCTATTGCGCCGTTGGTCCCAAGTCATGTCGATTGCAGTCCGGACCAACATCCCACCGTTAAACGTAGTGAAATCGCTGCGCCAGGCGGTGCGCGGAGCGGCTGGTGATCAGGTGATCTATGGGGTCCATACCATGGCGGAGCTTGTGAGCGATTCGCTGGCCCGGCAGCGTTTTCTTTTGCTGTTGTTCGGAATCTTCGCGGGCTTGGCTTTGCTGTTGGCGTGCATCGGCATCTACGGCGTACTGGCGTATCTGGTTGGTCAGCGTGTTCCGGAGATTGGCATTCGCATGGCGCTCGGCGCGAGCGCCGGCGAAGTGATGTGGATGGTCCTGCGGCAGAGCCTTGGAATGACACTCCTGGGGGTTGGTGTTGGCGCGGCTGGCGCCTTAGCTGCGGGGCGAGTCTTGGTGCGCTTGGTGGAGGGCATGCAGCCCACCGCGCTGCCGACTTTCGTCCTGATGATTTTGGTCCTGGTTGTGGCCGCGTTAGCCGCCAGTTTCATACCAGCCCGCCGAGCCAGCCGCATAGATCCAATCAGCGCTCTGCGCCAAGAGTAGCGTCTATTCAGTTGCGTAGAAGAACGAGGCATTCACGATGGCTGCGAAATCTGATCTCCCGCAAGGCACTCTAGATCTTTTAATTTTGAAGATCGTCGCGCTAGGCCCGGTTCACGGGTATGCGATCGCGCAACGTCTGCAACAGGTATCGCGCGACGTGGTCCAGGTTCCGCAAGGTTCGCTCTACCCTGCCTTGCACCGGCTCGAAAATCGCGATCTACTAGTCGCCGATTGGAAGGAAACGGAGACGGGGCGCGAGGCCAAGTTCTATCGCCTGACCAAGAAAGGGCGGGCACAGCTAGAAACCGAAGCCGCGAGTTGGCAGCGCTTGACCCAAGCCGTCAGCCTCATCCTCAAACTGTCCGAGGAGGGCGCGAAATGAACTGGTGGCATCGTTTCTGGCGTCGAAGACAGATGGAAGAGCAACTCGAAAAGGAATTACGCTTCCACCTGGAGCAACACGCGGCTGATCTGATTGCGAATGGCCAAGATCCCGATGAGGCGCGGCGGCAAGCCAGACTCGCGCTTACCGGTCCGGAGCAGGTAAAAGAAAACTGCCGCGATGCGCGCGGCACCCGTTGGCTGGAAGATCTGTTGCAGGACTTCCGTTATACGCTTCGCATGCTACGGCAGAAACCGGGCTTTGCGGCTGTTGCGTTATTAACCCTAGCCCTCGGTACCGGAGCGACCACGGTGATGTTCACCATTGTCAACAGCGTTCTGTTAGAGCCGCTGCCTTATCCGCAGCCAGAACGCTTGGTGGCATTGCATGAACAGGCAGACTGGAATTTAGCCTATCTTAATTTCGTCGATTGCAAGCGCGAAAGCCGCTCCTTAGAGTCCATCGCGGCATGGCGTCACGGCTCTGGCGCCATCAGTGCGCCTGGCGATGTTGAATTTGTTTTGGGGAAGCAAGTCTCGGCTGGTCTATTCTCTACTCTCGGCATTGCGCTGGGGCGCGGACGCGAATTCTTGCCCGAGGAAGATCGTAACGGCGCTACACCCGTGATCGTGATCAGCGAGCGTTTATGGCAACGTCGCTTTGGCGGACGTCCGGACGCCATTGGATCGCGGGTTATATTCGACGCAAAGCCTTACCTTGTTGTCGGCATCGCTCCCGCTGGTTCATGGCTGTTGGGTGACGTGGATGTTTTTACCCCGATTGGCCAGGACGCGACTCCGCCCATACAGAACCGCGAAATGCATCCCGGCATCCGGGTGATTGCGCGGCTCCGGCCTGGAGTCACGCTGCTGCAGACGCAGGCCGATCTAGCCCTGATCAGCAATCGCCTGGCAAAACAATATCCTAAATCTAATGCGGGCGTCAAATTCACGGCTCAGCCGCTGCAACAAGAGCTTGTGGGAGAGGTTAGACCCACATTATGGTTGCTGCTGAGCGCAGTCAGTCTGGTGCTGTTCATTGCTTGTGTCAATGTCGCCAGCCTGATGTTGGCGCGCGCCATCTCGCGCGAACGGGAACTTGCCATGCGCGTTGCTCTCGGCGCCGGACGTGGACGGTTGGTGCGCCAATGCCTAACGGAGAGCGCTGTCCTGGCGTTTTCCGGCGGGTTACTCGGCGTTTGCTTCGCCGCTATTGGCGTCCGCCCGTTCTTGCTGTTCTGGCCCGGCGATCTGCCTCGCGCCGCGGAAGTTCATTTGGATTGGCGCGTGCTGTTTTTCGCTCTTACCCTCTCCTTGTTCTGCGGTCTCTTATTTGGATTAGCGCCGGCGATGCGGGCGCCCGCCAAAGAATTAGAGCGGACACTTCGCGCCGGAGCGAAGAGCATAGCCGGAGGCTCGCGCCGTTTGCATAGCGGCTTAGTGACTTCAGAAATTGCCCTCGCGGTCGTCTTGCTAGTCGTGGCGGGAACCTTCGGGCGTACGCTGCTGCGCCTGGCGTCGGTCGATCCCGGATTTGACATTCATAACGTCCTAGTGACGCATGCGGCGCTTTCGTCAGATGCGGTTAGCAACCCCACACGCTTACGCGCCGCGTGGCCGGACATTCTGGACCGCGTTCGGAGTGTCCCTGGAGTGCAATCAGCTGCGGTAGCCGACATCGTACCCATGGGCGGAGATACCGAAGAAGCGGGCTATTGGACAGGCCCAACCGCCCCACTGGCAAGTCAAATGCCGTCCGCATTATTGAATCTCGTTACATCTGACTATGCACGGACAATGCGCATTCCTTTGCGGCGCGGCCGTTTTTTCAACGAACACGATCGCGCCGGCAGCGAGCCTGTCATCGTCATTGACGAGGTGATGGCGCGGCGCGCTTTTGGAGAACTGGATCCTATTGGCAGACGGCTATCTGTTCAATTTTGGGGACCGGCGCGGGTTGTCGGCATAGTCGGACATGTGCGGCATTGGGGCCCTGCCGCGGATGAGCAAGCCAAAATTCGTGAGCAGATCTACGTTCCGCTCGCCCAATTACCGGACCCGTTTTTGCGCCTTACTGCCGCCGGCATGTCCTTAATCGTCCGGACTCAGGCCAACCCCTTAAATACGGTCGCGGCGATCCGAAACGCGGCACGCGGCGTCACTCGCGACCAAGTTCTCTATTCGGTCACCACCATGGAACAAATTCTAAGCGGCACCCTGGCCCGTCAGCGCTTTCTTTTGCTATTGTTCGGAATCTTCGCGGGCTTGGCTTTGCTGCTAGCGTGCATCGGCATCTATGGCGTGCTGGCATATCTGGTTGGTCAGCGTGTACCAGAGATCGGCGTACGCATGGCGCTTGGCGCCAGCGCCGGCGGGGTGATGTGGATGGTCCTCCGGCAAAGCCTTGGAATGACATTCCTAGGTATTGCCGCTGGCACGGCTGGCGCTTTGGCTGCGGGGCGACTCTTGGTGCGCTTGGTGGAGGGCATGCAGCCCACGGCGTTATCCACTTTCGCCTTAATGATTTTTGTCCTGGTGGCAGCCGCGCTAACCGCCGGTTTCATACCGGCCCGCAGAGCCAGCCGCGTAGACCCAATCAGCGCTCTGCGTCAGGAGTAGCGTCCATTAAGTTGCGTAATAGCGCGTGCGCGTCGCCGGTACTTCCCGCACGCAGCAACGCTAGAATTTCCGAATCCACAATCCGGTACCACAATTCGCGGCGCGTGCCGAAGTCTGCAATTTGCGCAGTAATTTGCGGCCGAGCCTCTTTCAACATCCGCATCAATTCGGCATACTCGGGCCCCACATCGCGCTGCATGCGTTCCTTCAATCGCACAGCCAGGGCAGGGGCATAGCCATTCGTCGAAATTGCAATAGTCAAGTCACCTTGCCGGTGCAGCGAGCCGAAACTAAACCGGCAGTGAGCCGGGTCATCCACCGCATTGCAGAGAATTCCCCGCTCCTCGGCCATCCGGAAAATCAAAGAATTATTCGGAAGGTCGCTAATCACCAAAAAACATCCGTCTAAATCGCGCGGCTCGAACTCCCGCGCTTCCCATTGCAGCAATCCGGCCATCGCCAGTGCCTCAATTGCCGCCTCCGCGCGCGGATTCACATAGGTCACTTGCGCCGAGGCTTCCACCAGACCCTCCACCTTTGCGGCGATTTCATGACCTTCGCCGGTGACCAGACACTTCTTGCCGGAGAGATCCAGAAAAATGGGGTAGCGAAAATTCATCCTACTAGCATGCCGCTATCCTAAAAAGGTTGCCAACTCCGCGTCTCTTCCTCATCGACAGCTTCGGCTTTATCTTCCGCGCGTACCATGCACGCGCGCGCAGCGGAGCACCTCCCATGCGCACCGGCTCTGGCGTCTCCACGGAAGCCATCTTCATCTTCCACAACATGCTGCGCAAGCTGATGGCGACCAGCAAACCGGATTACATCGCAGCTATCTTCGAAAGCAGCGAACCCACTTTCCGCTCGGAAGGCTTCGCTGAATACAAGGCCAACCGCACCGAGATGCCCCCCGATCTCGGCCCCCAGATCCCTTATATTCGCCGCATCCTAGAAGCCATGGCGATTCCCATCCTCGAATTTCCGAAGTACGAGGCCGACGACGTCATAGGAACCATTGCCTGCCGCGAGCATGCCAAACCGCTCGAAGTGGTCATCGTTTCAAGCGACAAGGACATGCTGCAGCTGGTCAACAAACGCGTCTTCATGGTCAATCCCATGAAGGATGACGAGTGGTATGACGAAGCCAAGGTGGAACAGTTCATGGGCGTCAAGCCGTCGCAGGTGGCAGACCTTCTGGCGCTTAAAGGCGATTCGGTGGACAATATTCCCGGCGCTCCCGGCATCGGCGACAAAGGCGCTCGCGACCTCATCGCTCGGTTTGGCTCAGTGGAGGCAACGCTCAATCGCGCCGCCGAAGTCGAGCGCAAGATGTATCGCGAAAGCCTGCTGAATAATCGCAAGCTGATCGAGCAGAGCAAAGACCTGGCCACCATCCACACGCAGGTGCCGATTGAGTGGGATCTCGAAAAACTGCGCACGCGGCCCGTAAACTCTTCCGCGCTCAAAGGCCTCTATAAAGAACTGGAATTTTTCAGCTTGCTGAAAGATCTTCCTCCCGAAGACGACAGCGCCAGCCGTGATTATGCCGCGCTCAGCGACGCGAACGCTTTAAACGAGTGGCTTTCCAAACGCTCATCCGGCACGCCTATCGCCGTAGCGCTCGACTTCACAAATGCGTTTGTGGGCCTGTCCTACAAACAAGGCGAGGGCCGCGCGGCGCCTCTCTCGCTGCTCGAATCGCTTCGCCAGGTTCTGGAATCGCCAGATATCCCCAAAGTCGTGCATGACGCCAAAGCCTTTCTCGTCGCGCTAGCCGACGTCGGCGTCATACCCCAAAACGTAGCGGAAGACGTGATGTTGTACGCCTTCCTTTTGCATGCCGATCCAGGCGGCTGCTCGCCCGAATCGCTGGCGGAACGCTTCCTCGACCGTAAACTAAACGCCGCCGCCGAACAGCAGGCCGAATGCACGCTCGCTGTTGCCCAACTACTGCGCCCGCAAGTGGAGCAACAGGAACTACTCTCCGTTTACCGCGACATCGACCTTCCGCTCGCGCCCGTGCTGGCGCGCATGGAGACTCATGGCATCCGCATCGATACGGAAGTTTTAGCGGAACTCTCCGGCCGCCTGTCCGAACGTATCGAAGGCATTGCGCAGCTCATTTACGATAGCGCCGGCCATCCGTTCAATATCAACTCGCCGCAGCAACTCGGCAAAGTGCTGTTTGAGGAAATGATGCTTCCCTCGCCCGTCAAATATGGCAAGGGAAAAACCATCTCCACTGCCGCCGACGTGCTGGAGAGTCTCGCTCCCGCTTTTCCGGTGGCGCAGCAGGTTCTCGATTACCGGCAGCTCACCAAGTTGAAGGGCACCTACATTGACGCGCTGCCGCTGTTGCTTCGCCCATCCACGCGGCGCCTTCACACCACCTTTAATCAGGCCGGAGCCGCCACCGGCCGCCTCTCTTCTTCGAATCCAAATCTGCAAAACATTCCCATCCGCACTGAAGAAGGCCGCGAGATCCGCGCCGCATTCATTCCGGAGCCGGGTTGGCAGCTCATCATCGCCGATTATTCGCAGATCGAATTGCGGCTGCTGGCACACATGTCGAAAGATCCTGTGTTGGTGGACGCCTTCACGCACAACCAAGATATTCATACGCGTACGGCGGCCGAAGTCTTCAAAGTGGATCCGCTGATGGTAAACGCCGAAATGCGCCGCTCCGCCAAAGCCGTCAACTTCGGTATCGTGTACGGCCAGACGCCTTTCGGACTCGCGCAGCAGCTCGGCATCGGCCGGAAAGAAGCCGAGACCTACATTTCCCGCTATTTTGAGCGCTATGCGGGTGTGCGCTTATTCATTGATAAAACCATAGAAGAAGTTCGTCAGACCGGAGTGGCGAAAACGTTGCTGGGTCGCCGCCGCCCCATTCCCGACATGCAGAGCCGAAATCCCTCCGCGCGTTCTTTTGCCGAGCGAACGGCAGTGAATACACCACTGCAAGGCACCGCAGCTGACCTGATCAAGCTCGCTATGATTCATATTGAGCGCCTTCTGGAAAAACGGAAAATGCAGTCGCGCATGCTGTTGCAAGTCCATGACGAGTTGGTTTTCGAAGCGCCACCCTCTGAAACGGAAGATCTGAAAGAATTAGTAAAAAGAGAAATGGAAACTGTCTACGAAATTTGCGTACCGTTGTCTGTTGACACGGGAGTCGGCCCGAATTGGCGAGATGCGAAATGACACGCCGCCAAGCCTCCCTGCTCGCCGCTATCGCGGCCCTCGTACCCGCTGCTTGCGGGGCGCCGCCTAGGGCCGTCCGGCATATCACCGCCCCCGCCGAATACAAGGTTTTGCTGCAAACCACCAAGGGCGACGTGGTAATTCTGGTGCATCGCGAATGGTCGCCGCTGGGCGCCGATCATTTCTACGAGCTCGTCAGAGCCGGCTACTACAACAACAACGCCTTCTTCCGGGTGTTGAAAGACTACATTGTGCAATTCGGCATGAACGGCGACCCAAAGATCACGGCACGCTGGAATGAGCGCCCCATCAAAGACGATCCACCCAAGGTCCCCAACAAAACCGGCTCCGTCGTCTTCGCCAAACCCGGTTCGCCCGATGCGCGCACCACGCACGTGTTCATCAACATCCACGACAACAGCGACAACCTCGATGCCCAAGGTTTCACCCCCTTCGGCGAAGTAATTCAGGGCCTCGACAACGTCATGAACTTGTATATGGATTACGGTGATGGTCCCCCGAGCGGCTCCGGCCCCGATCAGGAAGCGATGGGCTCGGGCGGGAATGCTTACCTGAAGAAAAACTTCCCGAAGCTGGACTACATCGTGAAAGCGACGATCATTCCGCCGACGCCCGCCGCGCCGCCGGCGAAACCAGCTAGTTCCAAATAATTTGCAGTCCTTTGTACCTTTTGACGTTGTCGCTGGATCAAGCGGGAAAGGCACTAAAATTCGCCGTTGAAAAAGGCTTCCAGCTCTTCGCCGGTCTCAATTGCCCTATCCCAATTAGGGTCTATGATTAGATTTCTCCCTTTGCCGGTTCCAAACTTTCGAGAGGGCTTGCCCGCCGATGTAGTTGGTACAAGGTCTGCAATAGGCGTATTGTAGTGGGAAATCGTGACTCGTTCACCGCGCTCCACTGCCTTCAATAACTCCAGTAAATTCGCCTTAGCATAAGCCGCCGTTACTTCCATGCCAACAGGGTACGACACTTTTGTACATCTTTTAATCCAGACCGCGCTTCCCCCGATGCGAAACTAAAAATATCGAATGACTGGAAATGAAATCCGCGCGAAGTTTCTGGATTACTTCGCCGGAAACGCGCACCAGGTTGTCCGCAGCTCCTCGCTTGTGCCTGCGAACGACCCCACTTTGTTGTTCACCAACGCCGGCATGAATCAGTTCAAGGAGGTCTTCCTTGGCCTCGAAAAGCGCGCCTATAGCCGCGCCACGACGTCGCAAAAATGCGTCCGGGCGGGCGGCAAGCATAACGATCTCGAAAATGTCGGCTACACGCGCCGCCATCATACGTTCTTCGAAATGCTTGGCAACTTCTCCTTTGGCGATTACTTCAAGAAAGACGCCATCGCCTATGCCTGGGAGTTGATCACCAGCCCCAATTGGTACGGCATGCCGAAAGACCGCCTCTACGTTACCGTCTTTCGCGAAGACGACGAGGCCGAAGAACTCTGGCAAAAGGTCGCGGGTGTTCCCAAAGACCGCATTTTCCGCCTCGACGAAAAAGACAATTTCTGGCAAATGGGCGAGACCGGCCCCTGCGGTCCCTGCTCCGAAATCCATTTCGATCTCGGCCCGGGCGCTGCGGAGAAAGGCCGCGAACATGAGCAATTTCCTCTCGACGCGGGCGGCCGCTTCGTCGAAATCTGGAACCTCGTCTTCATGCAGTTTGATCGCTCGGAAGACGGCATACTCGCGCCGCTGCCCCGCCCCTCCATCGATACCGGCATGGGCCTGGAGCGTGTGGCCGCCGTGCTGCAAGGCCATCTTTCGAACTATGAAACGGATCTGATTCAACCCATCGTGCAACGCGCGTCGGAACTGCTGCACGTCGCGCGCGGTGTTGACGAACGTTCCGAGACCGCACTACGCATCAACGCCGATCACGCCCGCTCCACCACGTTCCTGATTCATGATGGCGTGGTTCCATCCAATGAAGGCCGCGGCTATGTGCTCCGGAAAATCATGCGGCGCGCGCTCCGCAATGCGCGCCTAGCCGGCTGCTCTGAACCTTATTTGCATAAACTCACCGGCTTTGTAGCGGACCTGATGAAGCCCGCCTATCCGGAATTGCAGGAGAGCGTGGACCGCGTCGCCCGCATCGTGCGCGAGGAAGAAGGCCGCTACGCCACCACCTTCCAAGTGGCCGAGCGCTTCTTTCATGACGCAGCGAAGTCCGCTGTCAATGGCGTTCTCCCCGGTGTGGCGGCGTTCAAACTGTACGACACCTTCGGCCTCGCGCTGGACGAGCAAGAGGAAATGGCGCGCGAATTCGGCCTTAGCATCGATCACGAAACGTTTGAAGCCGAAATGGAAAAGCAGCGCGTTCGCGCCCGCGCCAGTTGGAAAGGAGCCGACAAGACTCATATCGCCGACGTGTACAAGGAACTCGCGCCGGTGGAATTCATCGGACGCGAAACGCTGGAAGCACCAGTTGAAGTCGTCCAGCTGATTGTCGATAAAAATCCGCTGAGCGCCGTGGACGAAGGCGCCGCCGAAGTCATTTTCGCGAAAACGCCATTCTATGCCGAATCAGGCGGCCAGGTGGGTGATACCGGTCTGCTGCTCGATGCCGAAACACGCGACCGCGTCGCCGTTGTCGAAGGCGCTTATAAACCGACGCCCACCGCCATGGTGCAGAAAATCCGCGTGCTGCGGCGCATCCACGTTGGCGACAAGCTAATCGGCGTTGTGGATAAGCCCGCGCGCGGCGCCACCATGCGCAACCACACCGCCACGCATCTGTTGCAAGCGGCGCTTCGGCAGGTGCTGGGTACGCACGTCAAGCAGGAAGGCAGCGTGGTGGAACCCGGCCGCCTGCGCTTTGACTTTAGCCACTACGCAGCCATGAGCGACGACGAACTCCGCGAAGTAGAACGGCTCGTCAATCAGCAAATTCTGGCCAACACGGAAGTAACTACGGACATCATGGATCTGGATCAGGCCCTGGCCACCGGAGCCATGGCGCTGTTCGGCGAAAAATACGGCGAGAGCGTACGCGTGGTCAATATTCCCGGCTTCAGCCGCGAGCTATGCGGCGGCACCCACGTCCAGCGCACCGGCGACATCGGCATTCTCAAAATCATCTACGAAGGCAGCATCTCAGCCGGTGTGCGCCGCATTGAAGCCATTACCGGCGAAGGCGCACTGGAGCGCTTCCAAACCGCCACCGCGCAACTGCTGAAAGCGGGCCAACTGCTGCATACTTCAGAGAGCAGCGTGCTAGAGCAAATGGAAAAACTGCTCGAACAGCAAAAGACGCTCGAACGGCAGGTGGAGCAGCTTAAAACGCAGGTGGCTCATCAGCAAGTGGAGAAGCTGGAAGGCCGCCAGATTAAGGGCTCTACGCTACTCTCCACGAAGCTGGAAGGCCTCGATTCGAAACAACTCCGAGCGGTGGTGGATGCACTCCGCAACAAGTGGGGCAGCGCCGTTGTCGTCATCGCCTCAGTGAATGACGGGAACATTCCGATTGTCGCCACCGTCAGTAAAGATCTCACCGGCAAGGTGCAAGCAGGCAAGCTGGTCGGCGAACTCGCGAAAGCTCTCGGCGGCAAAGGCGGCGGCAGGCCAGATATGGCGGAAGGCGCGGGTAAAGACGCTAGCGCGCTACCCGCTGCTCTCGCAGGCGTGTACGAACGCGTGGAAGCTCTTCTTTAAATGGAAATATTTGACGTAATCATTGTGGGTGCGGGCCCCACCGGGCTCGCCTGCGGCATCGAACTGCAAAAGCGCGGCATTCGAGCGCTGCTGTTTGACAAGGGCTGCGTGGTGAACTCCATTTACCACTACCCCATCAACCTGGTTTTTTTTACCACCCCGGAGTTGCTCGAAATCGGCGATATTCCCATGACCTCGCTGAACGAGAAACCCGGACGTACGGAGGCGCTGAAATATTACCGCCGCGTGGCCGATCTCTACAAGCTCGATATCCACCAATATGAGCGCGTGCTCGATTTCGACGGCGAAGATGAAAACTTCACGGTCCGGACCGAAACCAGCGATGGCGTTGCGCACTCCTACCGCGCGCGAAAAATCATTCTGGCGAGCGGTTACTACGATATTCCGAACAAGCTTGACGTGCCCGGCGAAGAGCTGCCCAAAGTAATCCACTACTATCGCGAGGCGCACCCTTACTATAACCAGGACGTGCTGATCGTGGGCGCAAAAAATTCGGCCGCCATTGGCGCGCTAGAGCTCTTCTGGACCGGCGCGCGCGTCACCATGGTGATTCGCGGCGGTCACATCCACCACAACGTAAAATACTGGATCAAGCCCAACATCGAAAACCGCATTAAGAACGGCGAAATAGCATCCTACTTTCACAGCACCGTGAAAGAAATTCTCCCGCACCATGTGGTGTTGAACACACCGCAAGGCGAAGTCACCCTTAAGAACGATTACGTTTTCGCCATGACCGGCTACCGTCCAGACTTCGAATTCATGGCCTCTCACGGCATTCATCTCGACCCTGTTACATCCAAGCCGGTGACCGATACCATGACACTCGAAAGCGAGCGCGCGGGCGTCTATCTAGCCGGCGTGATTGTAGCGGGCACGCATACGAATGAAATTTTTATCGAGAACGGCCGATTTCACGGCAAACAGATCGCCGAAGCAATCTCACGAAGCTTAGAATAGCCGCTCCCAGCCGATGCCCTCCATCGTTGGCTCGAACAACTCTGGATGTAGTATTTCGGCGAAAATCTCCAGTGACTCCACCAGCCGTGGACCAGGCCGGTTCATGAATTGATTTCCATCGCACACAAAAACCCGCCCCGCGCGGACGGCCTCTAAATTCATCCATCCAGGCCGTTCCGTAAGCCAGTGCATCTCGCCGCGAGTGCGCCCCAAATCAAAGCCGCATGGCAACGCCACAATCACATCCGGCTCGGCCGCTGCCAATTGCTCCCAACTCATCCAAGGTGAATGCAGCCCCGCTGCGCCAAATAGATTTTCTCCGCCCGCCATTGTAATCAATTCGGGCACCCAATTTCCCGCAGCCATCAATGGCTCCAGCCACTCCACCGCTGCCACAGTAGGACGCCGGTGCGACGTTGCCGCTCGTTCGGCGACTGATTCCATCCGGCCGCGGAAGGAAGCAATCAGCGTTTCCGCCGCATGCGCGTATCCGCAGGCTTCGCCCACGCGCCGCAAGTCCGTCCAAACATCCTGCAGAACATAGGGCTCTAGCGAAATCAACTTGGTCCCCGGCGTAGTCTCTATTTGCAGCGCGCGCTCGACATCTTCCAGGCTCACGGCACAAACTTTACACTGAGTCTGAGTAATGATGTGCGTCGGCCGCAACTCCCGCAGCATTTGTGCGTCTACGTTATAGACACTCAGGGCATTCGCCAAGCGGTCTTTCACCAGGCGGTCAATCTCAGCACTGGAGCCATCCACCGCAATAGCAGGGCGCGTGCAAACCGGCAAATTCACGACTTCGGAAGGATAATCGCATTCGTGCGAACGCCCTACTTGAAACCGGCCCAATCCCAACGCATGCACCATTTCGGTAGCGCTGGACAGCAACGGCAGCAGACGCAAATTTTGTTCCACAAACTCACTATAGGGGAGACCAGAAGAAAACGGAAATAACTCAGGGAATCTGGTCGGGCGGGGGAATTGGGATAATCTGAGGGGATTTTGTTTCGGATTAAAAGGTGGGGTTGATTAGCGGAACAACCATCGTTCCCTGAGTTATTGGATTCGGATTCTATTCAGAGCAACTGCTGTGCCAAACGCAATTCAGGCCACTTTCAAGCACTTAGCTTCTAATGACGAAGCATTTTTTACCCGTATAGAAAGTTTTTGCTAATGCGCGGAGTTGATTTTAGATAATGCCCGCAGTTACGGTTGCGCGGGGAGAGTCGCCGGTAACGCCGACGGCCGGCTTACGACGCCTTTCTGCGCTTCAGCCATTGAAATGTGGTTATTTTTAAGCGTTAGGCCCAAAGTTTGATCGAGCGCCACACGCGCATTGCTGTAGGCTACGAGCGCCGCAACCTCAGTCGATTGCGCCGTAGCCAAATCGCGCTGTTGCTGCACCACTAAAAACGAAGTAGATGCGCCTAAGGAAAACTTCCGTTGCTCGGCTTGCAGTAATTGCTGTTGCAACTCAAGATTCTTGGCGGCCGCCTGATACTTGGCGCGCGCCTGTTGCAGCGCGACAGACTCATTGGCAGCGTCTACCGCCACTTGGTTGATAGTGCGTTGATTCTGTAACGCCGTCTGCCGTAGACTGAGCCGGTCAATCGCGTCGTCGCCTTGGGCCTGCCGGTTGAGCATCGTGGATGGGGAAAAATACACCAGCGCGCTTTGGCTTGGGAAATCGCGGCGGAGCATTTGTCCTAGCGCGGTACCGACACCGCCAAGCAACTGCTGCGACGGCGCTGTGCAAGCCTTGCTAGGGCCACCCTGCGCGGGGGGACACGGTTCGAAACCCGGCGGAAGCGCGGCGCCTGGAGGTAATGATACGCCGGGAAACACAACCGTATGTCCCGTTCCCGCCAAGCCTCGATTCGAAACGTTGGCCTGTCCCACCAGAGTCGGCAATATGCCGTTCTTGGTGCCGAGCGCCGATATCTCGGCCTTATCGTAGTTCAACTTGTCCGAGGCTAGATCAACCCGGTTCGCCATGGCCGTGGCGATGAGTTCCTTTGCCGGCGGCAAATTGTCATTTTCGGGCACTTCTATCTTGTCGAGCGGAATAATCTCCACATTCGCCAGAAGCGGCTCGGCCAGGCCTCTGCGGCTCAGCACATTCTTCAACTGCACCTGCTGTTGTGCCAGGGTGGTCTCGGAAACCACCAAATCCTGCTCGCTGCTGGCGGCCTGCGCCTCCGCCGTGGTTACATCCAAAGGAGCCATGGCGCCTATTTCCACTTGCTTCTTGTTATCCGCGTAAAATTGCCGCGCTACCTTCAGCGCCTCGCGTTTGGCGCTGACATCCTGATAATCGGCGACCAGCGCATAGTAATCATTCAACACGCTCACCACCACCGCGATCACTTGAGTTTGAAAAGTCAAGTCATTGACTCGCACGTTAATCTTCTGGATATTGATATTGCGGCTGTTGAGCTTTACGCCGAAGCCGAACAGGAAATTTTGTTGAACTGCAAGGCTCAAGCTGACGCTATTGGATGGATTCAGCGTATCGGTCGGCGAATTCTCGCTTAAATAGGAATCGGCGTAGCTGAGGGTGGCATTGCCTCCGGTCAAAAATCCGCTGCTGATGCTTTCCGTGTAGTTGCGCTTGTTGCCGACCAGGTTGGTAATGCCGCTCTGGGTCAGGTTCGATTGAGGCTGCGACAAGTGCGCATACGACTGTACGTCTTGAAAAACCGGATCGAGCGTGGGCGTCACCGCGCCGATTTGCTGAATGGTGGTGCTGGAAGATCCATTGCCGCGGCCGGTAGATGTGCTAACGCCCGCTGCCTGTTGGCTTCCCGCCACACCCTGCCCGGCGGTCACCGAACTCGCTTGCGACGTGGCACTCGGCGCGCCCGGCAAGGCACCGCCCGCTTGCGCGCGGGTCAAATTATAATCGGCGAGCAACGCGTTGTAGCGGTCGCTTTCTAGGTCAAGGTTGTTCTCCAGCGCCAGCGCAATGGCGTCTTGCGCGGTGAGGTAGAGTTTGCCGCCTTGCACCAAGCTGCTCAAACGCGTTCCATTCCCCAGGCGCGCGGGAGGCAACATAGGTGCCGAGTAGTCACGAAGAAAAATGTTCCCCGTCGCCTGAGGCGCAATTGTCTGTTGCCCCCAACCGAGCGAACCAAGGCAACTGGCGCTAAGCGCCAGCGCTAGAAACTTTCGAAGAGTAGCCGTCATCATTGCTTTTGCTCCGGTTGGGGCTGCGCCTGGACGGCCGCCGGCAAGTTGGCGGGCAACCCCGATTTCCGCACGACCGTTCCAGACAGGGCTTCGTCAATCGAAATCTTATTGACATCCAGCGTGGTTCCCATGGCCTGATCAAAGGAGATGCGCGCGTGACTGTAGTTGGCCACTGCCTGCTGTTCGGTGCTAATTGCCGCCGAGAGTGTCTGCTGATCAGTTACGACTTGATAAACCGTGCCCGCCCCCAGCGCGTATTTTTTCTTGTCGGCGTCTAGCGTCTGTTGCTGCAAAATCCGCGCCTTCACTGAAGATTCATAGCGCACCCGGGCTTGCCGCAACCCGATCACCGCGTTTTGTACGTCCACGCGAACCTGGTTCCGATCCTTCTGCATGCTGAGTTCACTCTGCCGAAGCCCGAGCGCGGTGGTCATGTAATCGGACTGGGCGGCACGGTTCCGCAGTGGAATGCTCAGCGAAAGTCCCGCCGAGTAGTTTGGGAAATTGCGCCTGGCAATCTGCCCCAGCAGATTGCCATATCCGCCCGTTAAATACGGCAACTGCGGCGCTACACCCGGCGTGAGGTAATTCTGGCTTCCGCTCACGCCATTGTTGGTTAGTTCCGCGAACACTTGCAAGCTGGGCTTTAACCCATTCTTAATGGCTTTCAACTGGATATTGGTGCTGTCCAAATTAAGTTGGTCTTGCGTTATTTCCAAGCGTTGCTTTAATGCCGAGCCCACCAATTCATCCACTGGCTTCAACTCGTCTTGCGGCGGCACCTGCACGGTATCGATGGGAACGATGCGCACGCTGGCCAACAGCGGATTTTCCACGCCAGTGCGGCTAAGAGCATTTTTTAATACGGTCTCTTGCTGCAATAAATTCGTTTGCGAAATCAGCAAATCCTGTTGGCTGGAATACACCTGCGCTTCCGCGCGCGTGACTTCGATGGGAGCCAAGGTTCCAATCTGCACCTGCTTTTTGTTGTCGTCAAACAACTGCTGGGCGGTGGCGAGCTCATCCTTTCTGGCTTTCAAATCTTCGTTGAAACTCACCAGATCCCAATACAAGTTCAACACCGCTGAAACGGTGGTGATCACCTGTTGCTTGAACTGTAAATCGGAGAGCTTCTCATTATTCTTTGCGACTCTGATGTAGCGGGTCAAGACTGGGCGGCCGAAGCCGTTCAACAGGTTTTGCGTGAATTGAAAATCGATGTCGCCTTGAGTGTATGGATTCAAGGTAAACGACTGGCTATTATACTTTTGGTATTGACTCGAATATTGGACCTGAAAATACGAGCCAAACTGGTTGTATTGGTTAAACCCGAAATTGTAATAGCGGTAATCCGACACCAACGCTGAGGTTCCGGTCAAAACCAAGTTGCTCTGTGGAACGGTGGTGTGCCCAAACTGCGCTATCGCAAACATGTTTGGATCCAAATTCGGAACGCTTGGACCGACGCTCGTAATCACGGCGGTGGAACTGAGATTGGAAGCGCTATTCGAGGTGCCGCTGCTGTTCAAGCTGACGCCGGTCAAACTCACGCTGGTGGGCCCCGCCGCGACACCCACGCCCACCGCGCGTAGCAGTCCGCCGCCTTGCGCGCGCCGGGTCAATTCCTTCGTTAACAAGGGTTGATAGCGTTGTATTTCTATGTCCAAGTTATTTTCCAGCGCCAGCGCGATCACATCCTGCGCCGACAAATAAAGGTTCCCGCCGCGTATGAGTGATTCAAGCCGGTCGGTATTATTCAAATTGACAGCCGGAATGTAACGCTGCCGGTACGGCGCCGTAATCCGGCTGAGGCCGCCTGTTACCGGTTCGATCCGGGCCGCGCTCTGTGCCGATACTGAACTCACCGCTAGTAGAAAACTGCATAGACAGCACACTGGTGCTTTGAATCGTCTCATCAATAGCTAGAACCCCTCATCTATTTCCAAAGCAGATCCAACCTGCAAGAAACTGGACCGCTGGATAGGAAACGTTTCTAGTGCAAGCTGAGTTCCGTGCTTTTTGGCTCGCCAACCCTTCTAGTAAGTTAGCAACCAGCCGTCTTGCGGCTCTGAGTGTTCATTATTGGGACTAAACACTTCCGCTTTCGATACGCCCGCCCCTCGGCAATGCGCCGCCCATTGTTGCTATCCTGTCGCTTGAAATGGCATCATCGCCCATCATGTCCCTCTTCACCGAGACCGGAGCCTACCTGCACGGTCACTTTCGCCTCACCAGCGGTCTCCACAGCGCCGAATACCTGCAATGCGCCAAGGTACTGTCCTATCCGGATTTCGCCGCGCGCCTGGGCCGCGAATTGGCGGACCTTATTAAAACAATCGTTCCCGCCGCCACCATAGATGTCGTGGTCGGGCCGGCCATGGGAGGAATCGTGATCGGCCATGAAGTGGCCCGGGCGCTCCACGCACGCTCGCTTTTTACCGAACGCGACGCCGCAACAAATGCGATGACTCTTCGCCGCGGCTTCGAAATCCAGCCCGGCGAGACCGCGATCATCATCGAAGACGTCATCACCACCGGCGGCAGCACCATGGAAGTTGTACGAGTGTTGCAAGCGACCGGGGCCAATGTAGTGGCTGCCGGGTCCATCATTGACCGCAGCGGCGGACGCGCCGATGTGGGCGTGCCGCGCGTCTCATTGCAGACCATTGAACCGTTGACGTACCAGCCCGAAGAATGCCCGCTGTGCAGCGCAGGCCAGCCCATCGTGAAGCCTGGTTCGCGCCGCGCCTGACGTTTTCTTTGCCCGTCATGCGAAGGCTGCGTTTCGAAGTCGCTTACGACGGTACCGAATTCCACGGCTGGCAGGTGCAACCCGGCCTCCCCACCATTCAGAGTATTCTGGAGCAAATTATTAGCGACATGGAGGGTAAGCGAGTTCACGTAGCTGGGTCGGGCCGCACCGACGCGGGCGTCCACGCCTTGGCGCAAGTGGCTGCGGTATCGCTCGAGAACCCGATCCCCGTTGTGAATTTTCGTCGCGCAGTCAACCGTCTGCTGCCGCCCGCCATTCGAATCGGCGCGGTCGCGGAAGCACCGCTCGATTTTCATCCGCGCTTTGACGCCCGCCGTAAAACCTACGAGTATCGCCTGTATCGCGCCGAAGTGTGCCCGCCCTTCATACGCCGCTACGTCTGCCATCATCCGTACCCGCTCAATGAGTCCACTATGCACGACGCTGCGCCACTGCTGCTGGGCGAACACGATTTTGGCGCCTTCGCTGCCGCGGATAATCGCGATGGTCTGGGACGCTCGAAAGTCCGGACCATTTTCAACTCCACATTGACGCGCCAGGATGACCTACTCGTTTACCGGGTCACCGGCTCCGGCTTCCTGAAACACATGGTCCGCAACATCGTGGGAGTGCTGCTGGAGGTGGGCAAGGGCAATCTGACCAATGATGACGTCCTGGCACGCCTCATTCCCGGCAGCGGAATCCCCGCCGGACCTTCCGTGGTAGCCAGCGGGTTGTTTTTGATCTCCGTAATGTACGACTAGCGGCCGCTACCTCAGGCTTTGCGAAGCTTGCGCGAAACCAAAGCGATGACGCCGATACCAAGTCCGATCAGGCCAAGGCTCTCCGGTTCTGGGGTTGACGTTACATCGAACACCGCGCGATATCTGCCGTCCCGGGCGAACTTTGGAATCGTGATATCTATTTCATCGCCTACGATGTCGTACTGTATGGGCTTGCGGAAATTGCTGGAAACCAGGGAAATGCCCGCAAAGGCATCGTCGGTAAAGCTCAGCGTGATCTTCTGGCTGCCGCCGCCGGTCGCCCGGTCTCTAATCACTAACCGCCCGTCCGTAAAGTTAGCGATGTCGCGATTAGCCCCATCGTTAAAACCGAATTCCGGGGCAAAATCGTCAATGGTCACGGTCGGTCCGGCGGCATTCTCGAACCGCGCCGGTACAAAGCCGTAAGCGGGGTCAAAGAAATTAGCCGGGTTCCCGTCAAAATTGAGGGAACCGGTCACCGAAGTGCCGATCAATGCGCCCCAAGATACGGGCGTAAGGCAAAAAAAAGTAGCAAAGGCAAGAAGACGCACGACTAGAACCCTCCGAAATTTAATAACCCGGATTTCTCTTCCGGGGTATCCTTCTGTTGCAGTGTAGTAGACCAAGCTGAAAAGAGCTAGGCGGAATCAATAAGTTTACATGATGTATACAATTTTCCGCCAGAAGACGCGGCGCGCCATTTGGTACAAGGGATGCTGGGCCTTAAATCATTCCGCCGTCCAGTAAAGTGTTCAGTAAAGTCTTAGTTGCCAACCGTGGCGAAATCGCCGTCCGCGTTATCCGCGCCTTGCGTGAAATGTATATCGCGAGCGTAGCGGTCTTTTCCGAAGCCGATCGCGGTGCGCTGCACGTGCAAATGGCCGATGAGGCCGTTTGCGTCGGACCCCCGCCATCGGTGCAAAGCTATCTCAACAGCAACCAGATCCTCACGGCCGCCCGCGCCACCGGAGCTGAGGCCATCCATCCGGGCTACGGTTTCCTGAGCGAAAATGCCGCCTTCGCCCGCGCCTGCACGGAAGCGGGCTTCAAATTCATCGGTCCGTCCTGGCAGACGATTGAGCAAATGGGCTCAAAAACCAACGCCCGCCGCGTG
>DASXGT010000246.1:0-5339 GCA_036488895.1 Bryobacteraceae bacterium | reverse complement strand
CGCTTTGCTGGCGCCGGCACCCTCAAAAAAATTCTTGGCATCGAGCGCGCTGTTTCTGGCAAATTCATAAAGGCTGCCATGAAATTGATTGGTGCCGGAGCGCGTGATGGCGTTGATTACACCACCGGATGTTTTTCCATACTCCGCGGAATAGTTGCTGGTCAACACGGAAAATTCCTGAATCGCGTCAACGCCGAGGTTTCCGCCGAGAACGCTGCCGGGCGCGCCGTTCGCAAAATCATTCAGGCTGACGCCATCCAAACGGTAATTATTCTGCTGTGGACGCGCTCCGGAGATGGTCACTTCCTGGCCAAAGCCGCGGTTGCCGCGATCGGCTCCGCTGGCAAAAGAGGGCTGAGTCTGAATCGTGCTTACGCCCGGCTGCAGCGCAGCCAGGTCGGTCCAACTGCGCCCGTTCAACGGCAACTCACGCACTGTGGTGGCATCCACTACCGCGCTTATATCCGAGGTGACCAGTTGTACAGCAGGCACTTCCGCAGTTACTTCCACCCGGTTTGTCACCGTTCCCACGTGCAAGACCACATCAAAAGTTTGCTGGCCTCCAACATACATGGTGATTCCGGACTTTATTTCCGTATCGAAATTCTTCGCGGAAATCGTCACCTGGTAGCTGCCGGCTAGAAGGTTCACGGCGGTGTAGACGCCATTCGCACTGGTGGTCACGGTGCGTTCCACTCCGGTGTCCACATTCCGGATGACTAATTGCGCTTCTGGAATGGCGGCGCCGGAAGCATCGGAGACTGTTCCGGAAAGGGTGCTACCTGTTACTTGTGCGCCGACTGAGACGGAAACAAAAAGAGCGAACGTTACCACCAAACACACAGACACACCACGACAAAAAGCCATTGATTAGCTCCGGGAAATTCTGAATGTGCCGCGGCGAACCGCGGATTAGAAAGTTGCTTTAATCGCGAACTGGATCTGCCGCTCCGGAATCGTGGTGCGCACCAACACACCAGCCGTACCTCCCGGGTTAGCGGACGAAGGCGCCAGAGACGTCCCGCTGCCATCGAAAATGTCGGTATTGCCGTCTCCGGGACCAGGAACTGAAAAGTTGGGATGGTTCAGAATATTGAACATCTCCATCCGGAATTGCAGGTTGAAATTTTCCGAGATGCGTGGGATGCGGTTGTTTTTGAAGACCGAGAAGTCCAGGCCCATGATGCCCGGGCCGTTCATAATATTGCGGCCCACGTTGCCTCGAAGGTTAAAGCATTGCAGCGGCGGAGCAAGGAACGCTCCGCTGCTCGGTTGCGCATTGGGCGGCGCGGGATCGCAGTTCGCGTTCCAAAATGCCGCGTTGGGTGCCGTCGGGACCGTGAAGCAATTGGTCTTGATGTAGTTCCCGGGATGCCCCGGATTGGTTAGCGACTTGCAATCTGGAGTATGCAGCACATTCACGTAGGCATAATCGTCCTGGCTCTGCGTGAAGGCCGGGTCACTGCCGGTTCCCCAAGTCGGGGTGAACGGCACGCCATCGCTCAACGTAAATATAGTGCCCAGTTGCCAGCCATCCGTCGCCCAGTGGGCCGGCCCGCTCCACGATTTCGCGGAAGGCACGTCCCAGATGCCATTGATCACTAGCGTTCGGTTCACGTTGAAGTCGGAGGGCCCGCGGGTCAATCGGGTGTCGAAATAATTCAAGCTGGAAATAGAGTTACTGAATGGATCGCCCAGTCCCGTCGCAGAGCTGGTGTCAATGCTGCGGCCCCACGTAAAAGTTCCCTGCATTTGAAAGCCATGACTCATGCGCTTGGCCAATTGCATTTCCAGCGCGTTGTAGTAAGAACGCCCTTTGTAAAACACAGCCCGGATCGAACTGAAATTAGGATTCAGGATTGCGGGCGGAGCGCACGAACCTGGATCTGCGGGACCGTTGGTGCTGAGTGCGTTGCACTGCGCGGAGAATGCATTTCCGAATGCGTCAACTTTGGGCCACAGGTATCCGGCAGACGTGAGCGTGGGCAGCGTCATATTGGCTTCATCCACGCGGAACGGCTGATGCACGCCCCGCGAACCCACATACGCAACCATCGCCGTCAAACTGGGAGTCAGACTGTATTGAACGTTCAGATTCCACTGCGCCACATAGTTTCGCTTAGGATTGGATTGTAGATACGTGGTACGCAACTGCGTGCTGGTGAAATCCGCGGCCGGTAGCAATCCAAGCTGGAAAGGTTGAACGGCAGCGCTGGTGGCGCTCAGTCCCAGGTATTGAAAGAAGGGAACCGCTTGCGTCTCCAGGTCGTAGTATTCGTAGGGCAACGGGAGGACGTCGAACAGGCCGGCTCCGCCGCGCACGGCCAAGCGTCCGTTATTGAGGGGATCCCAGGCAAATCCAACGCGCGGTTCAAAATTGTGCAGCGTCGGATTGGAAGTAAACAGCGGACCGGTACCCGCGCATTGCGGATCGGGCGTTCCGCAGATGGGCATGGCATCGGTAATATTTCTCAAGTTCACCATCAAGCCGTGAGTTTCGGTGGGTATCGTCGTCATTTCATAGCGCAACCCCAGGTTCAACGTTAGGTTTGACAGGGCCCGCCAATCGTCCTGCACGTAAGCGCCATAAATAGACTGTCTAAAATTCCGCGGCCGAGCCGAGGCGATCACCCCGCCGTTAAACTTGGTTGGATTATTTTGCAGAAAATCCAGGAGGGTCGGGAAAGACCACACTCCATTGGGATCGGGCTCGGCCACCATCCTCATGTGCATATTCTCGATGGCGCCACCGAATTTTATGGAGTGCTTTCCATGGCTGAAAAAAGCATCGTCATAACCTTGAAAAGAATTCCAACCGTATAAGTAGGTGGGAAGTCCGCCTACGCCGCCGGGCAGGGTCGTCATGCCGCCGACACTAACTACTGAGGCGTTGCGATTTGCAAAAGCACCTAACGAAGCATCGGCAGCCGCCGGATTCATTGCCCCAGCGCTCATATTGTTATTCACGTTTTCATGGTTGTAGCCAAAGCGGATGGCGTTGACGAAGGTGCTGGTGAACGCGTGCGTTTCTTCGATGGCCAGGATCTGCCGGGCGGTGAGCGTTACCAGGCCGACATTGCCAAATGGATCGGGGGAAGTATAAGGAGTGCGGTCATACAGATAGGTTCCCAGCACACTGTCTTTCTCGGAAAACCTGTGATCGATACGCGTGGTGACGAAATTTTCGTTCACCACTTGTTGACCGTTGAAGTTATAGGGACACACATCGATGCCTGCGCCGCAATCCTTGGGAACCGGATAGAGCGCCAGATACTTTTGAATGAGCGGATCAATTGCGACGGTAATGGGATTTCCATTGGAGTCGTGAATCATTCCAGTGCGTGCCGTCGGGGAGGGCACGAAATCTATATTGGCGATTCCTTTGGATTGCCGGTTGCTCTCGTAGTCGGCAAAGAAAAACGTATGATCTTTGACGATCGGCCCGCCGATGGTTCCACCAAACTGGTTGCGTTGGAAAGGCGCTTTGCCGACGCCGGCGCTCTCGAAATAGTTTTTCGCGTCGAGCGCGCTGTTTCTGGCAAATTCATAAACACTGCCATGAAATTGATTAGTGCCGGAGCGCGTGATGGCGTTGATTACACCGCCGGACGTCTTTCCATATTCCGCGGAATAGTTGCTGGTCAACACGGAAAATTCCTGAATCGCGTCAACTCCGAGGTTTCCGCCGAGGACGCTGCCGGGCGCGCCGTTCGCATAATCATTCAGGCTGACGCCGTCCAGACGGTAATTATTCTGTTGCGGACGCGCGCCGGAAATTGTGAGCTGCTGGCCAAAGCCGCGGTTGCCGCGATTTGATCCGCTGGCAAAAGAGGGCTGAGTCTCAATCATGTTCACACCCGGCTGGAGTGCCGCCAGGTCGGTCCAACTGCGCCCGTTCAGCGGCAACTCACGCACCGTGGTGGCATCCACCACCGCGCTCATATCCGAGGTGGCCAGTTGTACAGCCGGCACTTCCGCAGTTACTTCCACCCGGTTTGCCACCGTTCCCACGTGCAAGACCACATCGAAAGTCTGCTGGCCTCCCACGTACAGCGTGATTCCGGATTTTGTTTCTGTATCGAAGTCTTTCGCGGAAATAGTCACTTGATAGCTGCCGGCCAAAAGATTCACGGCGGTGTAGAAGCCATTCGCACTGGTCGTTACGGTGCGTTGCACGCCAGTGGCCACGTTCTTAATAATTAATTGCGCTTCTGGAATGGCGGCGCCCGAAGGGTCGGAGACTGTCCCGGAAAGAGTGCCACCTGTTACTTGTGCACTGACGGAGAGGCAAACAAGCAGAGCGAACGTTAACAACAAACACACAGACACACCACGACAAAAAGCCATCAATCATCTCCGGGAGTTGTGGGCCGTACCCCACGGGACCACCGATGGGCTTAGGTCACGACCGTTTCGACACTGACCTTAAAGACTCTAACCATTCTGAGTCCAATTAAAACTTCTAATGTCTTGTACGCAAATACTTTGTAGCGCGCGGAACTGATATCTCGCTCTATAACTCCAACAGCTGCAATGCGATCACTTAAATTTCCACGTACAGCCTGCAAGCGGAGATTAAATAGAATTTATATGTTTTAACTTATACGGATAAGGGTTAGCCCCGAGACTACGCGCTCTGCATTCACTTAATTCACTTATGGAGTGAAGCTCGGCAGCGATAAATTCGTTGTCGTGAGCCGAGCGCGACAGTGTGAGGTGAAAAGAGAATTCTACTTAGCGGTCGTGCGAGATGACTTTCGGGAGTGGTCCGCATAATGACGGACGAAGCGCGCGCCCAGATCGCTAAGCTTTTCTGCCAATGCAGCGCCGGTCTCGGCGGAGCAAAGGCGTGGATCACCGGCTGCTACGCCGTTCGGGGCCAGCTCCGCAACCTCGAGGGGAACCGAGATATTAAATCCCTCGAAGCCTACCGTCGCCAATCCTGTGACCGGCAAGCCCATCACCTCGGGCAAATTACTCGGCCCCGGAATCAGATCCCAGCGGATTCGTTCGGGAAAGAAGTGCATGGCCAGGCTGGTCAGAACATCGGCTCCATGGCCTGACATTTTTTTGGCCTTTTCCTCGCCGAAAAGATCCGCCAACAGACCTTGCGCAACGCGCCAAAGATAAATGTTCGGAATCAGACAACCGCTGGTCCGGTAGATCTCGAGCGTCACCTCGTGTATGCATTGCACGTTTCCATCGTGTCCGTTGAGGATGATCAGGTTGGTAAGGTCGTGCCGCATGAGGCAGCCTAGAACATCCATTAACACCGCACGCAGAGTAGTTTGCGAGAGCGCAAGGCCTCCGGGTGTGCTGCCGAAATAATTGGCTCCGCC
>DASXGT010000234.1:0-14892 GCA_036488895.1 Bryobacteraceae bacterium | reverse complement strand
TTCGTTATTCGGCTTTGAAAATTGCAGTCCCTTTTGATCTGGAAAGCGTACGTAATCGAATTGAATTTCGTCGAATCCGTCCTTTGCAGCTTCAATGGCAAGGGAGATGTTGTAATCCCAGACCGCGTGGAGGAACGGATCGGTCCATCGCTGGATTCTGAGTCTTAACCACTTGTTTCACTTTTCGGGACCACTCCACAGCACGCCTCCCGTCGGATGAACTCCAACTTAGGGAGGCGCTAACTCAAGGTATCGCCTGGCTGAAAACGGCAACTGGCTTACCGAATTGCAAGGCTTTGTTCAGCGAGAATACAATGCACTATAAACGTAGATGCAGGCCAACGCTAGACCGGCGAAGAGCGTGATGATTGTCAGCGTTTCTCCCAAGCGATCTATTTTTTCGATCTTCTGGTTAACCGCAACTTGATGCGATATGAGCCGTGCCTCGCCTTCGGAGACATGCACGTAGTTATCTGCTTGCGTCGAAGTAAATTTTCGATAAAGCGCCAATCCAAGAACGGCTAGCACCAATAGAATCCATAAGCTAACAAAAGTAATTTGATTTGTCATTGTAGTAACTCCTGCCTGACTAGGAGCAATTTGTAGACCATTGCGCAATGGACACCTTGCCGCTCCAGTTCGACCAGCGATTGGGTGCTGTTCTCCGTTTTCCTCAATCTTATGTCGTTCGCGTGAAACGACGCATGAGATGCGTTCATTTGCTCACCTTACAGTCAGTGTGCGGTGAATACGGTTGTAAATAAAGAAACATAACGTCGGAAGGCCATGTGCTCAGGTGTTCATTAAATGAACCATCAATCGCCCGCACCGCCAACGCTGCGGAGCCAACGTTCTTCTCGATATTCGATTTCTGTCCGTCTGCTAACGGACCTGGGTGTTTGGCGCTGGCGGCTGAAGGGCATGACACATCGGCTGCGGGTGGTGCATGGCGATTTTCACCCATGGAATATCCTTTTTCGATCGGGAACCGATTTCAGCGTGCTCGACCGCTCCAGGGGTGAATATGGCGATCCAGCGGACGATGTCGCCTGTCTCACTATGAACTACGTCTTCTTCAGTCTTCAACGCGATGAGCGGCTCGCGGGAGATTTCGAAACTCTATTCTTGCGGTTCTGGAACGGCTACCTCGAAATGACTGGAGATCGGGAGATGCTTGAAGTGGTTGCACCGTTCCTCGCCTTTCGCGCGCTCGTCATGGCAAGTCCGGTCTGGTATCCAAACCTTTCAGAATCGGTGCGTTCGAAACTTCTGGCATTCATCTTTGGGGTGCTGAACAGCCAAACGTTCGACCCTGCTCAGGTGAACAAATACTGTGGCGATTAAGACTGGACCTGTGTTTGCCATATGGATCACCGGACTTCCGGCCTTCGGAAAATCGACCCTCACCGCAGCCCTCAAAGCACAGTTCGCCGCGCGGGAAGTTGAGGTGGCCGTGCTGGAATCGGACGAACTTCGGAAAATACTTACTCCGGACCCGCATTATGACGAGAAGGAACGAGATGCCTTTTACCGGCAAATGGTGTATGTTGGTGCGCTGCTTGCTAGCCATGGAGTCCCGGTCATTTTTGATGCAACGGCGAATCGCCGCGCCTATCGTGAATTAGCCCGGCGGCAAATTAAACAATTTCTGGAAGTGTACGTAGATTCTCCGCTTGAAACCTGCATAGCCCGGGATCCGAAAGGAATTTATCGAACAGCCTTGCACGGCGGCGCCACCACCGTGCCTGGAGTTCAGGCCGGCTACGAAGCTCCAGAGCATGCGGATCTGACAGTTCATGGGGATCGTGAGAGTCCGGCTGCTGCGGCCGGACGAATACTATCGCTGTTGGTCGAAAAAGCGTATCTCTAGCTGTGGGTGGCCACGGGAGCACCGTGCTTGGCGAGCAGTTCATCGATCTCAGGACGAGTCAGCGTCTCTTTGCGCTCAAGTGCTTCGGCAATAGAACGTAGATTCTCCTGTTCACGCGCCAAAATCGAGTGAACCCGCTGGCTGATCTCCTCGATGATGCGATGTACTTCTTCGTCGATTTGCTGTGCGGTGTGTTCGCTATAATTGCGTTCTTCCGCCAGCAGCCCGCTCGGCAAGAAACTGGATACCGCGGAGTGGCCGTAGGTCAACGGCCCGAGCTGTTGGCTCATCCCGAAATGCGTGACCATCTGGCGAACCAGCTCGGAAGATTTTTCCAAATCGTCGGATGAGCCCGTTGAAACCACTCCGTCGTAAATAAGGTCTTCCGCCGCGCGGCCTCCTAGCATGACTGCAATCCGGTCTTCCAATTCGGTCTGGGTCATTAAGAATCGCTCGTGCGTGGGCAATTGCAGCGTATAACTAAGCGCGCTGACCGACCTGGGGATGATGGAGATGCGATGTACCGGATCGGAGTGTTCCACCGAGAGCGCAACAATCGCGTGGCCGGTCTCATGGTAAGCGACACGCTCCTTTTCCTGATCGCTCATCACGCGGGTTCGCTTTTCAAGCCCAAGCATCACTCGATCGATAGCTTCCTCAAGATCGCGTATTTGCACCTCATCGGCGCCGCGCCTGGCAGCTAGCAGCGCGGCCTCGTTGACGATATTCGCCAGATCCGAGCCGACCATGCCTGGCGTTCGCGCGGCGATCATTGCCAGGTCGGCGCTGGCGCTCAGCTTTACATTCCGGGCGTGAAGTTTAAGGATCTCTTGGCGTCCAATCAGATCCGGACGGTCTATCACGACCTGCCGGTCAAAGCGGCCCGGCCGGACAAGCGCGGCGTCCAACACCTCAGGAGCATTTGTAGCCGCCATAATGATCACGCCCTTGGAAGTGTCGAACCCATCCATCTCGACCAATAGCTGGTTCAGTGTCTGTTCGCGTTCGTCATTATTGCCGGCAAGGGCGCGGTGCGCGGCGCGCGATTTTCCAATCGCGTCCAGTTCATCAATAAACACGATGCACGGAGCTTTTGCCTTCGCTTGCTCGAACAGATCCCTTACCCGAGCCGCCCCCACTCCCACAAACATCTCCACGAATTCAGAGCCGGAAATCGAGAAGAACGCAACTCCAGTCTCTCCGGCAACCGCCTTGGCGAGAAGCGTCTTCCCCGTGCCTGGCGGCCCGACGAGCAGCACGCCTCGGGGAATCCGTCCGCCGAGGCGTTGATACTTCTCCGAAGTCTTCAGAAAACCGATAATCTCCATCAGTTCCGCCTTCGCCTCGTCGACGCCGGCAACATCTTGAAAGCTGACTTTCAGGCCTTTGGACTGATCGTAGATTTTCGCGCGATTCTTGCCAAATGTCATTGCCGCGGATTGCCCAAAGCGTTTGATTCCGCCGGCAAACATGAGGCCTAAAAGCAGCAACGGAACGATCCAAAACAACAAAGTAACTGGCCAACTGGAACCAGACTCGATGGAGCCCGAGAACCTGACATGCTGGGCATCCAGCTCTTTGAGCAGTTCGGTGTCGGGAATGCCCGGCAAGCGGCTAGTAAAAATCGAGCCTGCGGCTACATCCTTTTTGGGGTTGTTTTTGTCTGCTTTAAGCGTTCCCACCAGACTCTTGTCTCTGATCTGAACTTCGGCAATGTGACCGGCCCGTACCTCGGAAAGAAAATCGCTGTACGGCGTCTCGCTCGAATTCAACCCTGGTTGAGAAGCAAGGAAATAGAAGGACGCTGCGACGAAAGCAAGCGGGAGCCACCGCAACGCCAACAAGATTTTTGCATTATTTTTCATACGCACGATTCGAACCTAAGCAAATGATCTTCCAAATGGTTCCTGATCGAAATGGACTAGAAATTGCTTCTGGGTTGTATAGGAGAAATCAAAAAATGACCACCCTTAACAATTCTTTGAATTATTTGGATGCACAAGGAATTCGATATGCGCACACGACTCACTCGCCCGCCTATACAGCGGAGGAAGTGGCTGCGGTTGAACACATGCCTCCACAACAGATCGCAAAAACTGTGGTGTTCGCGAGTAGTGACGGTTATCTGATGGCTGTAGTTCCAGCCGATTCCGATGTAGACGTGGACGAGGTGCAAATCGCCGCCGGGGTGCACAGCATCCAGCGGGCGCAGGAGGACGATTTGCGTCTGTTATTCCCCAACGCCGAACTCGGCGCCATGCCGCCTTTGGGGACGTTGTTCGGTTTGCCTGTTTATTTGGACCGCGAACTGGCTAATGAGGAATTCATTGCCTTCAATGCTGGTACCCACCGCGATTTAATTCACATGCGGGTTGCTGATTTTCGTCGTCTTATACAGCCCATCGTCGGTGATTTCTGCCAGATGAAATCATTGCGTTGAGCGCTAAGAAATAGTGCGCCAATTAGCTCACTTCGCTGCGCAAGGCCGCTCACTAGCGTGCGGTTCTTAAGGGCGAAGAGCCAATGAAAGGAAACTTTATGAAACCCATCCTTATGATTTATGCAACTCGCGAAGGACACACTCGGCACATCGCGGAACATATGGCCGCTACGCTGCATGAGCAACACCTCGAATCAGATCTGGTGGACGCTGCGCACATCCCCGCCGGATTCTCGCTGAAGGACTATTCCGCGGCCATTGTAAGCGCCTCCGTCCATGTGGGAAAACATGAACGCGAAATAACAAAGTTCGTGAAGCGGCACTTAGCGGAATTAAAACAGATCCCCACGGCCTTCCTCTCTGTCAGCCTCTCCGAGGCAGGCGCTGAGGACAAACTAGCTCCTTCAGAGAGGCGTGCGCAGGCTCAGGCCGATGTGGAGCGAATCATCAGCACTTTTCTTGCTGATACCGGTTGGAACCCCTCGAACGTCAAGGCGGTAGCCGGAGCGCTCATGTATCTCAACTACAATTTTGTGGTTCGTTTTGTGATGAAGCGCATCGCTCAGCAAGTGGGCGAGCCTACTGATACGTCTCGTAACTACGAGTTCACTGACTGGGCAGGACTAGATCAGATAGTTCGTGAATTCGCGCATGATCTTGCCATTTCTTGCGCTCGGGCCGGCGCGGCATAACTGGTTAACCGCAATTGGGCTTGCCGGAGCTTGGGAACGACGTGGATAGGCTGCCTACTGAATGCCGCCGGTTTCGACCGAGCCATGACCGTCGATGTTCATAGCTAAGCCGATAAGAAGCTGTTTTCGTTTCCACTTATTTCGCTTTCAAGCGCACCAGTCTTTGCGGATGCCATCCAGCGGTCTGGCTTGACTGAAGGCACACTTGTGGCTCCGGACAGCGGCGCCATTCGACGATGTATCACTTTCAGAGACGCCGCAGGAATGCCGGCCGGCGACATTCCTCATTTTGAGAAGTAACGCGCGGAAAAGGGTGTAATGCACACCTGCATAACCGGCACAGCCGGCCTTATCCGCCAGACGAAATTATTCGGTTGAACGCTACGGAATGGTGCGCCAATTAGCTCACGTTGCCGCGCAAGATCGCTTAACGGGATTTCGTAGTGGCATCTGAATTGCGAGCTCATTACCTAATGGCAGAGCAAGTAAGCATCGTCGCTAAACCGTCCAATTATTCGCCGTACAAGCCGGAAGGACACCTTCCGCCATTAGTGATTGACGCGGACGGCACTTTATTGAAGACGATCTCCTACTGGAGTCCTTGGTTGCGTTACTGAAGAGAAATCCGGCGTACCTTTTTTTGCTTCCCGTATGGTTACTGCGAGGTAAAGCCTGTTTCAAACAAGAAGTCGCACGCCGGATTTCATTGGACGTAAGCACCCTCCCGTATCGAGAAGGCTTTCTGGAATATCTGCGGGCGCAGCGCAAGGCGGGGCGGAAGATTATTCTAGCGACTGCAAGTGACATGCTCATTGCCCTCCAGGTGGCGGATCACCTCAAACTCTTTGATTTGGTTCTCGCTAGTGATGGAGCGACGAATCTATCCGGCAGCGACAAACGGGATCGCCTCGTAAGTGAGTTTGGTAAAAAGGGTTTTAATTATGCCGGCAATGACTGGCGGGACCTCCCAGTGTGGTCTTCCTCGCGGCGAGCGCTTCTAATCAATGCGACTTCGCGCGTACGTTCGATTGTGGCGAAATTGGTTCCGGTAGAAACGGTTGTTCCGAAAGAGCGGAAAGCCCCAATTGCATATCTGAAGGCGTTGCGTCTTCAGCACTGGATGAAGAACATACTGCTGTTTACTCCGCTGTTTGCGCCGGGCAAGGTCAAAAGTGGAAGTTTCGGAGTGCTCCCCTTGCAAATGCGCGGAAGAAAAACGGGTAAAATCTGCTCAAAACTGCCGGAACGAAAAACGCCGGAAGTTATCGATTTAGCAGGATAAAACCGTAAAGAATAGAAAGGCGAAGAATAGACGAATACGCTCTCGAAACCCACTCTGAAGTTCAGATTTTGGACCGTCGCGGTGGGAGAGCAGTTGGAAGGAGTGACTGAATTCAGAAGGTCTGAGCAGAGGCGGGCGAAGTCGGATACAAACGAGTTCGTGTCCGGCTTTTTGTCCGACCAAGTGGGCCGCTTCGGCTCCTATTCGCCCATTGGCGGTCGTTTTCGTCTGCTAACGCCCGACCGGAAAAGACTGTATTTTCTGCAAGTTGATGGAGGCGCGGGGCGGAATCGAACCGCCGAATAAAGGTTTTGCAGACCTCTGCCTTACCGCTTGGCTACCGCGCCGGTAAGAAAGCGTTACCCGGAGGTTAACATAGCTATCTTACTGCATTCGATGCAAAAGGACGGCCGTGCTATCGAAATCACCGCGCAACCGCACGCTCAAACCGTTCTGCATCAGATAAGCGCCGCTGAGCTTTTGGGTCAAGTTCCCATCCAGGGATTCAAGCTGGTACTCGCCGCGGGGATCCAATCCTTCGAGGTAAATCATGGGCGGCGGTGTGTTGTATTGCTGCGAATGCCGGAACGCGAACAATACCGCTTCTTTCCCATCCGACGAAACATATTCGTTCGCTGTGGTATCGCTGGTACGCGGCGACAGCAGCCGGAACAAGTTTCCGAACTGCACCGTTTGCCTGATGCGTTTATCCAGGGCGATCATGCGGACCGCCAGCTTGCTATCTTCTTCCGACCATTTGTTGAGATTCGCCCCGATGCCCAGCGCGCCCTGCATCGCTACTAAAAAGCGGTATTGCAAAGGGGTGCTGCGCCCGTTTTGATTGGGCACATCGGTGACCCATGCCGACATAAATTTCGCCGCGTAGGCTTGCGAAAAGCCTTCTTGAATCCGCAGCCGGTCAAACGCTTCGGTGTTGTCGGAAGTCCACACTTCATCCACGTACCGCAGCACGCCCAGATCGATGCGGCCGCCGCCGCCGGAGCAGGATTCAATCTCCAAGTTCGGATATTTCTTCCGCAGCCGGTCCATAATTTCGTAATAATTCCAAACGTATTGCACCCATAACTTGCGCTGGTCGCCAGCCGCCGCTTCCGGCCAACCCGGCTCCGCAAATACGCGATTCATGTCCCATTTGAAATAGCGAAGGTTGTATGCGCCGGCTAATTTGTCCAGGGAACCGAACACATACTCTTTCACGTCGTCGCGGGCCAAGTTGAGAATCAACTGATTCCGCAGCTCGCTGCGCGGACGCCCCGGGAAATTCATCACCCAATCAGGATGCGCGCGATACAAATCGCTATTGGGATTCACCATCTCCGGCTCTACCCACAAGCCGAAATCCATCCCCAGCTTGTTCACAGTCTGAATGAGCCCGTTCAGACCCGCGGGAAACTTTTGCGGATTGACTACCCAGTCCCCCAATCCGGCGTGATCGTCGTTGCGCTTGCCAAACCAGCCGTCGTCCATGACAAACAATTCAACGCCCAGCTTTGCGGCTTTCTCGGCGAGCGCTGTTTGCCCGGCCTCATTCACTTTAAATTCGGTAGCTTCCCAGGAGTTATACAGTACCGGCCGCGGCCGCGCCTTGATTCCATGCGGTTCGATTTCAGTGCGCTCCAGGTTGTGCAATAAGCGCGAAGCTTCGCCAAACCCGTTCGCTGAAAACCCCGCATAAAACTCAGGCGTCTGTAGCGACTCGCCCGGCTTCAGCGGATAGGCAAAGTCGAAGGTATTGAAGCCGCCGGTCACGCGCACTTGCCGGTAGGGCGTCTGCTCAACGCTGATACGCCAGTTGCCGCTCCAGGCCAATGCTCCGAACCAGACTTTCCCGTGTTCCTCGCTGGCGCGGCCTTCGTCAATGGCGAACCACGGATTCAAGTTGTGCCCGCTTTCGCCCAAACGGCTTTCGAGCACCTTCATGCCTTCATGGATAGGCTCGCGATTCAGTTGCGTTTCGGCCGCCCAACGCCCGCTCAGGTAAGACAGCCGGTAGCCGTCACCTGCCGGCAAATTAAACGTGGCCGATTGCGCGCTTTCCACCGTAATCGCCTGTTGGGTGTGGTTCAAGATCGTCGCGCGCCGCGCAATGATGCCGCTGGTTTCATAGACACGGTAGGTCAGCGCGGCTTCGATATCGTCTTTGATGTCCTTCAACGTGATGGTCAATTCGTTGCCGTCCACGTGATGAGAAACGTAGTGCAGCACCAGATCGCGATCACCATCGGCGCGCGTAATCTTCAACGCCGGCTCGTAGTAACGAGGGCCGCCCCAGCCTGGAAATTCTTCCCGTTCGAGCATCTGGTGCGGATCAAACGAAGAAATGTCGCGCTGCTCGACGGCCGCGGGCACATCTTCCATGCGCCAGAGCGGACCGCCCCAATACAGGTTCTGCAACTGCCCTTGGGGAGACACGCCCATGGCATAAGAACTATGCGCGGTGGTGAGCAGCCAAACTTTGCGGCCCGCATCAAAACGGATGGCTTGAGCGGAAACGGAAAATGCCAGTGACAAAGCAAGAACAACGAACAATGCAACGCGGCGCATGGTCACGATTGTATCTGTCTTAAAAATCTAAATTCTCACGCGCGTATTGCAAACAGGCCGCTATGTTTTGTTCTTCCACGTGCAACTGTTCCTCGTGACTCAGCTTGGAAATGCGCGGCAACGATCTTGAACTCATATTGTTTTGCACAAACCGCAGTGTACGCGCCAAGTACCTGCCGTTGCGATCAGGGAAACTTGTCCAATAATCATCGCTGAGGCAAGGCACATTCAATGGATCGCGCGTGATCATTTCCAACAGAAAATGCGCTTGCGGGCGCGCCTGCCGGACCATCTTCACCAGCCCCGGTATGTTTAGATAACCTTCGCCCAGCAACACCTCTGCAAGCAGAAAGCCATCGTTGGTCACCTCCACGCCCATATTCTTGAGGTGCGTGGTCACGGTGTAGGGAGCCAACCGTTCAATGGTCACTACCGGATCGTCCAGCAGCGCGATGTTGTTGCCAAAATCAAGGCAAACGCCCAGATACTCGCTCTGATACGTCTCCAGCAGGGCAAGCATTTCATCGAGGGTCCAATCCTTGTGGTTTTCGAGGCCCAGCGGGATCTTATACTTTTCGAGCAGCGGTACGGCCGCAGCCAAAGACTGGTAGCTCCGGGCCACATGCGCCTGCCAATCGGCAGCAGAAGCAAAATTCTCATAACGGCGCGTGCCTAGACACGCCGCGCGCAAGGCGACGGCCCCGGCCTCTCTCGCGTCCTTCAAACTTTGCTCGAAAGCGCCGGTGTCATCACCGTTTGGCAGTGGAACCATCGCCTCGATATACATGTCAAGCTGCACGGCCCGCGTGCGAATTTTCCGGATATCGGCGCGCGTCTCCGCCTCACCGGCAATATCGCCGTGAATGCCGGCCTGTATGCCCGCTGCTCCTAGCGCATGGCAGCGCTCCAGAAATTCGAGCGTATCTTTTGGACGCCACACGCCCATGTAGGAAGTACTGGCGACACCGAGATTGAATGTAGACATCGTCTGAATTTAACCGGCTGATTGAACCACCGGCCGCTTCCGGAAGAAAGCGATAGTGACAATGGCAGACATTACGCAGGATAACGACAGCAGCAGCAAGGCCGGCGTCAGGCTATTGTTTTTCCCATGGACATTGCCCAGGATTAATGGGCCTACTTGGCCGCCCAGGTTCCCCAGAGAATTGATCCACGCAATGCCCGCCGAAGCGGCCGTTCCCGAAAGATAAGAAGTTGGCAAAGACCAAAACGTAGACGTGGAAGAGATGATGCCCGCCGTGGCGATCGTCAAAGCAACCAAACCCAATCCCCCCGAAATACCGGGAATTGCGGACAGCGCCAAGCCGAGCCCGCCCACCAGCGCCGCAATCGACACGTGCCAGCAGCGTTCGCCGGTCTTATCGGAATGATGGCCCACCACAATCATGGCGACGGCCGTGACACCCCACGGAATCATCGTCAACAAGCCGATTTGAAAAGGATCTTTGGTGAGAGTGTCTTTGATGATCTGCGGCATCCAAAATTGCAAGCCGTAGTTACCGGTGACCACTCCAAAATAAATCAGGGCGAACAGCCAAACGTTTTTGCTGAACGCGGCGGAAAAGCTATGCGCATGCCCCGCCCCTTTGCGCTTACCCACTTCGTCGTCTTCCAAGCGCTGCATCAGCAACCCGCGCTCGTCAGCATTCAGCCACTTGGCCTTGGCCGGATTATCCGCCAGGAAAAACATGGTTGCGCAGCCCGCCAGTAGCGAAGGGACAGCCTCCACCAGGAATAGCCATTGCCAAGCTTTCAGGCCGCCTACTGACGCCATTTGGTTCAGGATCCAACCCGAAATTGGGCCGCCAATCAAACCGGAAAGCGGGATGGCCGTCATGAAGCTGGCCACCATCTTGGCGCGGTACTTACTGGGGAACCAGAATGTAAGATATAGAATCACGCCTGGGAAAAAACCGCATTCCACAATTCCCAGAATGAAGCGCACAAAGTAAAAACTCCATTGGCCGCTTACCAGCATGGTGCAGGCGGAAACCAATCCCCACACGATCATGATGGGCCCCAGCCAATACTTCGCTCCAATCTTTTCCAGGGCGATATTGCAGGGTATTTCGAAAAAGAAATAACCGACAAAGAAAATGCCCGCGCCGGTTCCGTAGACCGCATCGCTGATTCCCAAATCATGCTGCATTTGCAACTTGGCAAAGCCTACGTTCACGCGATCGACGTAGGCGAATATGTAGCACATGAAGAGGAACGGAATCAGCCGCCATATCACTTTGGTGTAAACGCGCTTCTCAAATTCCGGCGTGTAGGTGGTTCTCTCTATATGTGACTGTTCCATTTAGATTTCCTTCTTCGAGCTGGGGCGGGTAGGATACCCGGGCCTTATCTGGCGCACCAGCCGCCGTCAATCAAAATGTCGGTTCCGGTGATGAAGGACGCGGATTCAGAACACAGGTAACAGGCCAGCGTGCCGATATCCTGCACCTTGCCCCAGGCGCCCACAGGGATGTTGGACAGAAACTGCGCATTGGCTTCGGGGTTCTGCATGATGGCCTGGTTCATCTCCGTACCGAAGGGTCCAGGGCTGATGCCATTCACCGTAATCCCATCGTGCGCCAGCTCCAAGGCCAACGCGCGAATCAATCCCAGCACGGCCGCTTTGCTCGAAGAATAAGCACTGCGCTGCGGAAGCGAAATGTGGCTCATGATAGACGTCATGTTCACGATGCGTCCATACCCCGTGCCGCGCATATGCGGAACAAAGCGGCGGCACATCAGGAACACGCTGGTCAGGTTCGTGTCGATCACGCTCTCCCATTCGGCGAGCGAAAAATCCACCAGGTTCTTGCGGATATTGATTCCAGCGTTATTGATCAGGATTTGCACTTTGCCAATTTGAGCGGCGACTTCCTGCTCCAGTTGATCGACCTGCGCTTCATTGGTAACGTCGGCAATAAACACGTTGGCGCTGCCGCCGTTTGCTTCAATTTCACTTTTGACTTCGTTCAATTTAGCAGCGTCACGGGAGACCAGGGCGACATGCGCGCCCGCGCGGCTCAGGGCCAGCGCCATGGCTTTTCCGAGCCCTTTACTGGCGCCGGTGATGAGCGCATTTTTTCCAGACAAGTTCACTGCGGGTTGAGACATAGGCATTTGGAGTGTTACGAAATAGTCCTCAACATACTATCGTGCTTCGTTCGCGGCATCGCCCAAAGGCGGTTTGGCCGGGGCTTTGCATACAGCGTATACAAGGGTTTGCGAGAATTGCGTCAGAAGGAATACGCCGATGGGTCCGAGGACCAGGTGTTTGCAAAATCGCGGCCGCTGGCTGTACTTAATTCTCCTGAGCGCTGCTTGGGTGCTTCCGGTACACGCGCAGCACTTCACGTTTAAAGACTATTCCGAAGCGCAAGGTCTGACTAACCTGAATATCCGCTGCATGCTGCAAGACTACGCGGGTTTCTTGTGGGTAGGCACGGAAGGTGGATTATTTCGCTACGATGGGGAGCGTTTCCACCAATTTACCGCGAGTGATGGCTTGCCCGCAGTGGTTGTGAATGCGTTGAGTGAAGACGGCGGAGGAACGCTCTGGATAGGCTCCAACACCGGCTTGAGTTATTTCGACGGCGGGACGTTCCACCAAGTCGAGTACGAAGGCCGCACCATGAGTTTTGACGTTTTATCTTCGCTAGGCACAATGCCCGATGGCAAACTACTCGGCGCGTCCAGAGGAGAATTGCTGTCGATTGAAAAGAAGCAGAACGGCACAAGCGTCAAACCTTGGCCGGCAAGAAGCCCAGCGGAAGCAAAGGCTCTGCATGAAGTATCGCGATTTCAAATCCGGAAAGACGGGTTGATCCTCTTTGCCTGCGGCGCCGACATCTGTGAGACTTCGCCGGTCTCTTTTCGCCGCTACGGAGTAGGGGAAGGCGTTCCGAGCGACCACTATAACAGTCTGCTGTGGGACGGCGAGGGACAAAGCTGGGTTCTGGGCACGCATCATTTGCTACGGCGGCCGCAGGGATCGAGTCGCTTCTTGAACGTCAAATTACCGAACGCAAACGGGGTCCTCAGAAAGCTGGGGAAAGATCCGCAGGGCCGCGTGCTGGTACTGGCGTCCGGAACCGTGGCCCGCTTCCCCAACGGGAAACCGGAGATCTTCACTTCGCTGAACGGCTTACCGAACTTTCCCATCTATGTGACATTTACCGACCGGGAAGGGTCGCTCTGGCTCGGCACAGTGGGACACGGATTGCAAAAGTGGCTCGGTTATGGGCAGTGGGAGGGCTGGACCGAAGCTGAAGGCCTGACGTCGGACATGGTTTGGTCGATTATGCGCGACAGTTCAGGCCGGCTTTGGGTTGGCGGCCTTCATGGACTTTCGATGCAGAGCGCTGACGGACGGAGTTTCCAGCGCGTCCCGCTGCCGCCGTCGATAAAGGGAGAGGATATTAATTCGCTAGCCGAAACGAAGGATGGCTTGCTGTGGATTGGCGCAAACGATGGACGCCTGGCAACCATTAACGTCAAGACGCATGAGGTTCGGGAATTACCGGCAGTCCCATTCATCTTCCGCTTGTTCGTCGATTCTCACGATAATGTTTGGATCGGGACTGAACATGGCTTATATATTGCTGGGAAAAATGCAACCGGACGAAAGATCCAGCGCGTCTCCGATGCTGCTTTGGGTAATGAATCCGTACCGGGCATTGTGGAGACTCCTTCCGGACTGCTCTTTGTACGAAGCGAATTCAAATTGTTGGTTCATGACGGCGCCACGTGGCGCTCTTTCGATGTTCCGAATTATCGTTTTTCCGGTATAAATTCTAATCTGGAAATGGCGGCGGACGGATCTCTGTGGACGCAAAACGCTAATTCTGGCGTTGTGCGGCTTCCAATTCAAGGGACTCATGCGAGCAGGTTGAAAATCACACGCGCTGAAACGCCGCCTGGGTTGCCTGCCCATTTAGGTCTTCTTAATGCGATCGTGCGCGATCAACGCAACTGGATGTGGTTGACGCATGGGAGCGGCGTCGAGGTGTTTGACGGCCGGGGATGGAAATCTTTTAACAAGGAAGACGGCCTGATCTGGAATGACTGCAACAGCAAAGCGTTCTGGGCCGATGCCGATGGCAGCGTATGGATCGGAACTAGCGGTGGCCTGTCTCACTTACTTTCACCTGTGAAAGCCAGTTTGCCTGAGCCGATCGAATTAGCCGCAACTTCAATTCGCTTCGGCGACCGCCCTTTGCAGCGGACGCAAGGCATTTCTCTGGATTGGAACGCAAACCCGCTGATGATCAATTTGGCGGCTCTTAGTTTTCGCAATGAAGGTGCAATCTCCGTCAGATACCAGCTCAGCGGTATTGATCAAGACTGGGTGGAGACGACGACTCGCGAAATCCGCTATGCGGCGCTGCCGCCGGGACACTACACGTTCAAAGCGCAAGCTCGAAATATTGAGACCGGCGGAACTTCGCGGCCTCTAGAAATCGCGTTCAACATTATTCCGCCGTGGTGGCAAACCAAACTCTTCTACGCCCTTATCGCTGCCGCGCTAGCCGCACTCGGTGTAGCCGTGTGGTGGATGCGTGTCCGCCAATTGGTCGGGCGGCAAAAGGAACTGGAAATCATCGTATCTGAACGCACCAAAGAATTGGAGCAGAAGAAAACCGAGGCGGAACAAGCCAATCGCGCGAAGAGCGATTTCCTGGCGACGATGAGCCACGAAATCCGCACGCCTCTCAATGGCGTCATTGGCATGACCTCGCTGCTGCTGGACACCAAGCTAAACTCCAGCCAACACGAATACGTGGAAACCATCGTGAGCGCGGGAGATGCGCTGCTGACCGTCATCAATGACGTGCTGGACTTTTCCAAAATTGAAGCCGGCAAAATTGAGCTTGAACAGGTTCCGTTCGACCTGCGCGAACTGGTGGAAGAGACTACTGAGATGGTAGCCGTGCTATCCCGGAGGAAACATCTTGAACTGGCCGCGTGGCTGGAAGACGATGACGACATCCCGTTGATGGGCGACCCCAACCGGCTGCGCCAGATT
>DASXGT010000232.1:0-3969 GCA_036488895.1 Bryobacteraceae bacterium | reverse complement strand
ACGCTGCATGCCGCCCAAGCCCAGCAGGCCCAGAGTGCTTTGGGACCGCGGCCGTTGATCGCGGAGCCTGTGGATGAATCAAGGCTGACCCTCCTGAAAGGAAACACGCACCCGCTGGCGCGCCCTCAATTTGATCTCGGCACAGCGCCAGCTAGCTTACCCATGCGGCGCATGCTTTTGGTATTGAAGCGCAGCGCGGAGCAGGAGTCAGCCCTGCGCAAGCTGCTCGACGACCAGCAGGATAAGGCGTCGGCCAACTATCACAAGTGGCTCACTCCCGACGAATACGGCAAGCAGTTCGGTCCCGCCGACGCTGACATCCAAACCATTACGTCATGGCTGCAATCGCACGGCTTCGAGGTGGGCTCGACAAGGGGCCGCAGCGTGCTGGAATTTTCCGGCTCCGCGAGCCAGGTGCAGGAAGCATTTCACACTACCATTCACAAATATCTTGTGAAGGGAGAGCAGCACTGGGCGAACGCGAACGATCCGCAGATTCCGGCGGCGCTAACGCCAGCAGTTGCGGGCGTAGCCACGCTGCACAACTTTCTGAAGAAGCCGCAGATCCGGCTTGGGGAACAGGCCGCAGCGGCAAAGATAATTCCGGGCAAGAAGCCGCAAGTCACGTTCCCGGCCCAGAACGGTCAACCGATCACTCATGCACTTGCGCCGGCAGATTATGCGGTGATCTACAACATGAATTCCACTTACCAAAGTGGCGTCAACGGTAACGGAATAACCATCGGCGTGGTCGGGCGAAGCAATTTGTACAACGGCGGTGAGGACATCAGCGATTTTCGTAATTATGCATTCTCGGTGTGCTGCGGAAGTTTCAACATCGTTTTAAACGGCCCCGATCCCGGCGATTTGGGTGGCGGCGAGGAAGCTGAAGCTACGCTGGACTCCACTTGGTCAGGCGCGATCGCCTATGGAGCGAATGTGGAACTGGTGGTTTCGGCTACGACCAATACCACCGACGGCATTGACCTTTCCGAGGCCTACATCGTCGAGAACAATTTCGCCAGCATCATGACGGAAAGTTTCGGCAGTTGTGAGTATTACGCGACTGATTCTCAGTTGGCATTCAGCTCCGCTTTGGCGGAACAGGCCGCCGCCCAGGGCATTACATATATGGTTTCGACTGGAGATAATGGGTCGGAAGGCTGCGACGATCCCTCGACTGCCCCGGCTCAGAATCCTATTTCCGTTAACCTGCTGGCATCGACTCCGTTCAACACAGCCGTCGGCGGCACCATGTTCAATGAGAACGGACAGGACAGCAAGTACTGGGGATCGGAGCCTCCTGTGGCCGAATCGGCGATCTCTTACATACCCGAAGATACTTGGAACGAGAGCGGTCCGAGCGCCGGGCTCTGGTCGAGCAGTGGCGGAGCGAGCGCGGGAAACCTTCAGGGTGGCGGCACCACTGGAGGCGTCGCCAAACCTTCATGGCAATCTGGCGTAGTAGGAATTCCCGTCGACAATGTCCGCGACCTTCCCGATGTTTCCCTCACAGCGGCGGGCCATGATCCTTATCTCATATGTTTGGATGGCTCGTGTGTGCCCAACAGTCAAGGCAATCTTTACGTTTATTTCGCATCGGGCACTTCGGCTTCCGCGCCTTCTTTTGCCGGAATCATGGCGCTGGTCGACCAACAGATGGGAGCGAGACAAGGCCAGGCAAACTATGTGCTCTATCGTCTCGCGGCACAGCAGAGCGCCTATCCTGCACAATGCAACGGATCCAATACTTCCACGCCACCGCCGAGTACTTGCACCTTCAATGATGTGACGGTGGGAAACAACGTGGTTCCGGGTGAATTCGGTACGCAATATCAGGCCACCGCAGGATACGACCTGACTACCGGGTTGGGTTCGGTGAACGTCGCGAACCTGTTAGCGAACTGGAATACGGTGGCATTCAATGCGACGAGCACGGTTTTAACCGTGAACAACAGCACAGCGGTCAACATCACACACGGGCAGTCAGTGCCCTTTCAGGCCAGCGTCTCCCCAAGCGCGGGCGGAACTGGAACGCCCACCGGCGGCCTGGCACTCCTCTCGAGCAACATAGCATCAACTACATCGCTAGGAGTATTCACTTTGAGCTCTGGTCAAGTACTCTCGTCTACCAACGATTTGCCGGGCGGCTTTAACTATTCCGTCTGGGCCCACTACGGCGGCGACGGCACGTTCGCTCCCAGCGACTCAATCGCAATCCCGGTGACGGTGAGCTCCGAGTTGAGTACAACCACTCTTTCCGTCCTTACCGCTGATGCAAACGGCAACCCGTTGAACTTCACGGGCGGGCCGTTCGGCAGTTTCGTTTATCTGCGGGCGGACATCGCAGGAAAATCAGGATTCGGCACTCCGACCGGCAGCGTGACTTTCTCCGACAACGGGAGCGGGATTGTTGGGGCCAGTTCCATTCCATTGAACAGCCAAGGCAACACGGGTACACCGAATGGAATTCTCAATTTCGATACCGGAGCTCACAGCATTTCCGCCAGTTACGGCGGCGATGCCAGTTTCAGCCCCAGCAGCACAAGCCAGCCCATGCCGTTCACGATTACTCCGGGATTTTATGCGGCGATTCCATCCAATCAATCTTCAGTATTGATCTCCGCGCCAGGAGCGTCGGGCGCCACTACGGCGATTGTGTCGTCATCCACGGGGTTCAGCGGGACGATCACGCTGGCCTGCTCCGGCCTTCCGGTGGGTGCGGCGTGCGTGTTCACTCCTTCATCCGTTAAAGCTGCCGGTGTTCTCGCGGTAACCACGGTTGGCGTCAGCGTTAGCACCACTGGGACCTCTGCGGTGCTGCTGGACCGGCCGTTGCACAGGCCGTTCACGCGTGGATTGGTTCTGTACGCCCTGACATTCTTCTCGATGGTGATGATTAGTGCCCGCGAACGGCGGAGGTTTTTACCAATTCTCCTTGTGCTTATGACATTGCTTCTTCTGTCGCCCGCATGCGGAGGAGGAGGAAGCTCAAGCACTCCGCCGCCCCCACCTCCAAAACCCGCCACCCAAGCGGGAACCTATAACATAGGAATTACCGCCAGCAGCGGCGCGACAACTTCCACCACAGGTTTCACGCTGTTTGTGCAATAGCTTTGTAAGGCGCGCTAATTTTCCGCGCGCATCCTTGTTCTCGTACTGCATTGCACGGTCAAAATTCGAAATCCACTGAGAATTGCAGCTGCCTTGGATTACCAGCCTTGTTCGGCATGTTGAATGCCGGGAGGGGCAAATTGTCTGGCCCATAAAACTGGTTGAGAGAAACGATGTTCGTGTGGTTGATCACATTAAACGATTCCGCCACAAAGTCCAGCTTCCCATGCTCGCCGATTTTGAAGAATTTCAGCACGCGTAAATCAAATTGCACCTGAACCGGAGTGCTCAGGGAGTTGCGGCTAAAACCAAGAGGGCGAGAAGACAGAGGAAAAGCCGCGCTGCGATTGGCGTCAAAACCGGTCAGAGGGTTGATCGGCCTGCCGCTTCCAAGGATCAGAATCGGAGCGGCTTCGATGTTGCCGAATAGTTTGGCCATCACCCCGGTAGGCTTCTTACCATCTTCCTCATCTCCGAACGGGAGGTCGAAAGTTCCGCTGAACACGAAGCGATGCCTCTGATCGTTGGACGATGGAGCGCGTTCGGCTTTGATCGAGTATGGATTGTCCGGCTGCTCGTCAAAATCTGAAGCATCATCCGTCGCCTTGGATAGGGTGTAGCTTCCAGAAAACTCAATCTCGTTCGCCAGCCTCTGATTAACCGAGAGCGACAGCCCCTTGTAAACGGAACTTGCATGGTTTTCCCACTGATAGATGTTGTCGTATTGAGATGAGAGGCGTGCCGGCGGAAATACCAGCCTCCCAAGCTGTTGCGGAAAAGGGTTGGGAATTCCAAGGCTGAGCGCATTGGTTGGCGTAAGCACGACCGGCGGAAGAAGATTCACATTGCGCGTGC
>DASXGT010000218.1:0-4655 GCA_036488895.1 Bryobacteraceae bacterium | reverse complement strand
GTTGCGTAGCGTACCTGAATCGGAGGTTTTCCGGACTCTCCTATCCAGCGGCACAACGGGTCAACAACCTAGCCGGATCGTACTCGACCGCGAAACGGCCCGACGCCAGACGCTTGCGCTCAGTCGAATCATGACTCATGTTCTCGGTCCTAACCGCTTGCCTATGCTGCTTGTCGAGAGTTCCTCGGTCGTTCAGGACCGCCGCAACTTTAACGCCCGAGTGGCGGGTCTGTTGGGAATGATGAATTTCGGACGAGACCATTTTTATGCTTTGGATGACAATCTGGATCTCGATCTACCAGGTCTCCGGGCATTCCTGGCGCGATTCGCAGGCGAGCCGTTCCTGATTTTCGGTTTTACATTTCTTGTCTGGCAGAATTTTCTGCTCCAACTAGCCGGCCTTGGTCTCGATTTATCAAACGGCATTCTGGTCCATAGCGGGGGCTGGAAAAAACTACAAGATCAGGCAGTCGGACCCGAAGAGTTGCGCCGGCGCTTTGGCGTAGAGACCGGGCTTTCCAGAATTTACAATTTTTACGGTATGGTCGAGCAGGTAGGAAGTGTTTTTCTAGAAGGAGAGGACGGCTACCTTTATCCTCCAAACTTCGCGGACGTGCTGGTGCGAGACCCGATTACGTTCGAAGAACTGCCGACTGGCCAAACCGGTATTTTACAGGTTGTGAGCATTCTACCCTCCAGTTATCCGGGACATTCATTATTGACGGAAGATTTGGGTGTAGTCCACGCCGTAGATTCATCCTCATGCGGACGGCACGGAAAAGCTTTTTCGGTGCTCGGGCGTTTGCCGCGCGCGGAGTTGCGTGGCTGCAGTGATGTTATCGCTGCGATGGTCGCTTGATGGAGATTAGTCTTCTCATTCCGGACCAGCGAATCATCTCTCTCGAGGATGCCCTGCTGTTGCTGGCGGAACAAGATACCGAACTGACCGCGCCCTTTTCGGAAGAAGTGATGGAATTCTGCGGCGCCTTGTCGCAGGCGATCTTCCGGGATAAAGAGGCGGCCCGGTTTCCGGAATTGTTCGCGTTGGCGTTTTGGATGCGAAAGGCCGAACTGGTTCGGCTGCGCTCCGCGTTCCTAGCGGTAGTGCCGCCAGATACAATGGCCCTCCCGCGCGGCCTTGTTTTTCATGTTCCGCCGGGAAACGTCGACACCATTTTCGTTTATTCGTGGCTACTTTCCGCTTTGGCAGGCAATCGCAACGTCATTCGCATGTCATCACGCGGAACTCCACAAAGCGCCATTCTGCTTCGACTCTGGCGGGAAACGCTGCAATCGACGCCGCGCTTGCGATCGAATACAGTCGTCCTCAGTTACGGGCATGACAGAGATGTGACCGCGGCGCTGTCAATGATCTGCGATGTACGGGTGATTTGGGGCGGGGATCACACGGTATCGGAAATAAGAGGAATAGCACTTCCACCACATGCCCGGGAAATTACCTTTCCTGACCGCTATTCTCTGGCCGTAGTATCAGCGGCGCGGTATCTCGAACTGAGCGCCCTGGATGCCGACAAGCTCGCTGCAAATTTCTTCAACGATGTTTACTGGTTCGATCAGATGGCTTGCTCTTCCCCGGAAACAGTGATCTGGTGTGGAGATGTTGAAACCTCCCGCAAGGCGGCGGACCGTTTCTGGACCGCATTGGCCGCCTGCAACGCGCGAAAGGAATATCAATCGGCCCCGGCGATTCAGATGCGCAAGCTACTTTCTGCCTGCGAGTCGATCATTGATTTACCCGCCGTGGAGTATCGCAGGGAGCGTGATGCATCGATTGTGACACTTGAATCGCTTGACTGCTTGCCGCGGGAACGCTGCGGCGGGGGGATGTTCTTGTCCTACAGGATCGATGATCTTACGCAGCTCGCATCCATATTAAAAAAGAAAGATCAGACGCTTACCTATTTTGGCTTCAGCGATACGGAGCTACGAAAATTTGTGCTCAGTCTGCGAAAGAGATCGATCGACAGGATAGTGCCGATTGGTCAGGCGCTGCAGTTCAACAGGTTCTGGGATGGGTATGATCTGCTGCACGAGTTCTGCACCTTTACGTTTGTAGCCGCGGCCCAGATTTAAAAATGAATCTGATCAATAGATTTATCCTAAATTTGAAAAAGGGCAAAACTCCGCTGCACCGACTTGCCGGGAGCGTCTTACGAGCCATTTTTCGGCCGGTTGGGCCGCGAATACCAAGAACTGCCATTTTCCTGGTTCCGCTTCGGGTGATGTACGAATTGCATTACTTTTGTGTTGTGATGCTCCGCTCCATCGTGACCATTTGCTACCGTTCACCACTCTTTCAGGCTAGATGCTCGCGGGTCGGCGCTAATCTATCATTGGACAGCTTGCCATTTGTTAGTGGGCACGTACAGATCGAAATTGGCGATGACGTATACATCGGCGGCAAGGTGGCCATCATTTCAGGGGGTATCTTGGAGTCGCCGAGACTTATTCTGGGCAACGGCTCCGAACTAGGATGGAACGTTAGCATTACCGTAAACAAGGAAGTAGTAATTGAGGATCATGCACGGATTGCATTCGACTGCCGGATATCCGACAGCGATGCACACCCGCGCGAAGCAGACCTGCGGGCCGCCAACAAACCACCCCGAATAGAGGATATTAAGCCGGTTCGAATCTGCAGGAATGCTTGGATCGGCAACGGGGCTCACGTTATGAAGGGCGTAACCATCGGCGAAGGCGCAATTATCGGCGCAAACAGCGTTGTCATCTCGGACGTTCCGCCATTTTGCATGGCCGCCGGCAATCCCGCGCGTGTTTACCTCAAGGATTTCGGCCGGCCGTCTACTTTTCAGCAGCCAGAAACATAGATTGCGGCTGCTACACTCAACTAATTCCTAAAAATCATGCGCCGAATTATTGCTACCGGTTCGTTCGTTCTTGCGCTCGTAATCTGTATCTATGAGCAACCTATTAGTTACGCACAGCATCCCAAATCTAAAGCGACGAAGGGCAAGATTGCCGCGGCGGCCGCTTTCGGTAACTCCGATGCAATTACCGAACAAGAGTTAAAGATATATGATTACTTTCTCGCTTCGGATCAGTTAGAGGGAAGGAACCTGCCATCGCGCGGCTTTGATACGGCTGCGCTGTATGTCGCTAGCCACCTGGCCGAATGGGGAATCAAACCGGCCGGCAGCACTGCGGCGACGAACGGACCGCTGCAAGCCTATTTCATGCCGTTTGAACTAGTGGCTAAACAGGTCATTGCGGAGGAAAGCAAGGCTTCCGTTACGGGACCTGGCGGGCGAGGAGGCGCAGGCGGCGGCAGGTCTGGCCCACGCAACACCGATTTTGAGTACGGCAAAGATTGGATGGTCATGGGCGGCAGAGGCGCTGCTCCGGCGGAGGCGTTTGAGGCAGCCGGGAATCTGGTTTTTGCGGGAAACGGCTACATCATCCATAAGACGAATATCAATCCGTTCGACGGTTTGGATGTGAAGGGAAAGATCGTAGTAGTGGCGGGCCTGCCGCCTGAGATTGCGGCTCAGCAAAACGCGCCGCGCGGGACGCCGAATCCGCTTGGCGAAAACTGCACAGATTTTCTAACGCCTGAAGAAGCCGCGGCCAAGAACGGAGCGCTGGCGGTAGTGAAGGTTGCTACTTTCCGCCAGTTAGAAGCGATGAGCAATCCGAATCCGGCTGGTTCTAACGCTGGAGGCTTCGCCGCCGCATCGGTTGTCGGACGCCCCACCGGACCAAACGGCCTGGCTTACCAGGTGAATAAGTTTCATTCGGAAGCTTGTCCGGCAGCGCCTTCCGTCACGGCCGGGGTTGCGTTGACGACCAGCATTTTCGCCGGCGAGAAACAAAGCGCGGAACAAATCTTTTATGCATCCGGCAGTAATGTCAAACAGGATGGGTTCGCCTTAAAGGCCGAAAAGAAAATCAACTTACACGTCGCGGTGAAAGACACGCCGGGACATGCGGAAAATGTCGTTGGCCTGATTGAGGGCAGTGACCCGGTGAAGAAAAACGAGTATGTCGTGATTAGCGCGCATCTGGATCACATTGGGCTGATCGCGGCGGCACCCGGCGTCCACAACATTAATAACGGGGCGGACGACGACGGTTCCGGTTCAACCGGGCTACTCGGGATCGCGCATGCTTATGCGGAAGGCCTCGCCAAGGGGATACGGCCGGAGCGAAGCATCATTTTCCTCTGGAACGCCGGCGAGGAGAAGGGGTTGTGGGGATCGCAGTACTTCGCTGAATTTCCCTCCGTGGATATCAGTAAGGTGGTGGCGAACCTGAACATCGACATGATTGGGCGCACCAAAGGCTCGGGGTTTTCAGATTCAGACGCAACACATGTCCTGGTGAATCCAGGGGAGATTCTGCTGGTGGGCCCCAATATCAGCAGCGATGAACTGGAGAAGACGATTGAGACGACCAACAACAGTTATCAGAAGTTAGTGCTGAATCATTTTTACGACGCCACCGCGCCCGATAAAACACACGACAACTTAGGCCCGCAACCCAGAGGACAGCGCATTTTTTACCGCAGCGACCATTACAACTTCGCGAAAGTGGGCGTGCCGATCTGCTTTTTTACGACAGGGCTGCATCCGGATTACCATCGTCCGACTGATACGCCGGACAAGATTGATTACAAG
>DASXGT010000210.1:0-6142 GCA_036488895.1 Bryobacteraceae bacterium | reverse complement strand
GCTCGCCATCGACAACGATTGCTACGGTTTGAGCACGCGGCGCCCAAACTTCAAAATCATGCATAACTTATTGTTTGATGAGCAGGGCAACGGGGAAAGGCGCAAGAAGATCGCTCATAGGGAGAGCGCCTCCGGAGAAGTACGAGCCGGTGAGCTCGTTCTTCCATTGGCCGGGAGGGATTTGCAATTCCGTGCCATTCCATTGACCATTGAGGCTAAGCACCAAACGCGGCAAGACGACCAGCGCATTTTCTCCACGGAGATACGCTACCACGTGCTTGGCCCGCGGCCCGCCGGCATAGAGCGGCGTATAGGCGGCGGCATCGCCAAAACATTCGTCATGCTCGCGGCGGACCCGGAGGGCGTGATAAATCGTCCACAGCTTTGGCAGTCCTTCGTCCATGCGGGCCATCACTTGCTTGGCATCGAGATGCCGCAATTCGGCCAGAAGGCCGCGCCTTAGATCGTAATCGACGGGGCGGCGATTATCCGGGTCCACGAGACTCAGATTCCAGATTTCAGTGCCTTGGTAGAAATCGGGAATGCCGGGAGAGGTGAGCTTCAACAGCGTCAACGCCAAAGAATTGATGCGGCCGGGTTCGATTAAAGGTTGAATGAAACTTTCGAAGTCCGCGAGGAAAGCAGCATCATGATAGATGGACTCGATGAAGGCGCGCGTGGCGCTTTCAAACGCTTCGTTGGGATTGAGCCAGGAGGTGTGGCGCTTCCCTTCCCGCGTGGCTTTTTCCATGTACAGCAAAAGGCGATCGAGCTCAATGGGCCAGGCACCGAGCATGGTCTGGTAAAGAAAATATTCGGTGTTGCGATCAAAGCAATCGCATTGCCGGTATTTAGCGTTGGCGGCGGACCAGCGGGTGAAGGCCTGTTCCCACTGCTGCGGCATCTCCGATAACAGGGCGAGACGGCAACGCACATCTTCACTGCGCTTGGTGTCATGCGTGGAAGAAGCCAGCATGGCGCGCGGATGCGTTTCTCTCACCTGCTTGCGGTTTTCGTGGAACTCTTCGGGTGACAGGCCGAAGCGGCTGGGGTCGCCGCCCACCTCATTCAGCGCGATGAGCCGGTTATAGCAATAGAAAACAGTATCTTCCACGCCCTTCGCCATGGCGGGACCGGTGAATTGCTGGAAGCGCATGACGAACTCGGATTCGAGCTCACCGCGAACACGGAGGAGCAGAACATCACAAATGAAGTCAAACAGCTCAGGATCGATTTCAGGACGATTGTTTTTGGCGGCCGCGACGGCTTCCTCTATATAGCGCTTGTCGTCATCGGTGATTTCGTCACGGTGGGGCACTACATAGGTGCGATAGACAGTGAAACAAGCGACCAATTCGCGGATGGCGCGGGAGGCATCGATGCGCGTAAAGTCGCGCTGTTCGCGATGGTTCTCAAAAATATTGGCGAGCAGAGCGGTGAGGCGATTCACATCACTGCCAAGCAGCTCACGAAGAACCAGGTGCTTCTTATCACGGCAGACGGCGGCGTAATCAGTCGTGTCATCAGTGAATGCGGTGTACAGGCGGTTGAAGGCTTCTTCGTTGGCGGAATCAATAAAGAGACCGGCGGCCTGATTTAAATAGTCATAGCCGGTGGTGCCGTCAATGGGCCATTCGGTGCGCAAGCGTTCGCCGGGCTCCAGAATTTTTTCGCCTAGAATCCAAACGTCGGGCGCTTCGGCGCGTAAGCGTTCGAAATATTGGCGCGGATCGAGAAGGCCGTCGGGATGGTCCACGCGGATGCCGTCTAGCACGCCTTCGCGCAGCCAGCGAATGACGAGCATGTGCGTATCGGCGAAGACTTGCGGATCTTCCACGCGCAGGCCCACCAGGCTGTTGACGTCGAAAAAACGGCGGTAGCCTAGATCCTGCTTGGCGGCGTGCCAAGAGGAAAGACGGTAGTTTTGCAGTTCGAGCAGCTCGTCGAGACGATCCGGGTAGCTATTCCTTTTGGCGATGTCGTCATCGACCGCGTCGGCGATGAAGGGCGTGTCTTTAAATAGACGATCGAGCAGTTCCCCGACGACGCGTTTGTTGCGATGGCGTTCGGCGACACTGGCGCGATCCGTCAGGGTGGGATCGGGAAGACGTTCGAGCGAATCGGAAAGGAAATCCAAATAATCGGAGCCGGTTTCGGTGGCGGCGGCAGCCAGGATGGGGACGAGGGCGCGCGGCGAGGAAGGCAGCTCATGGTCGAAATAGCGGAAGAAAAAGTCCGCGCCACGGCGAGACAATTGAATCTCACCGCGTTCGACGGCACGACCGTAGTGATCTCCGAGGATGGGCACCAGAAGCTTGTTGCGGAGTTTCTCTTCGTGGGAGTTCCAATCAATATCGAAGAACACGGAATAGCGGCTGGACGGACCATTTTCGAGGACGTCCCACCAATAACGGTTGCGGCGGCCGGAGATGGCCATGTGGTTGGGAACGATGTCGAGCACTTGGCCGAGGTTGCAGTCGCGCAAGCTTTGGGAGAAACGCTCGTGCGCTTCGGCGCCGCCTAATTCGTCATTGACTTTGTGGTGATCGACCACGTCGTAACCGTGCTGGCTACCGGGCGCGGCTTGCAGATAGGGCGAGCTGTAGACATGGGAGATGCCGAGTTGGCAGAGGTATCCGGCAATATCGGCGGCGGCATCAAAACCGAACCCCGCATGAAGTTGCAGGCGATAAGTCGCAATGGGGACGCGAGGCATTACAAGGTGAGAGCCGAAAGCGGGGGACAAGGTTTCTTCAGAAGTCGCGCAAAACGGACAGGGGTGGACGCGCCGGCCAAAAGCTTCCGAGGTTCTTTATTAATTGATGGCGCGGAATTCGCGTCCTTTGCGCGATGCTTAATTTTAAAAGGTTGGGCGTACAGTGTAAGTGTAAGCAAATGTTATACGAAATAGAACGCCCGGCGACAGCGGCGAACGCTGTTATTTTATTACATCCCGATGATAGCGTGGCGATTGCGCGCGTGCGGGTGGACGCGGACCAAGAGCTGCAAGTAGGCGGCAATACCGTATTGGCTACGGCCGTGATCCCGGCGGGGCATAAGATCGCGATTCGAAACATTGCCGCGGGCGCGCCGGTGTACCGCTATGGCAACGTGATTGGTTATGCGTCGAAGGCGATTGAGGCGGGCGAGCATGTGCACGTTCACAATCTAGGATTTCAGGAGCTGGAGACGCTGGATGTCACGGCGGCCGAGGGGCGCATTCCGAAAGAGCGGACGGCTCCCGCGAAACAGGTTTATTTTCAGGGGTACCAGCGCGCTGATGGCCGGGTGGGGACTCGGAATTATATCGCGGTGGTGGCGGCCAGCAACTGCGCGGCGTATACGGCGGAATTGATTGCGCAGAGTTTCGCGCAGGAAAAATTACCGGCCAATGTGGATGGGGTGGTGGCGTTTCCGCACGGCGAGGGTTGCGCGCATGCGATTGGACCGGATACGGAGCAGCTGCAGCGGACGCTGGAAGGCGTGCTGGATCATCCGAATGTTTCGGCGGCGTTAATTTTGGGGCTGGGGTGCGAAGTGAACCAGATCGATCATTATCTGGGACGAGCGGCTGGGGCGAATGGCGCGGGAAAAACGGCGGCTACCTTGCAAGGTTTGACGCTGCAGGATTCGGGCGGCACGATGGGCGCTTTGGAAGCGGCGCGGCGGCAAATTCGCGAGTATATTGAACGCGCGGCTGGCGAGAAACGGACGGAGACGCCGGTGTCACGGCTTTCGTTGGGATTGAATTGCGGCGGGTCGGATTCGTTTTCCGGGATTACGGCGAATCCGGCGTTGGGGTATTGCTGCGATTTGCTGGTGGAGCAAGGCGGGACGGTGGTGCTGGCGGAGACGACGGAGATTTTTGGCGCGGAACATTTGCTGATCCGGCGGGCTAGGAATACGGACGTGGCGCGGAAGCTGGTGAGCTATGTAGAAGGCTACAAACGGTATCTGCGGCAGTTTGGCGGGAGCTTCAATGATAATCCGTCGCCGGGGAATAAAGAGGGCGGTTTGACGAATATCCTGGAAAAATCATTGGGCGCGGTGGCGAAGGCGGGGACGAGCACGCTGGAGGATGTGGTGGATTATGCCGAGCGCGTTTTGACGCCGGGGTTTGTGTTTATGAATACGCCTGGGTATGATCCGGTTTCGATTACCGGGCTAGCGGCTGGGGGCGTGAATTTGATTGCGTTTACTACGGGGCGCGGCAGCGCGATTGGGTTTCCGAGTGTTCCGGTTTTGAAGATTGCGAGTAATACGAATACGTATCGGCGGATGACCGGGAATATGGATGTGAATGCGGGGCGGATTGCCGATGGAGAGGCGAGTATTCAGGATGTGGGGCGGGAGATTTTTGAGGCGTTGGTGCGAGTGGCTTCGGGGGAGCGGACGTTGGCGGAGAAATTGGGGCATCATGAGTTTGCGCCTTGGCGGATTGGGCCGGTGATGTAGGGGGGGCTTCGCTGGTAGGATACGAGGTACAGCGATGAACCTGAGCATGGAAATTCCGGATGACGTTGCTCAGCGCCTGCTTGCGAGCGGCGGTGACTTGTCGCGGCGTGCTTTGGAAGCTCTTGTCGCAGAGGAATACAAGCAGGGAAATCTTACGAAGCCTGATCTACGACGGTTGCTTGGGTTTGAGACCGGCGACCAGATTGACGAATTCCTGAAGGCCCACGGCATCTGGATTGAGTACACCTTGGAGGATCTGGAGCGGGAGCGTGCTGGTTTGCGCCGCCTTGGGCTCTGATGGTGATCCTGGTTGTTGCGGATACGAGCCCGGTTCGTTATTTGGTACCTCATTGCGCGGGTAGTGTCAAGAATTTTGTGTAAACGCGTTTCACCTTCATGGGAAGGTTTTGATGTTAAGCCGCGCGGGCCTGTTCAATGCGTTCTGGCCAACGAAGGGCAAATTGGCGCAATGCCTCGCGCCACCCCTGGATGGTGTGCCACTTTTTGGCCACATTCTGCAGGGCTAGGTAGAGCAGCTTGATCGCTGCATCCTGACTCGGGAAAGAGCCGCGATTTTTCGTCACTTTCCGCAATGTCATGTGCAGCGATTCCACGGCATTGGTCGTGTAAATAATTTTTCGGATCTCCTCCGGAAATTCGAAGAACGGGATGACCCGCTGCCAATTCCGTTCCCACACATCGGCCACCACCTGGTGCTTGGGATACTTGATCCGGAACGCTCTCAACGCCATCTCGGCGGTGTCCGCGCTGGGCGCCCGGTAGATCGATTTCAGGTCCGCTGCCATGGCTTTGCGCTCTTTCCAGTTCACGAAGTTCAGACTGGCCCGGATCAGATGCACGATGCAGGTTTGCACCAGCGCACTCGGAAACACGGCTTCAATGGCGTCCGGGAAGCCCTTCAGTCCATCCGTGCAGATGATAAATGCGTCTTTCATGCCCCGGTTCTTTAGATTCGTGAGAACCGACATCCAGAACTTGGCGCCTTCACTGCTGTTGGTCCAAAGCCCAAGCACAGACTTCTCGCCCTCCATATTGATGCCGATTGCCGTATACACAGCCCGGTTGTCTACCTGGCCGTCCTGCCGCATTTTCACCATCAATGCGTCCAGATAGACAATCGGGTAGAGCGCTTCCAGGGGCCGGTCCTGCCACGCTTTTACCTCTTCCATCACGCTGTCGGTAACTTCTGAGATCAGCGCCGCACTCACGTCTACCCCGTATAGCTCGCGCAAATGGCCCTGGATATCACGCACCGTCATCCCCAATGCGTACATGGACAGGATCTTTGCATCGAAACCTTCGAACCGGGTCTGGTGCTTCTCGATCAGCTGCGGCTCGAAGGTTCCGTTGCGATCCCGCGGCACCTCGATTGTGATCTCACCCGCTTCGCCTTTCAGCGTCTTCGGGCTCTTTCCATTCCGTGAGTTGCCGCTTCCATAACCGGCCACATCGTGTTTCGGGTAGCCCAGGTGATGGTTCAACTCACCCGCCAGCATTCTCTCCACCAGTGCCTTCGTCAACTCTTTCGATAGCCCATCTGGACCGATTAACGGCCCTTCGCTGGTCGCCATCAACTCGTCGATTAACTCTTTCCTAATTGCCATTCGGTTCTCCTATTCTCCTTGCTTGCTGAGAACCGCGTTTACACAATCTTTTGTACACCCTC